>CAZSUT010000146.1:0-1595 GCA_964610095.1 uncultured Nitrospirales bacterium | reverse complement strand
TCTGGATCAACGTGGCGGAGAAGACGAAGATTCCCGAGTTGCGCCTGACAACGCGGGACGAGCCAAACTATAACGTGCTGATGAAGCAGCGGTTGAAGATCCTGGAAGAACGCAGGCTCAAGCTGAAGGACATCCAGGGCGTGATCGCCACGATGGCGCCGCTGGACGGCGCGAAGGATTTCCTGGCGTGGCTGCGGGCGCGCTGCCAGGTGATCATTCTCTCCGACACCTTCGAGCAATTCGCCGCGCCCCTGCTGAAGCAGCTCGACTACCCAACGCTCTTCTGCAACACACTGGAGGTCGCGCCGGACGGTCGGATCGTCAACTACCACCTGCGCTTGCACGATCAGAAACTGGCCTCGGTGCTGGCCCTCACGGCTCTCAACTTCCAGGTGGTCGCGGCCGGCGACTCCTACAACGACACCAGCATGCTCAAAGCCGCCGACGCCGGCATCTTCTTCCGCCCGCCCGCGAACATCGCCAAGGAGTTCCCGCAATTCCCCGTCACGCAGACCTACGCGGAGCTACGAACCGCCTTCTGCAAAGCCGCTAACCTGCCCGCATGAAAGCGGATTGACGCCGTGGCCGAATAGACTTGTTTCTCACACAGGCAGCGATATGGAAAGGAGGAACGAACATGCTCAAAGAGTTCAAAGAATTCGCGATGAAGGGAAACGTCCTCGACATGGCCATCGGAATCATCATCGGCGGGGCCTTCGGGAAAATCGTCACCTCCATGGTCAGCGATATCCTGATGCCGCCCATCGGCCTGTTGATGGGCAAGGTGGATTTCTCCAGCCTGTTCATCAATCTTTCGGGGCAACCCCAGCCCTCACTCACGGCCGCCAAAGCCGCAGGGGCCCCTACCATCAACTACGGCGTCTTTTCCCAGGCGATCTTCGATTTCGTGATCGTGGCGTTCGTGATCTTCGTGCTGGTGAAGCAAGTCAACCGGCTAAAACGTCAGCCGGAGGCGCCGCCGTCCGTGCCGACCACCAAGGATTGCCCCCATTGCCTGTCAAGCATTCCGGTCAGAGCCACGCGGTGCGGGCATTGCACGTCTGATCTGAAGGCAGCGTAACGCGAAGGAGAACCGCTATGTCGCTGAACAATATTCCAGTCGATCTCCTCATCAAGTACGGATTACAGGTATTGGGTGCGGTCGTCATCCTCACGGCCGGCCTGCTCCTGGCACGATGGACGGGGAACATCATGATGAAATGGCTCCAGCGCCAGGAGCTAGAGCCCCCGATCCGCTTGCTGCTGGTCCGTGTCGTCAAGGTCCTCATGATCGCGCTCACACTGGTGGTGACGCTCGACACATTCGGAGTGCAAGTCGCGCCCCTCATCGCCGGCATCGGCGTCGCCGGCGTGGGCGTCGGACTGGCCTTGCAAGGCGTGCTAGGCAACGTCATGGCCGGCCTGTCCATCATCTTTACGAAGCCCTTCCGGGTCGGGGAGTATATTGAAATCGTCGGCGTCTACGGCGAAGTGACCGCGATCGACGTCTTCTCGACGACGCTGCTGCACGGGGACCGGTCGCGGGTCGTGATTCCCAACCGCAAGATCGTCGGCGAGATCCTGCACAACTACGG
>CAZSUT010000145.1:0-2003 GCA_964610095.1 uncultured Nitrospirales bacterium | reverse complement strand
ACCCGCTGCTTGACGGTGTAGCCCCGGTAGCCCTTCTCGCGCCCGCCCGCGATCGCGATCGGGATCCGGTCCGTCATCAAGAAGTTCCGTCCCGCATCAGGCCGGTATTGCCAGCGATGAAAGATCGTCGTGTGCAAAGCAACCGGGGCGAACACGGCAGAGAAGCAATAGGACGGGCCCTCCCCGTGAAAGGGATCGTCCGAGCGCTTAAAGAACTGGTACCAAGCCGCCTTCTCGAACGCGAGCTGAAATTCATCATCCACCTTGGCCACCTTGTGGTACGCCCCGGCGAACTTCAGTGAGAGCGGCACCGGCGGGATCCATTTGAGGAAATAGAACCCCACCAGTACGACGATCAACGCGATGGCCGGCAAGCTGGTCCGGGCCTCCTCCCATCGCGATGGTGCCGGTTGCTGCTCCTGATAGATCAGCCGCACCACTTTGATCGTCACGGCCGCGCTCAACCCCGCGCCGATCAGGAACACAACCGTGTTCATGGCCCCGATCAACACCGGCAGAAAGAACGTGAAGAAACTGAAGACAACGAGCGCGTAGAGGCTCACGAGCAGGCGCACGTTCGCGTTGGTGAGGCGGTCACGCAGGAATTCATTCCCCACCAGCAAGGCGATGAGGAGCGCAAAGAAGACCGCTGTCGTGGTCAGCGAGGCGCTTTGCGAATAGAAGATCGTGTAGGCGCTGAACAGCCCCCCCAGCAGGAACTGGATGGCATGGGGATAGTGCGGCTGCGCGCGGGCGATCAGCGACTTGACGTTCACCAACGACTTGATGTTCCCTGGGACGTCCGTCGCGTCAGGCGGGGTCCTGCCCAGATCGGCGCGCGTGGTCAGGACGATCAACCCGCCCAGCAGGCTCAAATACAGGAGCACGATCAGGTTGTCCCGCAGGCGATCGATACGGGTCAACGTGATGCTGTCGAAGGTCACGCCGCCCAGGAAAAAAGCGACCGGCAGCAAAGGCTTGGTGATGGCGGCCCTGAGCCGGTTAGCCAGCAGCATTCAGCGCGAGTCAGCTCGATGATCGGTTGCCAACATCGGACAGTGGACAATGAGGATAGCTGCCCTCACCGCACCGGTCAATGCGCAAAGTTGCGCAAAGTTTCACCTTCCCCTGACGGCATCACACACGGTAGAGTAGATTGACGGGACGGTTGAATCCGAAGCCATGTTGGAAGACGAGTTCTGCGACATCATCAAGAAGGCGCGCACCGGCCTGGGGCTGAATCCCAACCAGGTTGCCAGGGAAGCCGGTCTAAACACGCCGGCGCTACGGGAGCTTGAAGCGGGCCTGCGCGCGCCGACCCTGGAGGAGGTCCACGCGCTCGCCGCCGCACTCCGCCTCGACGGCGCCAAGCTGGCCGCAATCGCTTGTGACGGGTGGCATCCGCGCCATCCCATCGCGAACACGGTCCAGGACGTCATCACGATCCATGGCGACATAGGCGGCTATGCCGTCAAGGGGTATCTCTACCACGATCCGGCCACCCGTCATGCTGTCCTCATCGACACCGGCTACCATCCCGAGGCGGTCCTCCGCGCGATCGAGCAGCACCGGCTGACGCTCATCGCCATCTGCCTGACGCACGGCCATGCCGATCACGCCAGCGGGATCGACGCGATCCTGGCGCACCACCAAGCGCCCGTGTACATCGGGGAAGGAGACTGGCCTTTGCTGGGCTGGAAGCCGTCGGCAGCCATGCGCAAGTTCGTGCGCGATGGGGACACGCTGCAGGTAGGCAGGAAAGAGATCAGATTGATGACCACCCCCGGCCACACGCCGGGTGGGGTGTGCTACCAGGCGGACGCGTGCGTGTTCGTCGGCGATACGCTCTTCGCTGGCTCCATCGGGCGGGCCAATCCGGCGACCCTCTACGCCACCCATCTCGCCAGCATCCGTGAGCGTCTCCTGACGCTCTCGGATTCGCTCATCCTATTTCCCGGCCACGGTCCGTCCACGACCGTGCGGGAAGAGAAGGAGCACAACCC
>CAZSUT010000144.1:0-2075 GCA_964610095.1 uncultured Nitrospirales bacterium | reverse complement strand
GTCCGCTACGGCCTGCGCATGCTGGCGAAGAGTGCGGGCCTGACGGCAGTCGCCGTTCTGACGCTCGCACTCGGCATCGGCGGCACCACCGCCATCTTCAGCGTGGTTTACGGCGTCTTGATCGATCCGTTCCCCTATCCTCACAGTGATCGCCTGGCGGTGTTGATGGCACATGGCACCGCACATGGTTGGGAAAATTGGGCGCGGCTCTCCGCTTCCGAATGGCTGGATTACCAGCAGCAAAATCACGTGTTCGACGAGGTGATTGGAATTACATTTGGAGGCGGTCTCCTGACCGGCTCGGGTACAGCGGTGGAGTACGTCGGACGCCTGGTAACCGTCAACACATTTCGCGTCCTCGGCGTACCGCCCCTGCTAGGCAGGGCGTTCACAGACGAGGATGGCAAGCCCGGTGCGCCGCCCGTCGTCATCCTGAGCTACAAAGTGTGGCAGAACAAGTTCGGCGGAGACCCCGGGATCATCGGCAAAATGCTCATTCTGAATCACCAACCCACCACCGTCATCGGCGTGATGCCGCCGCGCCTGACCTTCGATTTGTGGCGCCCCACGACTATTTCCAGAGCTGAAGCACTCGGCGACAAGCAATACTTCTTCCAAGGGCGTCTGAAGCCGGGCGTATCGTTCAGGCAGGCAACGGCAGATATCGCAGTCCTGGCGCAGCGCTTCGCAAAGGTTTACCCTAACGACCACCCCAAGGACGTAATCTTCACCGTCGAATCTTTCACCTTCGCCTTCACAAGTTACCTTCGCCATACGTGGGGCATCCTGTTGGGGGCGGTGGGCCTGCTGCTCCTGATTGCCTGCGTCAATGTCGCCAACCTGCTGCTGGCGCACGCCACGGGGCGTCAGCGGGAATTTGCCGTCCGCGCGTCGTTGGGCGCGAGCCACATCCGGCTGATCCGGCAGCTCATGGTCGAGAGCTTGCTCTTGGCCTTGGGAGGAGCGGCCCTCGGCTGCGTACTTGCCCAACCCGCACTCGCCGGTCTGTTGGCCATCGTCCCGGAAGCGTATATGAAGGCTGAAGCCGTGGTTCGCATCAACGGGCCGGTCTTACTGTTCTCATTGGGCATAGCGTTGGTTTCCGCCCTGCTGTTCGGCATAGCGCCTGCGCTCGGTGCGGCCAGGGCGGACTTGCAGGAACCTCTGAAGGCTACGAGCCGGGGAGCCGGCGAGAGCCGAGGCCACGGCAGGTTGCGAAGCCTGCTGGTGGTGAGCGAGGTGGCGCTATCGCTGGTGCTGCTGACAGGAGGCGGCCTGCTCATCCGCAGCTTCTTCGCGCTTCGATACGCCGACCTGGGATACAACCCCGACAACTTGCTGGAAGGGGAGCTACGGTTACCCGAGGAGCGCTACAAGACTGACGAGCAAAGAAACCAGTTTAGGGTGGAACTCCTGCGCCGCGTGCGGGCCTTGCCAGGGGTCACTTCGGCCGCCCTGAGCTTTCCTGCGCTTGGGCTTGACTGGTCTATAGCAGCGATCGAAATCACCGGAAAGCCCAGCGCCGGGAATCAGAGCGCATCCTTGCGGTTCACCTGTGATCGTTTCTTCGAGACGATGGGTATCGAATTGCTTCAGGGGCGCACCATTTCCGAGGAGGATATGGTGCACACCCGAAAGGTTGCCGTGGTCAATCGGTCTCTCGTCAATAGCTATTTCGGCGGTGAGAGCCCTTTGGGCCGACAGATCAAACTTCACGATGCCATGAACACCGGTTGGCCGCCTCCCGCACTCCAGCAAGAGTGGTTCGAGATTGTCGGAGTCGTGGCGGATACGAGACACAGCAACAGCACGGGGACGATCGTGCAGCCGATGATGTGTGTTCCGTACACGGTTGCAGTGGGAGAGGACTTACTCGTCCCGAACCTCATTGTGCGAACCGCGGGAGAGCCCGCGCGCCTGACGAATGCCGTCCGGCGGACGCTGGCGGACATCGACAAGGAACTGTCGATGGAAGGTCCCCGGCCGGAACGGGAACTGATGGATAAGAACTGGTACACAGAGCCGCGCTTCGTGCTGATGATGTTCGTCGCCTTCGCCTCGCTGGGACTCGTGCT
>CAZSUT010000143.1:0-2305 GCA_964610095.1 uncultured Nitrospirales bacterium | reverse complement strand
GTAAACGCGGCGCGTAATCGGCGAAGAGACGCTGTCCAGAACGAGCGCCTTCAGTCTCTGCCATTCCGCCAGCTTTTCCACCACAATCAAATCGTTCATTCTAGGTCCTGTTGTTGGGCCATATCGGTAGCAATTGGGACATTACCTCGGTGTGGCGGGAACATCAAGGCAAGTTGGGCAGAACAGACAGGGCGCACGTCAACTGACTGGAACCGGACTGGACGGCGGATGTATCTGCGCTACTTCACGCGCTCACCATTTGGTAAACTACGCACCGATGTCGGAAGCAGAAGGAGGCTCGTATTTGTTATGGCTCGAATGAATGATTGGCAGCGGGAAGCTCATGAAGTGGTGAGGAGAGAAATGTGGTCCCTGACAGGACCAAACCAAATCGTGAAGGTCGTGCCAGCGGGCAGGCCCGTGGCTTCGGCCCTGGAAGGATACATTACACTTGCCAAGTTTTTATTGAATAAGACCCCGTTGCAAATCGAAACTGCTCTTGGGCTGGAGCGCGACTGTTTAGCCGGGGGAGCCAGAGTCTATCGCTTCACTCGTCTGCCCCTAGTGTCGGAATATGAGTATGAACTCACTGCAGAGTTTCCGGACGGTTTCGCATACAACCCGGGTTACAGCGATGCATCCTACCCTCCGGGAAGTCGAACGATCCATCAATGGAGGATCAGACCAGGAGTTAAAATCCCAGTTGATTCGACAAATTATCTTGATCTGAAGCCAGGGCAGATATTCCCGTATTCCTGGCTCATCTAAGGTAGAACAGCCTTCCTGTTTGAGCAGCTTGGGCTCGACGCCTCGAAGCCAGGGCTTGACAGAATGGTGGGGAGTCCACTTTGCGCCCACGGTCCCGCGACATCGCGCAAATCCGCAGACTCGTGGCTACCGACCAACGGCGGAGTCCACATTTTTCTTTTCCCGCAGGGTGGTCTGAAAGAAAGAGGAGCGAAGATCCTCGGCGATGAGGAGCTCCAGGCCGATCCTACCCGATGTTATGGCCAGACTGGATTCGTGAAGGCACCGTTACCTGCTACATCCCAGACAGCCAAGCGAGCCCCTATGTGGCCCAGGGCGGGGACTGGGGTGCATTTGTCGTCGACCAGATGGGCTTGCAGGCTCCACAGGGATTGCTCGCCATCCATACGAACATGCCCGGCACGGTCCCAGCGGACATCGACAAGGCAACCCTGGCCGGCGACCCGCCGCCATCCGGCCTCTCCGCCGAGGAAAAACGCGCCTACGATCAACTCATCTTCACGTACAAGCATGTGGCAATTTATCAGTTGATGGCGAGTCGGCCCCAGACCTTGTACGGACTGGCGGATTCACCCGTCGGCCTCGCCGCCTATCTGCTGGACCATGGTGACGGTGACGGCCAGCCGGCGGCCGCGGTCGTTGCAGCGCTGCACCGCACCTCGAGCGCCACAGGCGAACTGACGCGTGACGAGATCCTCGACAACATCACGCTCTATTGGCTGACGAACACGGGGGTCTCCGCTTCTCGTCTCTATTGGGAATACAAGGGCGGCTACTTCAACGCAAAGGGTGTTTCCATCCCCGTGGCCGTGAGCGTTTTTCCCGGCGAGCAATATCAAGCCCCGCGGAGTTGGACGGAGCGGGCGTATCCCAACCTCATCTATTACAACAAGGTCGACAAAGGCGGCCACTTCGCGGCATGGGAGCAGCCGGAGCTGTTTGCGGCCGAAGTCCGCGCGGCGTTCCGATCGCTGCGGTAGTCCGAGAAATGAAGTGAGGAGAGATCCCGTGATTTTCGAGACGCTAACTGTGTACCAGGATGGGGCCGTTCTGTTCGCGGAAATTTCTGCCCCGCCCATGAACCTTCTAGGGCCCGAACTGGTCCGCGATCTTGTCTCGCTCATTCAGGGAGCCGAGGCTGACGACACCGTCCAGGTGATCGTGTTCAAGAGCGCCGACCCCGACTATTTCATTTCCCACGTCGACGTGACGCGGATTAAAGAACTTCGAGAGGCAGCGGCGAAGTTGACCGGCGAAGCCTCGATCGGTCTTCTGTTTCGCCATCTGAGCGCAAGCCGGCTCGTCACCATCGCGCAAATCGAGGGTCGCGTGCGCGGCGTCGGCAGCGAGTTCGCGCTGGCGTGCGACATGCGCTTCGCCGCGCGCAAGTCGGCGATCTTCGGTCAGTTCGAGCCGGCCTTCGGCGTGATCCCCGGCGCGGGTGCCGCCCAACATCTCGCGCGCCTCATGGGCCGCGCGCGGGCGCTCGAGGTCATGTTGAGCGCAGAAGATTACGATGCTGAGCTGGCCGAACGGT
>CAZSUT010000142.1:0-2334 GCA_964610095.1 uncultured Nitrospirales bacterium | reverse complement strand
TTCTCCATCCAACGAAGCTGTTCGAGCTGCTCGATGCGCTCAAGGTCTCCCACGGGCAGCGTCGGAAAATCAAGCAGCGCGGCGCGCCGGAACGCATAGAGCCCCAGGTGCTTCATGTGCTGCGCATGCACTGGGGTATTGCGGTCGCGCACCCACGGAATCGGCGCCCGCGAGAAGTAGAGCGCGTTGCCGTCGAAGTCGAGAACCACCTTCACGATGTTCGGGTCCATGATGTCCGCCGGCTTCGCGATGGGAACCATGAGGGTAGCGACAGCAACGCCCTCCTCAGATTCAATAGCCTCGACCAACGTGTCAATCGCGTCAGGCTCAATCAGCGGCTCGTCGCCTTGCACGTTCACGAAGACATCTTCTGCACGATAAGAACCCGACGCAGCTACCTCCGCAACGCGCTCGGTGCCAGTGCGATGTTCGGACCGGGTGAGTACGGCTTCGGCTCCAAAACCCGCGGCTGCCTGAAGGATGCGTTCATCGTCCGTGGCGATGACCGTTCGGGATATCCGCTTCGCTTGACGCGTCCGCTCCCACACCCGCTGGATCATCGGCTTCCCGGCCAGGGACACTAGTGGCTTACCAGGCAATCGAGTGGCGGAAAATCGAGCAGGTATCACCGCGATAGCCATAAAGTAGTTCGTCCGCGCGTCGATGGTTAGAACGGGCGAGGGCTCCCCGCCTGCCGGCAGGCACGTGGGTCGAGCCCGCCAGAAATTCGTCCCGGCTCCCGCCTCCCAGCGGCAGGTACCTGGCGCCCGCAGGAATTCGAACCGCGGAACGCAGCGATGCTATCACAGTGTTCGAACATCCTTGCGCTGCGTCAACCAAAATCAGGCGAAACGGTGGTAGTCCCTAGGTAAATAAATTGTCAAAATCGGCTCGCGGGTACTTGCGCAGTGTTCCTCTGGTGGTAGAATATCCTCAGTGTTGAGCCGTCGGAATCAGCCGTAACCGCCCCGGCAGCGCCGACGAAGGCAGGCAACGCGGTGATGGCAGGACCAAAGCGGTTGGGCCTTTTCACAGTCGCGTTTGTCGTGTGCGGTCTGATTGTCTCCACGGCATTTAGCCAAGGAACAGGCCCTGTCCAACCCCCGAAGGAACCTCCCGGACTTCAGGTCAAACCCGGACAAGGGATCAAAGTTGACGTCAATCTGACGCTCGTTAGCGTCACGGTTACGGACCCCCTCGATCGACTGGTTACCGGACTGGAAAGGGAGCACTTCCGGGTGTTTGAAGACGGCATCGAGCAAGAGGTCCTGACGATGTCGAGCGAAGATGTGCCGGTTTCCATTGGCTTGGTCTTCGACATGAGCGGCAGCATGTCCGACAAGGTCGAAAAGGCCCGCCAGGCTGCCGTGCAATTCATGCGCACAGCCAACCCGCTCGACCAGTTTTTCCTGGTGAGTTTCAACGATCGAGCCGAATTGACCAGCGGCTTTACAAGTAGCGTGGACGAGCTGCAGAACCGCATGATGTTCACTGCATCACGCGGACGCACTGCGCTCCTCGATGCAATCTATCTCGGTCTGAGCCAGATGAGGGGTGCACACAACGCCAAAAGAGCCTTGCTCATCATATCCGATGGAGGGGATAATCATAGTCGGTACAATGAGAACGACATAAAGAACTACCTGAAGGAAGCCGATTGCCAGCTGTATGCAATCGGCATTTTTGATCCTATCGGCATTCGTTCGCGAACCGACGAAGAGTTGAACGGGCCTTCGCTGCTTTCGGAAATGACGGAGATGACCGGTGGGCGGGTCTTTCCGGTAGGCAATATTGGCGAACTGCCCGACATCGCCGCGAAGATCGGGATGGAGCTGCGAAACCAATATGTCATCGGATACAAGTCAGCTAACCAGCAACGCAACGGCACGTGGCGAAAAATCAAAGTCAAGCTGCGGCCGCCCAAGGGGCTTCCTCCTCTCAATGTTTTCGCCAGAACCGGCTACTACGCGCCCACGGAATAGCCGGGGAATTCTTTCCGTTTTTCTAATCGTATCCTTCCTCACCGTTTCTGGTGTGCTTCTTGCCACAGGCACGCCGGCGCAACAGCAGCAGCCGATTTCGCCCACGGTGCAGCCTCCTCCGCCGAGCGCGCCGCCGCAGGTACCCGCGGCCGGACAATACAAGATCCAGTCGCAAGTGAACTTGGTCGTACTGCACGTTTCCGTGCTCAATGACCGCAGCGTGTTCGTGCCGGGATTGCAGGAAGAAAGTTTCCGCGTGCTGGAAGACAAGGTCGAGCAGAAGCTCTCCGTGTTTAAGCAGGAGGACGTGCCCGTCAGTTTTGGTCTCGTGGTGGACAATAGCGGCAGCATG
>CAZSUT010000141.1:0-2337 GCA_964610095.1 uncultured Nitrospirales bacterium | reverse complement strand
CAGCCACGGCATCTGCAAAGACTGCATGAAGAAGCTCTACCCCGACTACGCCGACGAATGAAAGCCCCGGACTTTCAGGCCCTGTTCGAATCGGCGCCAGGGTTGTATCTCGTCCTAACGCCCGCCTTGACGATCATGGCGGTAAGCGAGGTGTACTTGAAGGCTACGATGACCAAGCGCGAGGAAGTCCTCGGCCGTGTGCTCTTTGAGGTCTTCCCCGATAATCCGGATGATCCGACCGCAACGGGAGTTCGAACCATCCCGAGAGAACCGAAATGAGCAGACCCCTTCGCATCCTGATCGTCGAAGACTCCGAAAACGACACCCAGTTATTGTTGCATGAACTGCGACGTGGCGGCTACGACCCAACGCACGAGCGCGTGGAGTCTGCCGCTGCGATGGATCGAGCTCTTGCTCGACAACAGTGGGACTTGGTGATCGCCGACTACAGCATTCCGAACTTCAATTCGATGGCTGCCCTGGCGCTGCTGAAAGAACGGGGACACGACTTGCCGTTCATTATCGTCTCCGGCACGATCACCGAGGAAACGGCGGTGGCTACTATGAAAGCCGGAGCCCATGATTACCTCCTGAAAGGTACTCTCAAGCGGCTCATCCCCGCCATCGAGCGAGAGTTGCGTGAAGCGGAGAGCCGCCGTAAGCGCCGGAAGTCGGAAGAGGCGTTACGGGAAAGTGAGAAACGGCTTCAGGCGATTTTGGACAATAGTCCAGCGATCATTTTTCTCAAGGACACCGAGGGCCGCTACTTGTACGTCAATCCCCAGTTTGGAAAGCTCACTCCTTTGACCCCTGAGCAAATCCTGGGCAAGACAGACGCCGAAATTTTTACGACAGAGCAGGCGGCCGCGTTTCGCGCGAATGATCTCAAGGTGCTCCAGGCCGGCGTGGCGCTGGAATTCGAGGAAGTCACCCGCCACCAGGACGAACTTCACACCAGCGTTGTTTCTAGGTTCCCGCTGCGCAATACAGAAGGGAAGGTGTACGCGCTTTGCGGGATCGTCACCGACATCACCGAGCGTAAGAATCTGGAGGCGCAGTTGCGCCAGTCCCAGAAAATGGAAGCGATCGGTCAGCTCGCAGGCGGCATCGCACATGACTTCAACAACATGCTGACGGTGATCAATGGATACGGCGAACTCATGCTCCTCTCGCTTCCTATAGGGGAGCCCCACCGTGTTTCGGTTGAGCAGATCAGGGAAGCCGGAGAAAGAGCCGCAACGCTGACCCGCCACTTGCTGGCCTTCAGCCGCAAGCAAGTACTTCAACCCAAAGTTCTGGACCTCAATGCCGTGGTCGCCAACATGGACACGATGTTGCAGCGGGTGATCAGTGCAGATATTGATCTCCTGACGATTCTCAGCCCAGGTTTGGCATCTGTGAAGGCCGATCCAGGGCAGATCGAGCAGATCCTGATGAACCTGGTGGTGAATGCCCGCGATGCCATGCCCGAAGGGGGCCGTCTCACAATCGAGACGGCGGACGTCGTGCTTGATTCAGACTACGCCAGAAGGCATGTCGACGTCAGCCCCGGCCGCTACATCATGCTAGCAGTCAGCGACGCCGGGTGCGGGATGGACAAGAAGACCCAGGCGCGTATCTTCGAGCCTTTCTTCACAACCAAAGAGGAGGGCAAGGGCACGGGGCTTGGGCTCTCCACAGTCTATGGGATCGTGAAACAGAGCGGCGGCAACATCTGGGTGTACAGTGAACCTGGGCGCGGGACCACGTTCAGAATTTATCTGCCGAGGATTGAAGAGGCTGCTGAGGCCGTCGAACCGGACAAAGCCCCAGAGCCGTTGCCCACCGGCTCGGAGACCATCCTACTGGTGGAAGACGAAGCCGGGGTCCGGAACCTAGCGAAGAAGATCCTCGAAACCTATGGATACAAGGTGCTGGACGCGGCAGAGGGGGAAGATGCCTTTCGTCTCTCCGGGCAGCACAAGGGACTGATCCATTTGATGGTCACCGATATGGTGATGCCAGAGATGAGCGGGCGCGAGTTGGCGGATCGTCTGAAGCCCTCGCGTCCAAACATGAAGGTCCTCTTTATGTCGGGTTACACCGACAAGGCTATGCTCCATCAAGGGGAGCTGGACCCTGGCATGGCGTTTCTACAGAAGCCCTTCACGCCGCAGACTCTTGCGCGCAAGGTGCGCGAGGTACTGGGTGCGCCAACGAAAAGAATGAACTGAGGGCCTCCTCCTTGCCTATCAAACCCGTCATCGCCTGCCTGGATCTCGAGGGGGTCCTCGTCCCCGAGGTCTGGATCAACGTGGCGGAGAAGACGAAGATTCCCGAGTTGCGCCTGACAACGCG
>CAZSUT010000140.1:0-2379 GCA_964610095.1 uncultured Nitrospirales bacterium | reverse complement strand
GGCGCGCTGATATCGAACGAGTCACAGGTTGGTCGGCTTAGTGAATAGCCGTGCTGCTGCCGAGCGGATCTTTCAGACGATCAACATGTAACGGAACAATCAGACCTTGTGGAAGTCCTTTGGCATGCCACAATGGTCCTCCAATGGACAGCTTCAGGTCGATGCTCTCGGCCTGATGCCAACGTGTCGGGCCGCCGTGAGCGTCAAGGGCCAGTTCTAAGAGTGGAATCATGTGAAATCACTATGCTCCTTCAGGTACGTGGATCTCCGGTATGTGCTGCCCACCTTTTGTGGGCTTGACGCGAAACCAGATCGAGTAGAGTGCGGGGAGAAATATCAGGGTCAGGAGGGTTCCCACAGCCGTTCCGCCGATCAGCGTATAGGCAAGCGATCCCCAAAATGCCGAGAACGTGAGTGGGATGATGGCCAGGACCGCGGCCAGGGCCGTCAGCACAACCGGTCTGGAACGCTGGACTGTCGCCTCCACCAGAGCGTGGAACGAATCGAGGCCGTCATCGCGATTTGTCTTGATCTGTCCGATCAGAATGAGCGTGTTCCGCATCAGGATTCCGGCCAGCGCGATCAAGCCAAGGATGGCATCGAAGCCGAACGGTTGATGGAAGATGAGAAGGATGGGGACGACTCCCACCAGGCCCAAAGGCGACGTCAGGACGGTCATGGCCAGGGCTGGCAGCGAACGCACCTGAAAGATGATGACGACCAGCATGCAGACGATCATGATCGGGATCACCGCCGCGAGCGCTGTGTTCGCTTTGGCCGCCTCTTCCACATTGGCCCCGATTTCGACGGAGTACCCCGCAGGAAGCTGGTCCGTGATCGGCTTAAACAATTTGGCCAGCTCGATCGTGACCGCCGGCGGCTGCAGAGCATCATCGATATCGCACTGGACTGTAATGGTCGGAAGGCGATCGCGCCGTTTGAGGATGGGATCTTCTTCGCGGACGACCGCCGTTCCCGCCTGAGCGATCGGGACCGCGCGCCCGTCGCGGCTGGTCAAAGTCATATTCATGAGTTCGTTCGGGTTGAATCGGCTCGTTCCCAAAGTCCTCGCCACAATATCAACCGCGCGGATGTCCTCCCGCACCTGCGTCACCGGCACCCCGGTCAACAAAAACCGGATCTGCTCGCCAGCTTCAGCGGGAGTAAGCCCCATTAAGCGCAAGCGATCTTGATCGAGGACAAAGTGCAACGTCGGCGCGCGCTCTCCCCAGTCCTCGTTGGCTTGTCTTGTGTGTGGATCAGCCTGCATTTTGGCCAGGACCTGATCGGCGATAGTCCGTACTCTCGCACGGTCAGGTCCTGAAACCCGAAAGGCAACCGGCCACGGAGAGTAAGGTCCAAAGACGAAGCGCGAGGCGCGGACGCGCGCTTCCTGGACCAAGCCGGCGGCCAGGCTCTGGCGTAATCTAGCGAGAAGCCGCTCCTGCGCTTGTGCGTTCGGGGTTGAGATGACGAGCTTGGCAAAGTTAGGGTTCGGTAGCTCGGGATTGTATGCGAGGAAAAAACGTGGCGCTCCTCCGCCGGTGTAGGAGGTGACGATCGCCGCTTCCGGCTGTTTATGCAGCCAGTCCTCAAGCTTCTTCACGCTCGCGCTTGTCGTTTCAATGCTGCTGCCTTGCGGCAGCGTCACGTCGATCAAGAGTTCAGTTCTGTCCGAATTGGGGAAAAACTGCTGCTCCACCAGGCCCATGCCAAAAACCGCTGTGACGAACAGCGCGACAACCGTCCCCGCCACCGCATACTTGTACTTCACCGCGGCCACAATCAGCCTGCGGAACCGTTTGTAATTCCGCGTCTCGTAGATGGCGGCATAGCCTCCCTCGATCGGTTTGATGTCCGGCAATAGTTTCACGCCCAGGTAGGGGGTAAATGTTACGGCAACGATCCACGACGTCAGGAGCGCAATGCAGACGACCCAGAAGAGGTTTCTGACGTATTCGCCCGGCTTGGAACGAGCGAAGCCAATCGGCATCAGGCCGATGATGGTCACCAGCGTCCCGGCCAGCATTGGCGCGGCGGTATGGCTCCAGGCGTAGCCGGCAGCCTTGATCCTGTCCCAGCCCTCTTCCATTTTTACGACTATGGTTTCGATCGCAATAATGGCGTCGTCGACGAGCAATCCAAGAGCCAGGATAAGGGCGCCCAGCGAGATCCGGTCAAGATTGATGCCTGCGAACCCCATCGCAACGAGGGTTGCGGACAGCGTGAGCGGAACCGCGGCCCCGACGACAATGCCAACGCGCCAGCCAAGACTGAGCAGGCTCACCACCATAACCACCAGAAGCGCGACGAAGAACTTGACTTGAAATTCGTCGACTGCGTGCCGGATCACCTCCGCCTGATCGATCACCTTCTCGA
>CAZSUT010000139.1:0-2443 GCA_964610095.1 uncultured Nitrospirales bacterium | reverse complement strand
TGACCTGCCCGGGAAAATCTGGTCCAGAACGAATGTTAGACTGGACCGCAACCAAGGGAGGTCAGGGTCATGCCCAAGAAACGGTACACGCCCGAAGAGATTATTCAACATCTGCGGACGGTTGAGCTCGACACCGGCAAAGGGCTGGCCGTGCTCGAGGCCTGTCGGAAGCTCGGGATCACCGAACAAACCTACTACCGCTGGAAGAAAGAGTATGGAGGGCTGCGCGTGGATCAAGCTAAGCGCCTCAAAACCTTGGAGCAGGAGAATCTGCGGCTCAAACGGATCGTCGCCAACCAAGCGCTCGATCTGTCCATCCTCAAAGAGGTCGCTGAGGGAAACTTCTAAGCCCGGCTCGTCGGCGTGAGGCCGTGGAGCATGTGGTGGAAACGCTCCATGTGTCTGAGCGCCGCGCATGTCGGGCTATTGGACAATTGCGGTCTGCTCAGCGTTATGAACCGCGGCCGAGTCCCTTCCGGGAACAACTCAGAGAACGAGTGATTGCCCTTGCCTCTGAATACGGTCGCTATGGATACAGAACCATTACGTCGATGTTACATAGGGAGGGGTGGGATGTGGGCAAAGACCGCGTGTATACGATTTGGCGAGAAGAAGGCCTCAAAGTGCCACACAAGCAGCCCAAACGAGCCCGCCTGTGGCGTACAGATGGATCGTGCCTCAGGCTTAGACCCGAGAGGCCCAATCATGTGTGGTCGTATGACTTCGTGGCGGAGAGGACCCGCGATGGTCGCCCGTTTCGAATTCTGAACATCATCGACGAATACACACGCCAATGCCTCGCGTCGTTCGTGGCCAGACGGATCAGATCGCAGGATGTGATTCTGATTCTTGCCGATCTCTTTCTGAAACACGGATTGCCCACACACATTCGGTCCGACAATGGGCCGGAGTTCATCGCAAAACAACTGAGGTCCTGGTTGACGCGGATCGGAATCGGCCCTCTGTACATTGAGCCTGGTTCACCCTGGGAAAACGGATACTGTGAATCATTTAACGGCAAGATGCGAGATCAGCTCCTCAACGGCGAACTCTTCTATACGATCAAAGAAGCTCAGGTCCTCATCGAGCAATGGAGAACTCACTATAATACCGTCAGGCCGCACAGCAGTCTTGGGGGACAGCCACCCGCCCCCGAAGCCATCCAGCTTGCGAGCTGAGGGCTCACATGGTAGGTGGTACAAAAACTCCCGGCTGGTCATCGGCGCTGCCCCCCGCAGATGAACTATTGCAGGAGTTCCAGATTTCGGACAGCGACCGGCAGAGGATCCGGGAAGGCGAAATTGTCACGTGGACGGCCACTGAAGGATCGGATCGGGAGCTCGCCCTCGGCATGGCCTTGCTAGTCAAGACAAAGGCTGAGAATCTGACCTATCTCTTTCGTGAGGCGGCTGCGTTCATGAACATCAAGGTGATCACTGTGTTTGGAAGGATTGGGAACATTGGGTTTGGAAAGAGTGAGAACGAAGGGACAGTGGCCGACTTAGCAGGGGTGACGCGGGCTCCAAACGGAGAGAAGGAAGCCCGGCGCTACCTCGAAGTGGAACCGGGCGATGACCTGAATCTGGACGAAAAGGAGATGGCGGCCTTTCGGGCGCTGAACTCAGCCAGCAAGGACGGGGCGGTGCCGATTCAGAAGGTGGAGGCGCTGATACGCGAGGGGTTGCTGGCGCGCTACCAGGCCTATCGCACGAAGGGGTCGGCAGGCATTGCGCCGTACGCCCGCGAGAGCGGGTCTCACCTCCTCCCGAGCGACGAGCTGTCCATTGCTACAAAACAATCGAAACTCCTTGCGAAGTACCTCCCCTCCGTGTACGACGTGCTCATCAACTATCCGGCCACCACCTTAAAACAAGGCGAAGAGCTCAAGGAACAGTTTTTTTGGATTAATAGCGAAGTCTCTGGGCGTCCGACCTACTCCCTGTCTCACCGCATGCTCTTCCGGATCGGCGAGGCCTATGTCTTCGTGGATCGCCGATACTACGCCAGCCATGAATACAACTGCCTGCAACAAGGAGCGGCGGCGCTCCCATCGGGGGACGGCACGGTCGTGGTTTATCTCAGCCGTGTGTCGACTGAGCAGGTCGCCAGATTTGGGTCTTCGGTGAGAAAGTTAGAGTCTCGTGCCCTGATGATGCCCTACATCTTTGATTTGCTTGAGGCCCTTCGGGCGAAGGCCCAAAAGCATTAGCGCGATGCCGAGGTATCGTTATCAGATGGTTTAGCGGGGAAGTATCCGCCGCAGGGGTCTCCAGTAGGCATTTCCAAAATGTTGACCCGCGATTTGCTTGTTTTCTCCCCATCAAAGTCTTTTGGAAGCGCAATGGCTTAGCGAGCTCTGCTACCACGTGGCTACCGACTTCGACAACTGACAGCACTATCCAACACTATCTGACCTGCGGTTTGTTTGATTTCTACCCTTATG
>CAZSUT010000138.1:0-2476 GCA_964610095.1 uncultured Nitrospirales bacterium | reverse complement strand
AGGTGGACTACCTCACCGGGGACACGGACTTCAGCGCCCACATCACCAAGATCAAAGCCAAGAACCCCGACGTGATCGCGGTCGGCGGCACCTGGGTCGAAACGGCCAACATGATGAAGGAAGCGCAGAAGCAAGACCTCAGGGTGTTGTGGGTCGGGGGTGTCGGGATGGGGAACGCGCGCATCGTCGAGAACGCCGGCCTCGCCTCGGAAGGGGCCGTCCACAATGCGACGTACGACAAGGACGCCACGACGGAGATGAATCAGAGCTACGTGAGGCGCTTGCTGGCCAAGGTCCCCAACGAAACGCCGCACTGGCCGGCGGCGAACTGTTACGACGCCATGAAGATGTTGGCGCAAGCCATCAAGCAGGCTAACGTCACCAACACGCCGAAGACCCTCGAGGCCGATCGCAAGAAGGTGCGTGATGCGCTGGCCACCGTCAAGGACTTCCCAGGCCTCACCAGCGCGGACGGCAAGATCACCATCGTCGACATGGCCGGCGGCAAGCACGCCGGCGATGCGATCAAGAAGGGAACGCTGATCCAGGTTCAGAACGGCAGATTCGTCCCGGTCGGTGAGGGGAAGGCGGCGGCGTTGAAGGTGCGGTAGCACGACGTCCAAAACCGGATGAGAGGGGCGCGCGCCGGTGCGCCCCCTCTCTCCCAGGTGTCAGACATGACGATGCTCGCGGCAACAGGAGTGACGAAGCGATTCGGCAGCCTGGTGGCGGTGAGCCGGGTGGACGTGCAGATCGAGCCCGGAACCATTCACGCGATCATCGGGCCCAACGGCGCCGGGAAGACCACGCTGTTCAACTGCGTGACCGGGCTCCACGCCTACGATGAAGGCTCGATCCTGTTCAAAGGGCGGCCGCTCGAGCGCCTGAAGTCCCACGAGCGGGTGAGGCTAGGGATGAGCCGTACCTTCCAGAACATCCGGCTGTTCTCCCAGATGACCGTGCTGGAAAACGTCATGATCGGCCGCCATTGCCGCACGCGCGCCGGCCTGCTGCGGATGTTCTTTCGGGTCGGGCCTTTGCCAGAGGAGCGCGCGATCCGCGTGCGCGCAGAAGAGGTCCTCGAGTTCATCGGCCTGAGCCACCGACGCGATGCCGTCGCCGCCACGATTCCGTTCGGCGAGCAACGCCGCCTGGAGATCGCGCGGGCATTGTCCACGGATCCCGATCTGTTACTGCTCGATGAGCCGACGTCGGGGATGAATCCGCGCGAGACCGAGGAGATCGACGAAGTCATCAAGAATATCCGCGCTCTGGGCAAGACCATTCTGTTGATCGAGCACGACATGTCCGTGGTCATGAAGATCTCGGACCGCATCACGGTCCTCAACTTCGGAGTCAAGATCGCCGAGGGGCCACCGAAGGAAGTGCAGAACGACCCGCGTGTCATCGAAGCCTATCTCGGCACGGAGGACTAGCACGGATGCTGCGTGTGAACGATCTGCACGTCGGCTATGGGGCCATCGCGGCCTTGCGCGGCGCCAGCCTGCAGGTCGAGGAGGGCGAGGTGGTCGCGCTCATCGGCGCCAACGGCGCGGGCAAATCAACCCTGTTGCGGACCATCTCCGGCATCCTGACACCGAGCCGCGGCGACGTGATTTTCGAGGGCAGGAGCCTGCGCGGCATCGCCGAGGACAAGATCGTGCGGCTCGGGATCCTGCAGGTGCAGGAAGGCCGGGGAATCCTCACTCGCATGACGGTTCAGGAGAACCTCGAGATGGGCGCGTACGGGCGCTCGGATAAGGCGGAGATTCGACACGACATGGCGATGGTCTTCGACAAGTTTCCCGTCTTGCGCGAACGCCGCAAGCAGTTCGGGGCGACCCTCAGCGGTGGAGAGCAGCAGATGCTGGCCATCGGCCGGGCCCTTATGGCCCGCCCGAAGCTCCTGATGCTCGACGAGCCGTCACTCGGTCTCGCGCCCCTGCTCGTGCGCGAGATCTTCCGGATCATCATGGAGTTCAAGCGTGAGAAACGCACGGTCCTGCTCGTCGAGCAGAATGCCCGCAAGGCGCTGCAGTGCGCTGACCGTGGATACGTGATCGAAACCGGGACCATCGTGTTGAGCGGCTCGGGCGAGGCGCTGCTCAGGAGTGACGAGGTCCAGACGGCCTACCTCGGGGGGCGGTGAAGCCTGGACCGAAGGGCTCACGCAGACGTCCGTCTCCGCGGCTGACGCGAGAGCAACGTACCGCACGAAAGATGCCCGTGGTGAGCGTGAGGATCCTGCTCGGCGCTCTTGTCCCTTTCGGGCCGTGCGCGTCTTGATATACAGTTACGGCGTCGACGCAGGAGTCCGGAAAGCTGAGCGCGGACGGCACGTTCGATCGCGCCTCGCCTCTCCGAGCAGACCGGTCGAACTACAAGGCGAGGTGGCCATGCCCCGAATTGATCGGCGTGAGGAGATTCGCGTTCCCGGGATGCCCGAGCCCATCAGCCATTTCACCAACGTCGTGCG
>CAZSUT010000137.1:0-2488 GCA_964610095.1 uncultured Nitrospirales bacterium | reverse complement strand
CGCCTGAAGAAGCAGCCTGCCGTCTTCGAGGACGATGTTGCCGGCCAAACGATCACGATCCACTTTGACCGGAAATCAGACAACGCCTACGCCACGACTTCGTCTGGGTTGCAGGTCCCCTCGATGGTCGCATTCTGGTTCGCATGGGTCGATTTCTATCCTGACACGCTGGTGTTCGGCACTGGGTCTAGGCGGTGAGCCATCCACGGTTCGTCAGCAGCTCTGTCACTAGCGAGCGGACGGCCTCGCGAATTTCCCGCACGACTTCTATCGGTTTGCCAGCTGGGTCGGTCAACGGCCAGTCGATTCGTTCCAGGCCAGGCACGTAGGGACATTCATCGCCGCACCCCATGGTCACCAGCAGGACTGCATCCCTAGCCAATTCCTGGGTAAGCAACTGCGGTTGCGCTCCGCTCAGGTCGATGCCTACTTCGTTCATCGCCGTGACCACGGCCGGATGGACGTGTGTTGCCGGTCTTGTCCCTGCCGAAATCGCCCTTACCTGCCGCAAATCGGCAAGCTGGTTAAACCACGCAGCCGCCATCTGTGAGCGGCCAGCATTGTGCACGCAAGCGAAAAGGACCGTCTTCATGACCGTTGCAATCGATTTTAACTGCGAACTGTCCGCCTATTTTCGCCGGTTGGAAATTCGATCATCCGCACCGCCAAGTCAGCCAACAGCAAGTTAACGAGGCATCGAGTCACGGCGCTTTCGATTTGTGGTAACCGTCCGTCGGTTCATGAATCATCCAATTCTGGCGGCCCCGTTTGGTGGGATTAGCATCTAGAGTGCATCAGCAGCGTGCCGCCGATTATTTCAAAAGGGGCGCTTGACCCTGTAGCGGACTTCAGGGTTTAGAGTGGTGATTATGAGGATCGGCAAAGTGGCCAAGCAGTCCGGGATGACCGTCGAGGCGGTGCGTTTCTACGAACGCCAAGGCTTGCTCCCCAAACCGCCGCGAACCGAGGCGGGCTATCGCCTCTACGCTGATGCCGACCTCCGGCGACTTCAATTCGTTCGGCAAGCGCAGCGCTTAGGCTTCTCGCTGCAGGAAATTGTCCGCATCTTGCGGCTGCGCGAGCAGGGCCACTGTCCATGCCACGAGGTGATTGAGACATTGGAGCGGCATCTGCGCGAGACAGAGGATCAACTGCAGCGGCTGCAGGACTTCCGCGATGAGATCGCCAGAACACTGAAGCAGTGGAAACGAAATGGAACCCGCGAGGTCCCAGGCGAAGTCATCTGCGGGCTCATCGAACGCACTATTAAACCGCGCGAGGCAAGGAAGCATTGAAGAAAAGTGAAATCGTCCCCGTAGTGCCAGCGCTGGGAGCATCGCTTCTCCCCAGCTTGAGCTGTCCCGCGTGTTGGCCGGCCTATGCGTCGCTGTTGGGCGCAGTCGGGTTGAGTTTCGTGGGCGAGAGTAGGTACCTGACTTGGTTGAACGTAGCTGCACTAGCGATCAGTTTGATTGTGCTGTTCCGCCGCACACGCCAGGGCAGCTATGTTTCAGTTTTGATAGGAGCCGTGGCTGCGCTGCTCATCCTGACCGGAAAGTTCCTGCTGAACTCGAATCCCATGGCGTGGCTAGGAGCCGCCGCGTTGCTGACCGCGTTTGTTTGGAGCAGGCGGCCTGAGGCGAAACCGGCAGCCTGCCCATCCTGCGTGAGCGATACATCTTTGGAGGTGGTGAATCATGGCATCAAGGAAAGTTGAGATCTTCAGCGCCGGCTGTTCCGTGTGCAACGACACAGTCGAGCTGGTGAAGCGGATCAGTTGCCCATCTTGTGACGTGACTGTCCTGAATATGAACGAACAGAAAATCGCGCAGCGAGCGCAGTCCCTTGGCATCCGATCGGTGCCGGCCGTGGTAGTTGACGGGAAGTTGGCTTCCTGCTGCACTGGACGAGGGCCGAACGAAGCCGAGCTGAGGGCGGCTGGGATCGGGCAGGCCCTCTAGGAGTCGTCGAGTGATGAAGAAGACAGTAACAGTGTTCACCCAGCCGGGTTGAATGTTCTGCCAACGGACGAAAAAGTATCTTTCGCAAAAGCACATTCCATTTCAGGAACGAGATGTGACGAAGGACACCGAAGCTGTCGCAGAACTTCAGCGGCGCGGCTATATGACAACCCCGGTCACGGTCATCGATGGAACGGTGATCGTCGGCTTTGATGCGGCCAAGATCGAAGCCGCCCTCGGTTCTTGACAGAAGGCCGTTGCGCCCAAGAGCCGATACGGACGCGTAGAGCCGTCGAGGAGGGTGTAGCGTGGTGTAACCTCCGAGCGAGTCGTGAATCGTGTCGGACAGGGGTTTACGAATGCGGGTTTCAGCACGGGGTGAGGGCCTCCTGGGGCACTCGCACGTGCAAGTGCCTTAGAATAAACCACATCGCGATGTCCTAAAAACGTTGATCTTCCAGGCTTGGCTTCAGGTAACAATGTTACATACGGGAGACTGTGTCCGGACGAAGTTTTTGCGGACCACA
>CAZSUT010000136.1:0-2531 GCA_964610095.1 uncultured Nitrospirales bacterium | reverse complement strand
ACTTGAAGGGTGCTCACCCGGCAGACCTCTTCGTAGCCGTCTCGCACCGTGGAGATGATGGCATCCCCGTCCACGAACACGCCCCGCTCGATGGTGCGCGTGCGACTGAACAGCACGCGGGTCCCCGCAAAACCATAGGCGGCACGAGCCAGCCGGGGATCATCGGCGTTGAGGATCGCGTAGTCCTTGGCGGTCTGGTTCTTGAACATTTGGAGCTTCGCCGCAGCGTATGCCTCCATGGAGGGATAGCGGTCGAGATGATCGGGCGTCACGTTCAGGATCGCTCCGATGCAGGGGTGGAAGGTTTCGATCGTCTCCAGTTGGAAGCTGGACACTTCGACCACTACAAAATCCCAACGCCTGCCGTGTAAAGCGGCATACGCGGCCTCCGCCAGCGGCGTCCCCAGGTTGCCGCCGACGAACGGCTCATAGCCCGCCCGTTGCAGCACCTCGCCGATCCAGGTTACCGTGGTACTCTTCCCGTTCGTCCCCGTTACCGCGATGAGCTTGCCGGTGAGGCACCGGGCGGCGAGCTCCAGTTCTCCGATCACGCGGACGCCGGCGGCGCGCGCGCGCCGGAGCGGCTCGAGCGTCAGCGGGACCCCCGGGCTGACCACGACCAGGTCCGCGCCCTGTAGCGCCGGCTCGTAGGCGCCGCTGCCGTGGACTTCCAGATCGCCGGCCCGCAGGCCTTCCAGCGCGGCCGCCAACTCAGCGAGCGGTTTCTGGTCTGCGACCGCAACGCGCGCGCCGAGCTCCCCGAGCAACCGTACTGCGGCGACGCCGCTCCGCCCCAGGCCGATCACGGCGACCCGCTTGCCCGCCACCTCCACCGACGTCCGTTCGCCCATGACCACGCTCATCGCAGCTTCAACGTGCTCAGGCTGAAGAGCGCGAGCAGTACGGCAATGATCCACAGACGGACCACCACTTTCGGTTCCTCCCAGCCTTTCAGCTCGAAATGGTGATGAATGGGCGCCATGAGGAACACCCGCTTGCCCCGTGATTTGAACGAGGCCACCTGAAAGATCACCGACAGCGCTTCGAGCACGAAGACGCCGCCGACCAGCAGGAGCAGCAACTCGTGCTTGCTGATCACCGCAACAGTGCCGAGGGCGGCGCCCAACGGAAGCGACCCGACGTCCCCCATGAAGACCGACGCCGGATAGGTGTTGAACCAGAGGAAGCCCAGGCTGGCTCCGAAGATGGCGGCCGTGAAGATGGCCAGCTCGCCCGCGCCCTCGATGTAGGGGATGAGGAGATAGTCGGCGAAGACCTTGTGGCCCGACATGTAGGCCACCACGGTGTACGCCAGGGCGGCGACCATGACCGGGCCGATGGCCAGACCGTCCAGTCCGTCTGTCAAGTTGACGGCGTTGGACGCGCCCACGATGACCAGCACGGCGAACGGAATGTAGAAGAGCCCGATGTCCGGCGAAAAGGTCTTGAAGAAGGGCACGCTGAGCTTCGTGGAGTAGGCCGGTAAGGCATAGAACAGCACCCCGATGCCGAGCCCCACGACGGCCTGGGCGATGATTTTCTGCGCGGCCGTCAGCCCCTGATTCTTCCCGCGGACGGTCTTGAGATAGTCGTCACAGAAGCCCACGATCCCGAACCCGAGCATCGCGAAGATCGCCAGCCAGACATAGCGACTGGTCAGATCGGTCCAGAGGAGCGTCGACATGAGAACTGCAAACAGGATCAGGATGCCCCCCATGGTGGGTGTGCCGCCCTTGCCTTGGTGCCGGGTGGGGCCATCCTCGCGGATCCTCTGGCCAACACCGTAGCTCTGCAGCGCTCGGATCACCGGTGGCGCGAGCACGATGACAAGCACAAAGGCAGTGAGCGCGGCGTAGATGAGCCGGAAGCTGAGGTAACGAAAGACGTTGAAGATCGAGAACTGCGTGTGAAGAGGATAGAGCAAGAGGTACAGCATTACGCCAATTCCTCCAGCACGCGTTCCATCCGCGCGCCCCGCGAGCCCTTGAGCAGCACGACATCGCCCGCGCGCAGAATGCTCTTGAGTCGTTCGGCGAGGGCCGCGTGCTCCTGCGTCACGATCACGCGATCCACCGGCATCCCCGCCTCACGCGCGCCAGCAGCGATCTCCGCAGCCAGATCCCCGACGGTCAGAAGATAGTCGGTCCCCTGGCGGGCCAACTCCTCTCCGATATCCCGGTGGATCCGCACGGATCCCTCGCCCAGCTCCAGCATGTCTCCCAGCACGGCGATCGTGCGTCCGTCCCCCTTCAACTCACCCTTGAGCTCGGCCAGCCAGCGGAGCGCAGCCCGCATCGACGACGGATTCGCGTTGTAGCAATCGTTCAGCCACGTCACCCCCCGCCACCGGCGAACCTCGGAGCGCATGCCAGTCGGGCGGAAACGGGCGAGGCCCGCGCGGATCGCGCTTTCGCCAACGCCCAGCGCGAGCCCCGTCGCGATCGCCGCCAGGGCGTTGGCAATGTTGTGGGCCCCAGCCACGCCCAGCGTGACGGAGAACGGACGCGCACGGCCGCGCACGCCTACGCGAA
>CAZSUT010000135.1:0-2570 GCA_964610095.1 uncultured Nitrospirales bacterium | reverse complement strand
GCGCTCCGCCCGGGCGCCCGCTCGGCGCCACCCGCGCCTCGTCGATTTTTCTGTCCCTTCGGCTTATACTCTTTGCGGTTCAAAAGGAGTTTCCATGGTCGACGTGTGGGATAAGTACCGCAAACCGATTCCGGCCTTGCAGTGGCTCGTGGTGATCGTGCTGTCCGCTCACGCGCTCGTCAGTAGCTACTCCTCTCTCACAACCGGTCAAACACAGGCATTTGTGTTGGCCTTAGTGGGCGGCAACCTGCTTCTTCTTTATGGACTTCCCCGGATCGTCCCCTGGGCTGCAGTCTTGGCCATCCTCGTTGTCATTGACTCCCTGCTCGTGCCGGTCACCCTTTATGCGACCGGGATCAATGACACAAGCCTGTACGTGGTGTACTTCGGAATTATCATGATCGCGGGGGCAGCGGGCAATCTCACACGTGCGGCGGTTCTCGCTTCCGTGATGTGCGTCGCGTACGGTGCCGTCGAATTCGGAAGACTGATGCTGCTGCAGGAAGAGGTGTCCGAACACCTTGGCACGATCCTGCTGCGTGTGCCGTTTTTTCTGGCGATGACGGCGTATTATGGGGCGATGGGGGAGTTTGCTCAGCAAGAACGCATCGCAAGGGAGACCCAAGAGAAGCTTGCCAAAGAGATCAGGAGAATATTCTCTAGTTATGTGAGCCCCCGGATCGTCGAAGAAATGATCAAGGACCCCAGCAAGGCGACGCTCGGAGGTCGGCGCAAAGAATTGACCATGCTGTTTGCGGACTTGTTCGGATTCACGAGCTTTACCGAGAAGCATTCGCCCGAGGAGGTGGTGTCTCAACTCAACGAGTACCTTGGAGCAATGACGGATGTGGTCTTCCAGTGGGATGGCACCCTTGATAAGTTTGTCGGCGATGGGATCGTCGTCTACTGGGGGGCCCCGCTCGACCAGCCCGACCATGTCGAGCTCGCGGTCAAATGTGCCCTTCACATGGAGAAGCAGCTAGCCGAGTTGCAGGAGAAGTGGAAGGCCGAGGGGCGGGTTCCCTTCAAGGCTGGGATCGGGATCCATACCGGCGAGGTTGTGGTGGGAAATATCGGTGCTGAAGGCAAGAAAATGGACTATACGATGATCGGGGACCATGTGAACCTCGCGTCTCGCGTCCAGGAGCTGACCCGTGAGTTTGGTTGTTCCCTTGTCATCAGTGAGGAGACTGCCGCGCGCCTGAGGAATCTGATCGGGAAACAGGAAAGTGGTGACAACCGTGGACACCTGGGTCACGTGAGCTTGCGCAAATTGCCTCCAGTCAAGGTCAAGGGAAAGGTTCAACCGGTGGTCGTCTATGCCCTAGAATCCTTGGAGCGGGGTGAAGTCTCGATAGTGGACGCTTAGCCGACGCATCGTTTTCACTTCTTCGCTAATTCTTCCAGCACTGCGCGCATCCTTTTGAGTTCCTCGCCGTAGCGGGCCCAGTCCTGGTCCTTGAGGGCGGCCTGGGCGCGGTTGAAGTGCTCGAGCGCCTGTTTGGCGAGGACCGAGGGCGGGGACGGACCCAGCGTGCTTGTCGAGCTTGACGCCTGAACCGGTGCCGCTTTCGCCCCGGAGGCCGGCTTGGCCGAGGGTGATGCCCCTCTGCCGAAGATGCCCTCCAGCGCCGCTTCAAGATTGGTGTCCATCCGCAGTTGGTTGCCGTAGGCGACGATGACGCGGCGCAGTTCCGGCAGCGCGCCTTCCGACGCCGAAAGATAGAGCGGCTGGACATACAGGAGCGCGTCCTCGATCGGGATGGCCAGTAGGCTTCCGCGGATCGCTTGGGAGCCGCGCTGGCTCCAGAGGGTTAGTTGCTGCGAGATGGCTGAGTCTTGATCGATACGGGCGTCTACCTGCCGCGGGCCGTAGATGAGCTTCTGCTTCGGGAACAGGTAGACGATCAGCTTGCCGTAATGCGGCACGTCGGAGCGGGCCGCCAGCCACGCGGCCATGTTGTCGCGCTTGGCCGGCGTGAAGGGGATCAGCAGGATGAACTCTTCCTTCGGCGTCTCCTTGGCGTTACTGCCCTTGGGCAGCTTCATGATCGTGTAGTATGGCTCCATGTCCTTGTCCTGCTTCTTCGGAATGCTCCAGAGGTCTTCCTTGTTGTAGAAGATCTGCGGGTCCTGCATGTGGTACGTGGCGTAGACATGGGACTGGATGGTAAACAAATCTTGAGGGTAGCGCAGGTGCGCCCTGAGGTCGCTTGGCATCTGCTCAAGCGGCTTCAGCAGCCCTGGGAAGATCCGCTGGTAGGCCTGGATCAGCGGGTCCTTGGGGTCGTTGACGTAGAGGTCCACGGAGCCGTCGTAGGCGTCCACCGTGGCCTTGACCGAGTTCCGGATGTAGTTGCCCAGGCGGCCGAACGGCTGGGCGTAGGGCATCCGGTCGCTGGTCGTGTAGCCGTCCACGAGCCACACCAGCCGCCCTTCCTTCGTGATGACGAGGTAGGGGTCCTGGTCCAGGCGGAGGAACGGCACGACCTTCGCGACCCGCTCGCGGATGTGCCGGTGGTAGAGAATCCGGGACTCGGGCATGATGTCGTTGGAGAGCAGGATCTTCA
>CAZSUT010000134.1:0-2594 GCA_964610095.1 uncultured Nitrospirales bacterium | reverse complement strand
CGGGAGGGACCGAGGCAGTCCACGCGGTGGACTGGATTCCGGCGGTCCCGCCGTCTTAGGGTCCCCCTGGGCCCTTTAGACCGGTGACTTTGCGCCGCCATCTTTCGATGGCTTTGCCTTTGACAGAATCGCGTCGATAAATTAACTTATCAGATAACTACTAACCCTTTTAATTTTCATTCTGCTTCTACAGCCGTCTTCATGCCGCTGGCAGGAAGTCGATCGGGTACACGATCGTCACAGCCTGCACGCCTTCCTTCGCGCCGAAATTGATCGTCCGGACGCGCCCAACCACTTGCGTGGCGAGATCCGGCGCATCCATGTCAGTCGACTGCAGCGCGCACATCGACACGCTGCCGTCCGGCTCGATCGTCAGGCGCAGAACCATCTGGCCTTTCAGGGCTGGGTTATTGCGCAGCTCCCGGTTGTACAGCCGGTAGAACGACGCCTTGTAGCGGTCGAACACGATCTGTATTTCTTCGTCGGTGCGGGAAGGACCCGGCCCGCTGCGCGCCTTCGGCCGCTCGGCGCCGGTGATCCCGGTGATCGGACTGACTGCGCGGCCTCCGCCACCACCAATCCCGCCTCCTCCGCCGCGGTCAGCGCCAGTGCCACGGCCATTTACGCCACCACCGCCGTTGCCACCGCCTCCACCTCCCCCGCCACCGCCTCCCACAGTGCGGCGCAGCGAAGCGACGTTGATGCCACCGCTCGATCCCGGCGTATTGCTCGTCAACATAGAGCGTGCCGAGGGTTGGCCTACTTCCTCGGCGGCCATGTGACGCGCATCGGCTCCGAGAGGCACAACGATGTTGTCCTTTGCCATGCTGGCGAACTTGTCCTTGAATGCCAGGATGCCAGCGTCTCCGACCTTCGGCTTTGACTCCACTGGAAAGCCCACTTCCGGACCCGGTGGCAGTTCCGCTTTGCCAGGCATGTCTGGACCTGCTGGAGCGTTCGGTCTCGGTTTCAGCGCGGGCGCAGGCGCGCCTGGTGGGGACCCGGCCTCACCTCGCGGCATCGGACGCGAAAGGGTTCGCGCGTTCACCGCGATCTCAGGTGGACGATAGAAGACGATGTCGAGTTCTTTGTTGGGGGGCTGGCTGCGAAGCAGCAGTTGCGCCGGTATGAGCATCAGCACGCCCAGCACGAAGACATGGATCGCCAGGCTCTTCGCCATGCTGCGGGCCGTCGGAGCCCCGGATTTTTTGAGAATGCTCCTAATTTCCATGGTTGTCACCAAGCAACCACCTCAATTGGCCGCGACAAATTCGATCTTCAAATCCTCAACGCCCGACTTCGCGAGATCAATGATGCGTAGAACCCCCTCGTAGTTCAGGCGATCGTCGACGGCCAGGAACAGCGCGCGCTGTTCTGCGGGCCGCCTGCCGAGAATCTGGGCCACGCGCGAGGGCAATTCGGCTGCAGGAATCTTTTGATCCGCCAGGGTCACCTGACAGTCCTTCGGGACCCCCTCCTCTGTCGGCGGCCTGAGGATGGGGCACGCCGCGGACGCGATGCTTAGGATCACCTGGGAATCGGCGACCTGAGCCGACGTATCTGCGGAGGCTCGAGGGATGTCAACGTCGTAGCCCTCCATCAGGAGTGGCACGACGACCATAAATATGATCAGGAGCACGAGCACCACGTCGACGAGCGGCGTGATGTTGATTTCAGACTGCAGACTGGAGCCAGAACCATCGCTGTTGAACTGCATGATGTCACTTTCCTTCTGCGCCAGCGCGCTTGGCGATCAGCCCCACCCCGCGGAAGCCAGCCTGGTCGATCGCGACCATGACCTCCCGGACCTGGCGGAAATTGAGCTTTGCATCGCCGCGAATTACGATCCTTGGGTCGGACTCGACGCCAACCGCAGCGTTAAGGGCTTCGCTGAAGTGCTCGGCAGCGACGGACCGATCGTTGATCCATAGCCCGCCAGCCTCGTCTACGGAGACCAGGATGCGGCCTCTCTCGTCGCCCTGCGAGTTCGGTTTCGTCGTGTTCGGCAGGTTGACGTCCGGTCCCTTGCGCATCTGCGGCGCCATCACCATGAAGATGATCAGCAGCACGAGCACCACGTCGACGAGCGGCGTGATGTTGATGGCCGCCTGCATCTTGCTGGGTTCACCGAGTCGCATAAGCCGGCCCTTCTTTTTTGACCCTCGGCGCCTGGACTTCATCGGCTTCGACGTCAAGCTCCTTGAGCTCCGGTATTTTGAACAAGCAGTTCACGAGCTGGGACGAAGCCCGATTCATCTCGACATGGAAAACCTCAATCTTGCCGGTGAAGTGGTTGAAGGCGACGACGGCCGGAATAGCGACGAAGATACCCAGGGCCGTCGAGATCAGAGCCTCAGCGATGCCCCCCGAAACCACAGACATTCCGCCCGACCCCGTGGCCGCGATGCTTCGGAAAGCGTTAATAATTCCGACTACGGTTCCGAAGAGACCAATGAATGGGGCAGTGGAGCCGATCGTGGCAAGGAACCCGAGACCCCGCTTCAGTTGAATTAACGTTTCAGAGATGGAGTCCCTGAGTGCGCTCGTGACAAGCTCGAGAGAAGCGACCGGATCGCGTCCGCTCTGGTGCACGC
>CAZSUT010000133.1:0-2643 GCA_964610095.1 uncultured Nitrospirales bacterium | reverse complement strand
GGTGTTAACGGTCCTTGCATTTGTAACCAGATCGTGGTGGCTTTGGTACCGCTACGGAAGTAGTACCTGCCGACTCATCACCCTTCCCGGCGTGGTCGGGGGCTGGTTCAAGGCCGATGTCGATTGTCCCCTGCCGCCCGGGGACACCGAACCGGTTGTCGTGCGCCTAACAAACGTCGAAATCCGGGGGGGACAGATGATGGGGCCAAGGGAGCTTTGGCGCATGGAGCAGCAGCTAACCGTGGCATCATCGAACTGGCGCAGTATTGTCCCGGTACGGATGCAGATTCCGCGCGACCCGCGTCAGATGCTCGCCGCACAGACCGACAGGTGGGCGGTTTGGATTCTCAAGATAGAAAAAAAGGCGCGCCGCGGCATGGATTTCTCTGCGGAGTTCGCCGTCCCTATCGCTGACATCCGAGAGGGTAATCCGGAAGAGCAACGGCCAGACTAGCCTGGCTTATGAATTGGCCGTAAGCGGACATCCAGCCGATTACGCCGACCTTGCCGCCCTGTAGAGGGAAGACCTGGTCCTCAGCTTCACTCTGTAGCGAGTTGCCAGGTAGAACGGCCTGTAGAAGTAAATAGACGCGGATGTACCAGGAGCATGCGCCGCGTTGCCGCCCGAGGATGTTCGGCGCCCTGGTGCGAAAGGGTGTATAAGAGCGCACGAAGCGCTGCGCTAGAAGCCGAGCAGTAGCCCTCCCGGTTTTCTCCTCCCCTGCTTCGCGATTCCAATCGCAGGAGCAAAGCAATGGGTTTGTCTCTGATTATTCCGATGAAGAATGGCGCCGTTTTGCGGGCGCGGTTCTTCCAGTCGCACGGAGTGACGCTCGAATCTCAATCCCGCAGCAGAAGCGGTGTACGCGAAGAGGACGGCATGGTGGTCTTTGCGATGCCCGCCGCGCGTGTCAGCATGGACCCGTGGGGTTGCAGCTGCCTGCTATGGGCAGGCTCCAACCGCTCGCTCGATGACGTGGTTAGTGTAGAAACGCTGCGCCATTGCAGGCTCGCTGTAGGACATGGCGTGGCCGAGGGTTTTCTCCTTGATAGGGACCAGGCCCCGATAGAGCGCCAGGAGCTCCTCGGGCTGCGCGTCGTCAAGGTCGGTACGGAATACTGGGCGAGATGGGGTAACGCCGCGCGGGCAGAGCCTTCCCCGACGAGGGCGTCTTCCCGTGGCGCGAGATCTCAATGACTGCACGGGATGCTTTCAAGCACGGCAACGCGGACCAGTGGACGGTAGCGCGCATCGGCGAGCTGAGCATTCAAGAAATCAGGCAGCTGCTCGACAACGCCGAGCGGCTGGACGAGCCCGATCTCGTCGAGCGCTGTCGAGCGGCCCTGCGGGGCGCTCGCTCGATCCACAGGCAGCTTGCGCAGTGCAAGCCCGGTGCGCGAACAAAGGCTCGACAGCTGATAGCACGCGTCAAGGCTTTCGAAGCTCGTGGCGTCTATCTCGAAGATGCACGCACGAGCTGGAGTGGTGTCCGCAAGGCTGACGGAAAAGTCGTAATGGCACTGTGGGCCGATGGGGTCGAGACGGCCGAAGGCAGTTGCCGTTACTTGCTTTGGGCACCGAACGTCGACGGCTCGCGGCCATGGTCGGACAAGGCCGCCGGCAAGGAGCGCCTGGAGCATTGCAAGCGCGCAGTGGAGCTCGGCGGCGCCGAAGGCCTGCTCGTCTACGGTGTGAGCCTCGCAGCCCATCTGCCCGAAGACAAGGCACAGACAATCCACGGCGTCGATGCAGAAACCGTGCTCGCTTTCCAGGTCGAGCAGATTGGTGAGGAATTCTGGGCGAAGTGGGGGAAGAGGGCAGCGGTCCGCAATTGAAGGGAGCGCACCGGTCCTCGCCGGGAATCTTGTTAGCGCGTCGAGTCGGCCGTTATTCGATCCGCTCACTGCAGACGCCATCGGGTGTTTAGCGAGTGAGGATCGAGTGACCGTTTTTCGATCGGAGCAGCTGAAATGAGAGTAAAAAAAGAATCGGAAACGCAGAAAGCGACGGAATCCTCCAGCGCCTACTTTGAAAGGCTGAGGCCGAAATTTCTCGACTGGAGACCGCCGACGGAGGAAGAAAAGGCGTTGGAGGTGAAGGCTCGGCGAGAAGCAAGAGAGGCCGAGTTGCGAAGGGTTACCGAACTGGCCAGGAAAAGAGAGGAAGAAAAAGCGGCCAAAAGCAGAAAGCGCAATCGAATGGCATTCGCCAGCACCAAGCAACGGAAACGTGGTTAGGGTAAATCCTCATGTTTGCGTCCGCCAATTCCAATGTCCGCTACTTTCGGAGAGCTGACGTTCGCGAATGACCGATTTCGACCCAAAGCGAACGTTTCAATTTTAAGCCGCGGCGTCGATTCGTTATGGCTCACTCCGATCAGAAGGTCTCCTACGTCTAGATGGATAGGGGTGGATCAGAGCGGGGAAGCGTTCAGCAAGGCGCTGGACAAGCTCGTTCCGAAGAAAGGTGGGAGCTATTCGCCATGCTCCTAGAAAAGTACAAAGGACATCAGATTAACGTGGAGACTCTAAAACGGTGGGACGGATGGATTTGGACGTATCAGATTGACAATGGCCCCCTTCGTCAAAGCAAAGATCGGCCGATACCAAATAAGCATCTGCTCGTCGTAGAGGCCATCGACG
>CAZSUT010000132.1:0-2674 GCA_964610095.1 uncultured Nitrospirales bacterium | reverse complement strand
GCTCGCCTTCGAGGACCTGCGTGACCGCCTGTCCGCCGATCGCCGCCTGCACGACCGCGTTCACATCCGACACCAGCACGCCGTACCGGGCGCAGGCGTTCCGGTCCACTTCGATCAGGAGGTTCGGCTGGCCCAGGAGTTTAAAAACGCCAAGGTCTTTGACTCCGGCGATGGGCTTCATCACCCGCTCGATCTGAAGCGCCGTGGTTTCGAGCTCCTTGAGGTTCCGGCCGAACAGCTTGATGGAGTTCTCGCCCTTCACACCTGACATGGCCTCTTCCACATTGTCCTGGATGGCTTGGGAGAAATTGAACGTGATGCCGGGAAACGCCTTCAGTCGCTCCTCGATCTCATGGATGATCCCGTGCTTGTTGAGCCCTGGCGGCCATTCGTCTCGTGGCTTGAGATTGACGAAAAACTCCGCGTTGAAGAAGCTCGTGGGGTCGGTCCCGTCATCCGGACGGCCCAACTGCGAGGCCACGGATTGGACCGCCGGGTGCGCACGGAAGATGCCCCGCACATCGGTCGCGATCCGGGCTGCTTCGTTGAATGAAATGTCCACCGGCATCGTGGCGCGCACCCAGAGGTTGCCCTCTTCCAGGGCCGGCATGAATTCGCCGCCCATCAGTGGAAGCGCGATCAAGGCGGTAACAAAGAGTCCTGCGGCCAACGAGACCGTCATTACCTTGTGCGCCATGGCCCATCTGAGGACGGCCAGGTAGAAACGCTTGAGCCACGCGACGAACCGCGTGTCCCCTTCCCGCAGCGGCGGCTTGAGCAACAGCGCGCACAGGACGGGCGAGAGCGTCACGGCGATCAGGAGCGCCCCGAATAGCGCGAAGCCGTAAGTTACCGACATCGGCGCGAAGATCTTGCCTGGCACCCCGGTCATGGTAAACAGCGGGACAAAAGCAACCAGGATGATGAGCGTCGTAAAAAAGATCGGACGGCCCACATGCCGGGCCGCCCGCACGATCGTCACCTGGGGGGAACGGTGGGCCGCTGTATGATGGCTGAGCTGCAGGAAAACCGCCTCAACCATGATCAGCGCCGCATCCACGATGATCCCGAAGTCAATCGCGCCGAGCGAGATGAGATTGGCCGACTCCCCCACGATGTCCATCATCGAAAAGGTGAACAAGAGGGCGAGGGGCACCGTGAGCGCCACAATTAGGGCGGCCCGCATGTTGCCCAGGAATGCGAACAGTAGCAAGAACACCAGAATCATGCCGCCGGTTAGGATCTCGAGCACGGTCTTGACCGTGACGTTGATCAGGTCGGTCCGGTCATAGAACGTCTTGATTTGCACGCCGGGAGGGAGGCGTCCGTGGTTCAATTGCTCGACCTTCTTCCGCACCCGCTCCAGCGTCGGAATGGCCTTCGCCTGGCGCTGAAGCAGGACAATACCTTCCAGCACGTCGTCGCGGTCGTCGATCCCCACCTTGCCCAACCGCACGCGATAGCCGATGGAGACCTTCCCGATGTTCTTGACGTAGATCGGCGTACTGGCTTTCTCCGTCACGACGACGTCTTCGATGTCATCCAGATTCCGGATTAGGCCGACGCCGCGGACGTTGAAGCTTTGGGGACCGATCGTCAGGTAGTTCCCCCCGACGTTCGCGTTGCTGTTGGCCAAGGCGCTCAGCACCTGCCCCAGCGTGACGTTGTATTGGAGCAGGTTCCGAGGGTCCACATCCACATGGTATTCCTTCGTCGTGCCGCCGAAGGCTGTTACGTCGATGATCCCGCGAACCTGTTTGAACTGGCGCTGGAGTTGCCAGTCCTGGCTTGCCTTCAGGTCGCTCAAGGACAGCTCCGGCGGACCTGTCAACTCGTAACGGTAGATCTCGGCGACGGCCGACCAGGGCGAAAGCTGCGGCTGGACCGCGATCGGCAGGTTGACCAACTGGAGGCGGTTGAGAACTTCCTGGCGGTCGAAGTAGTAGTCCGTCTTGAAGTCGAAGTACGCCTTGATGTCGCTCAAGCCGAAGATGGAAATGGAGCGGAGATCGGTCAATCCAGGCATGCCGTTCAGGGCCGTCTCAAGCGGGATCGTGATCAGGCGCTCGATCTCTTCCGCCGACCAGCCGGGATACTGAGTGATCACCTCGACCATCGGCGGAGACGGATCGGGGTAGGCCACGACATCCAGGACGTGAAAGGCGTACAGGCCGCCGAAGAGCAGTACCATCCCCAGCGTCAGGACGAACAACCGCTGGCTGAGGGAAAGCTCGACGATCTTGGCGATCATCTACCCATTGACCTGGGAGTACCCGTAAACGGGAGGCAGGCATTCCATGCGCTCCTATCATAGCATGATCATTAACTCTAATCACTCACTAACAGGAGCTACAGTGCCTTCAGAATCAGGACGCGGGCCGGATTCCGACGAGACCAGACTGTAGAGGGCAGGAAGCACAAGCAGGATCAGGATCGAGGCAGTCAGCATCCCACCCACAACGACACGCGCGAGAGGGCGTTGCGTTTCCGACCCGATTCCCGCTCCGATCGCAGCCGGCAGGAGCCCGATAGCCGCAGCCAAGCCTGTCATCAACACCGGCCGAATGCGCATTTCAGCTCCGCGCCGGACGGCTTCTTCCAGAGCTAGCCCTTCCTTGCGCAACTGTCGTATGTAAGTGATAAGAATGGTGCCGTCAAGAATCGCGACGCCGAA
>CAZSUT010000131.1:0-2693 GCA_964610095.1 uncultured Nitrospirales bacterium | reverse complement strand
CCCAGTCGAGCCGGGTCTGGCCCGGCGGACTCGAGCTGGTCGGCGGTGACTGGGCGGCGCCATGGCCGCCGATGAGCAAGGCGGGGATGAGCGGAAGGTGCCAGCGGTGGCGCATGGGGGAACGTAGCCCTCAGCCGGCTCAGCGGCCCCGCGCAGGTACATAACACTTCAGGTGGGCGAGGGCCTCTGCGACCGTCGTCTCAACCGGTCTGCTGTCTCTCTGGATCTTGCCCATGAGCATCGCACCTTGAATTGTGGCGATACAGAAATCCGCCATCCGCTCCTCATTCGCATCCTCAACCAGTCGGGCGCTTGCCTTCTCCTTGATGAAGAACGAAGCGACCTTGCTCCGTACGACTTCGAAGATCAGGCCGAGATCCTGACGGATCAGCTCGTCGTCGACAGTGAGTTCGTTCCCCACCGTTCCAAACGGACAGCCCCGAGTCATCCCGAAGCGGTGTTGCAGGTCCAGGTGCGCAAGGAACCACCGTTCCAAGTCAGGCCATGACGTAACGTCATAGTTGACAGGACCCGTGCCGGTCTTGATCGCCTCCAGATGGGCCAGTAGCACCTGATGGACCAGGCCCTCCTTGCTCTCGAAGTAGTGATAAAACTGGCCCTTCCCGATCGCCGCGGCCTCGATGATCTGATCAGGGCTGGTGGCGCGCACGCCCTGCTTGTGAAACAGGTCTGCCGCCACCTGGATGATGCGACGTCGCCTCTCCGCTCCCTTGACAGTCGCGCTCACTGGCTCCTCCAGATTGTACCTATGGGTCCAAACCACTGCGACCTGACCATCGTGTCAACGACTTAAGCCAGAACCAGGCCTGTACTTGACTTACGATAGTGTAATTCCCATTCTCACAATGCCTTACGGCATTGACAGATGCGTTGTAGCGGCCCGGCTGTCAAGGCTGGCCGAAAGTGTACCTGTACGTTCCGGTTTGGAGTGCGCGCCACACCGAACCGCTGTCGGGGCGACCCGAAACCCAAGAACGCTGAAGGGAGACACCAATGCCGATCGTGTTCATCGATGCCCCTCCGGGCATTCGCACTGACGCGAAGAAGAAGATGATGGAAAAGATCACGGGGGCGATCGATGAGGCCTACCACATCGGCGACACGTTGATCTTCCTCCGTGAGCACACCGTTGCGAATGTGGCCATGGATGGCAGGCTCCAGTCCGAAAACCCCAAGATTCTAGAGGCCTTGAAGAGGATCGGTGCCTGACGAGCCGTGTACTTGGGCATGGCGGGGGGGAGGGCGTGTGTCCACGGGGGAACGATGAACAACGCGGACAGGACCGTACTCGTCACCGGAGCGACCGGACGGCAGGGCGGGGCCGTCGTTCAACACCTGCTCACCAAAGGGTGGAAGCTGCGAGCCCTCACTCGCAACCCTGCTGGCACGGCCGCTCAGGCGTTGGTGCGCCGCGGGATCGAAGTGGTGCACGGAGACCTGGAGGCGCCGGCCTCCCTCGACCGAGCCTCGCAGGGTGTGTATGGCGTTTACAGCGTCCAGGACTTCTGGTCGGTCGGCGCGAAGCGCGAGATGCAGCAGGGCAAGAACCTGGCCGACGCCGCACGCAAGGCTGGGGTGGAGCATTTTGTCTACAGTTCCGTGGGTGGGGCAGAGCGGAACTCCGGGATCGACCATTGGGAGAGCAAGTGGGAGATCGAGAAGTACATCCGCAAGCTCGGCCTGCCGGCGACTATGCTCCGGCCTGTCGCGTTCATGGAGAACTACTACGTCGACCAGGTTGAAATCGGGATTCTAAAAGGCAGGCTCAGGGATCCGATTCGCGCCGACAAGCCGTATCAGACGATCGCGACCGAGGACATCGGCGGGTTTGTGGCTCTGGCGTTCGAGCGCCCGCGGGAGTTCATTGGGATGGACCTGGAGATCGCAGGCAGCGAGCTGACCAATCCCGAGGCAGCCAAGGTGTTCAGTCGCGTCCTCGGCAAGCCGGTCAAGTTTCAACAGCTACCCATGCCGATGGTGCACCTGTTTCTTGGCTCCGAGTTCTATCGGATGTTCCGCTGGTTCAATGCCGAGGGTTTTCGGGCCAACATCGGGGAGCTTCATCGCCGGTACCCTGAAGTCCATCTGCAGACGCTCGAGGAGTGGTTGCGCCGGGAAGGATGGCACAAACGTGCCCGGCAGGTACGACCACCCGGACGATGACGCCAGCGATGCTTTCTGACCGCGACCGGACTGTGCTCGAGCAAAGGGAGTCATGACGGCGCGCCTCAACCACATTCACCTCGGCGTACGCGACCTCAGTACAGCCATCGCCTGGCTCGACCGTGTCTGGCAGCTGAAACCTGAGTTCCAGAATGACCGGATGGCGACCATCCGCTTTGGCTCGTTCATCTTGATCTTGGATGCTGCTGAGGCAGACAGTTCCGCCACAATCGGCTTTGAGAGCGAGGACTGCGATCGGGACTTCCGCGCCGTCCTCCAGCGTGGCGCAGTGGCCCTGGACCCGCCGAGCGACAAGGCGTGGGGCGCGCGGGTCGCATACATCCAGGGGCCGGGGCGCTTGCGGTTCGAGATCGAGGGGCCGCCGAGTGAGTCCCGCAGTCCGGCGACCTAACCAACGGACTTGTCGTAGCGGGAGCGCGACCCCTCCGCCCCTCTTACCACTCCAAGATGCCGTCCTCATCGAGGAAGGCGGCAACGGCGGTGAGCGA
>CAZSUT010000130.1:0-2703 GCA_964610095.1 uncultured Nitrospirales bacterium | reverse complement strand
GCGTAGTCCACGTCGCGGACCTTGACCCGCCCCATCGCGACGAGGAGCTCGCGGTCGGTCACCCCGAACCGCTCCAGGTAGAAATTCTCAGACTGTTTGGACTCAGCCATTGGGTTCCTTTCAGCTCGGCTTACAGTTTTCTCCGCTTGCGCATCTCTTCTTCGAAGGTCTTACGATACAGCGTTTCCCATTCCGGCGAGCCCTCCGCCAGCGGACGGGAATAGGAGGCCAGGCGCCGGCGGACGAGGGCGTCCACCTCGTCGCTCACATGAAATTCGGCCGCCAAGATACGCTTGACCTCGCGCAAGACCGCCACCTCCTCCACCTTGAGCCGCGCGTTAGCGGGGTTCTTGAAATGGTTCAGGATCAGGTGCGAGAGGTGCGTCACCTTCTCGTCACTCAGGATCATCAGAGGATCGCCCCTTTTTCCTTCACGAGCTGCTTCTTGATCATCTGGAAGAGCTGCGGCTCGTCCATCTTGCCCCGCGCGATCTCAGACTCGTACTTGCGCATCAATTCCTTGGCCTCCGCGTTAATGCGGTCCTCGACGCTCAGCTCGTCGACGATCACCCGCTCCAGCGACACGGTCAGGACCCGGCGGTCCGCGACCGGCTCGATCATCCCGCCGGCCACAAGCTTCTCGACCAGCTGGCCGGCCAGGGCCGCAATGCGCTCAGAGGAGAGCTTCACGCCGCCTTCTCCATCTTGATCTTGGTGGCGTTCATGACCGTCCGCAGCACGGTGGCATCGCCTTTCACTTTGCCGATCAGGTTCACCCGGTCGGCGGGCGCCGGGTCGGGCCCGGTGCTGACTGGCGTGCGGCCGAAGAAGATCGCCACGGCCCCGCCGTTGCCCCAGTACGCAATGTCCCCCACGGCCACCTTCAACGTGGCCGTCTCCCGGTGATCCTTGATGAACGGGAACTTGAAATAGAACTCCTCGCCCCAGCTATGCAGGTCCGTCTCGATGGGCAGCAGTTCGTAGACGGCTTTCGCCGTGCGGGTCGGCTTGAGCTCCGCATCGAGGGTCACCCCTCCCACCGTGATCTTGATCGGCAGCGGCTCGTTGCTCATCCTTCACCTTTGTGCCTGTGTCATGGGTTGTCTGGGTCGCGCGCTTCGCGTGCCGGGGGGCCGCTATTTAGTTAACTTGTTTTCCCCCCAAAAGCAAGGCTAGAATACGCTATGAATCATTTCAGCATACCCTGGAGGGGTGCGCTTGCGCTCGCCGCCTGCCTGGTGCTGCTCCGGCCCAATCCCGCATCCGCCGAAACGTACCAGTGGACCGACAAAGACGGGACCGTGGGGTTCGCGGACAGCCTGGAGAAGGTGCCTCCGCAGTATCGACAATCCGCGAAACGTTTGGAGGAAACTAAAGAGTCAACGAAATCATTCCAAAGAGTTCCCACGCCCCCTGATCGGAGTGACACGATGCCGTCTGCGCCGACCGACCAGGGCGACCCCTACGCTGTTTGGCGACAACGCATGGCCGTGGCCCGCGCCGAACTGGAAGAGCTGAGGGCGAAACGTCAGAAGGCCCAGGAGGAGTATGACAATCTGCTGGGCCTCCGCCGCAACCAGCAGTTGCGTTCGTATCGGGTAGATCCCGATACCGAAGCGGAAGCGGCGTCCAAAATCAGCGCGCTGGATCAGCGGATCCGTGACAAGGAATACGACATCAACACCGCCATCCCCGACCAGGCCCGCCGGGCAGGCGTGCCCCCCGGTGCTCTCTCGCAGTGACCGCTCTGACTCTCCCGCGCACACGCTGGTAAGGTCAGCCGATGGGGCGACTCGTCTTAATCTTCGTCCTCTTGGTCGCCCTGCTCATCTCGCTCAGCAATTCCCTCGCGCTCTACGTGGACTGGCTCTGGTTTGGCGAGGTCGGCTACCAGGCGGTCTTCACGACCATCTTGTTGACTCAGGCATTGGTCGGCGGGCTGTTCGGCGCGGTCTTCTTCCTCGTGTTCTTCGCCAACGTGTACCCGGCCGGCCGGCACCAGCCGACCCGCTACTGGGGCACGGTGGACACCCTCGTACTGCTCCGCTTTGCAGAGCCGCTCCGAAGCCGCCTGGGCCGCACCGTCGGCGGCGTGGCCGGCGTCCTGGCCTTGATCGCTGCCCTCGGGGGCGCGACCCACTGGGAGGACTATCTCCTGTTTCGCCAAGCCGTCCCCTTCGGCCAGACCGACCCGCTCTTCGACAAGGATCTGGGGTTCTACATCTTCGCGTTGCCGTTCCTGACGTACCTCCAGGAGTGGCTGGCCGGTCTTTTGCTGTTCACCACCGTCGGAGCAGGAGCCCTCTATTTTCTCACGCACGGGATCGTGATCGGGCCTCGCACCGTGCACGTGGAGCGGCAGGCGCGCCTCCACCTGGGTTTCCTGGCGACGGTGCTGATCGGCGTGAAAGCCTGGGGGTACCAGCTTGACGCCTACGAGCTGCTCTACTCGCGCCGCGGCGTTGTCTTCGGCGCAGTCTATGCCGACGTCCACGCTGCGTTGCCCATCTTACAAGCACTCATCGTGCTCTGCGCGCTCACCGCGCTGGCATGTTTGCTCTTCGCCCTCCAGGCGATCTGGCGCCCGGCCGTCCTGCTCGGCGGCCTGACGCTCGCGGTCGCGACGGTAGGCCTCTCGCTCTACCCCGAGTTTGTGCACCGCTTCCAGGTCGTGCCGAACGAGAGCATGATGGAGCGGCCGTA
>CAZSUT010000129.1:0-2755 GCA_964610095.1 uncultured Nitrospirales bacterium | reverse complement strand
CGTTGGCGATCGGCTGATGCCCGCCCGCTAGGTCGATGATGCTGAGTCGCCGGACACCAAGCCCTACGCCGTCGGCGAGGAAAAGCCCTTCGTCGTCCGGACCGCGATGGACCATCGTCTGCGTCATGCGGCGGAGCACAAGCAGATCGATGTGACCAATTACCCCGCAGATCCCGCACACGGGAAGATCCTATCGTCGAGAAGTTCTCCGGTTCAGCACCCGTCGAAGCAGCTCCGCTACCCTTGGCACGAGCAAGTTGTAGTCAAATTGAGACTCCGCGATCCGTCGGCTCTGTTCGCCAAGGAGCAGCAGCTGAGGCTCATTCACCAGACGTTCGATTCGCTGCGCTAGGCGCTCGGGGTAGGTGGGGTCGAAACCTTCAGAGTAATCCACGAGCATCTCCTCAGGCAGAATGCGAGCTGCCTCTCCCACTCGGCTTGCCAGAACGAACCGGCCACATGCCAAGAATAGGGGCAGCTTGCCAGTTGTGCGGCCTCGACCCACCCAGTCATTCGTCTGAGTAGACAAACAGATATCCATGGCATTTACATAAGGAGGAAGGGCGTCGTACATGACATGTCCGAGAAATCTGATGCGGTCCCTTACACCTCGATTCGAGGCCTGCCGTTCCAGAATATCCAGGCCGGGACCGTCTCCCACGACGAGACCGCACACCGGCAAGTTCTTCAAGAGCGCCAGGACTTCTATCAGCTCACAACCCGGTCCCCAGTGGAGGCGTGTGCTCCAGTTCAGGCTGCTCAAGACCCCGATCGTTAGATACTCTGCGACCCCCAGGGCCTTTCGGAGGGCCACGACCTCCATCGGATGAAATAACGACGTGTCTACTCCATCAGGCACCACATCCACTTGGCTTATGCCAAGCTGAGTGAGGTATTCTTTCAGGCCGCTTCCGCGCACGACAACGTCATGAGCACTACGAAGGACCACAGCCTCATATGCCCTAACTGCATGCCGGCCCATTCTTCCTACACGTCCAGTTGTCCAAAACAGCTCCGCTAACGCATCGCCGGTATCAATCACCAGCGGACACCGTCTGATGGCTTGGTATAGGGAGGCCGAAAGAACCACGGGATACCCGAGATCCAGCACATACAGCACATCTGGATGAACCCGCCTGAGGTCCTTCAGAAACTGAAGGATGGACCGGGAGCGCGCCGATCGGCGCCACAGCACCTCCACAGCGAACTCGCTAGCAAGGCCGCGAGCAAACGCCCTAGCACGGGGGGCAAGTGCCCCGTTCGGCGCAGAGTTGGCAAGAATGGCGACGCGTACCTTTTCGCCCATTCGTTCGTCTCCTCCGCAGCGTGCGTTACCCTGCACCAGTACAAGGGCTCGCATCTCCGGTAACCTTTCGGTAGAGGGCTTCATATTCCTCTGCAATACGGGCGATACTGTATTCCTTTGCCCGCTCCAACCCCTGCGTCATCAGGGCCTCGCGCGCCCCCTCAGACGTAAGCAGCCTCGCCAGCGTTTCGCCAAGCTCCTGGTCCTTAACGATCAAGCCAGAGGACCCACCATCCAGCACGTCTTCGGCAGCCCCGTTAGCAGTCGCTACCACGGGTGTCCCTGAGGCCATCGCCTCAATGTACGGGACCCCGAAGCCTTCGTACTTGCTCGGGAGGCAGAAGACCCACGCCTTGCGATACAGCTCGGCCAAAATCGGCGTCGCCACCCGACCGAGCGACTGCACGCCCGGAGCAGCTGCTCCTTCTGTTGTGACCATCCAAAGCTCTGCCGTCGGAACCGCTGCTCTCACGACATGGGCAAACACTTGCAGCAGCAGATCTCCCCGCTTGCGGGTGCTGAGATCGCCGACGAACAAAATCGATGGGTGGGCACTCTTGACGCCTCCGGGAAAGAACACGGTCGGATCGTAGCCGCATGGAATAACGACGGCCCGTCGGCGGAGATAGCGTTGGGTGGTTCGGGAGACAGCAACGACTGCGGTCGCCCGCCTCTCCGAGATGCGCTCAAAGGGAACCATGCTGAAGTGGTAGAGCCGATGCCGCAGCTTCCTACTGTACTGAGCCTCCGCGCACGACGTGCCGTAGAACGTGCGCACGACGGGCCGCTGGGTGCGCAAGAAGTGATCGTCTCCGTGCGCGTGAACCACATCGAAGTCGCCCAACGCGATGCGTGACACCCACCACGGCGCGAGGTACAGCGCCGCCCGCGGTCGAACACGCAATGCATCGGGGATCGGGATCGGGCGATACTGGTACACAACCTGAGCCGGAGGCGGATTGAGTGCGTAGACCACGACCCCATGCCCCCGGCTAGCGAGAGTGGCGGCCAGTAAGTGCATTTGACCGGACACGCCGCCAGCATAGTCACCTCGCGGCAGTGTTCGGCCGATCATCGCGATGCGCAAGCGCTTTTGGTCTTTCGATACCGACGATGACGACCGTCCCGAGAAGAGTCACGACGGTCCACAGCCTGACGCAGGCACCAACCACGAGCGCCACCCCAGGCGTATCCCACGAACTGGCCGTTCAGCATGTACGCGAGACTTGCGACTGCAGCCCGGGACGCCTTCAAGCTGCCAGTTGCGCGCCAGGAGTACATTAAGGCGCCCATCAAGCCGAAGTGGAAACCAACGAAGAGGTTGTACGACACGTCCAGCTGAAAGGCGATAAAGGGCAGGTTCAACGGAAAGAAGGTCGCCCACTGCATGTTTGGGTAGAACGGCGTGCCGAAGAGCGTGAACGGATTCCAGATTGGAAGGCGCGCGCT
>CAZSUT010000128.1:0-2813 GCA_964610095.1 uncultured Nitrospirales bacterium | reverse complement strand
GGTGTGCAAGCAGGAGGGAATGGAGTGGGATGGAGGGCCGGCGGAGGTCCCAGGGGCAGACGAAGGACTCCGACCAGGGCATCGATGAAGACCGCGCGATGCGGGACATCATGCTCGACTGGGCCGCCGGTGCGTCGAAGAAGCTGGAGAGCAAGGACCGCGCCGCGATCACCCAGGCGTGCTTCTACTTCGACAAGTTCATCTCCAAGGGCTACCTGATCCCCGGCCAGATTCGCGAACGCCTGACGGTGGAGAAGGCGCGCAAGCTGATCGAGTACCTCGAATCGGAAGTCGCCAAGGTCAAGGAACTGGCTTCGAAGTAACCCCCGCAGTCAACCCGCCCCAACTCCCCGAAGTCCTCCCTCCTCGCGCCCGGCCCCTAAAAAGGCCGGGCGCCGTGCTTTTCAAACGGCTTCAACACAGAGACTCAGAGCACACAGAGAACTGCTTTTTATATATTCCTTTCTCTGCGGCCTCTGCGTCTCCGTGCCTCGGTGTTGAAGTAGTGGCCGTTCGAGCGATCCTCGTTAAAGTACCCGCATCCATTCCATCGGAGGCCGATCTCATGCGCGCGCTTCGCGTACTTACTCTCCTGGCGGTCCCGGCGCTGGCCGTGCTCATCCTTTCCTGCGACAAGGACCGCGAAGAGGGTGCGGCGGCGCAGCCTCCTCCCAAGCCGGAGCCCGCGCCGTTCCAGAAGGCCAAGATGCCGAAGGCGGCGCCCGCATCCGCGCCTTCGCTGTACGGGGTCCTCGAACAGCTCAAGACGAAGAAGTGGGTGGACCTCACCCACGCCTTCGATTCCGGAATCCCGCACTGGCCGGGCTTTCCGGACATGAAGCGCGAGACCATCTACGGCTACGAGAAGGGCCAGGGCTCCATGGGCGAAGGCTTCTTCGCCGAGACCTTCACGCACGTGGGCCAGTGGGGCACGCACTGCGACCCGCCCGCGCACTTCGCCAAAGGCAAGCGCACCATCGACCAGATCGACGTGAAGGAGATGCTGCTCCCGCTCGTCGTGATCGATTGCCACGAACAGGCCGCGAAGAACCCCGACTACTGCATCACGCTGGACGATCTTCGCGCCTGGGAGGCCCGCCACGGCGCGATCCCCGAGGGCGCGTTCGTCGCCATGCGCACCGACTGGTCCAAACGCTGGCCCGACGCCGCGAAGATGCGCAACGCCGACGCGAAAGGCGTCGCGCACTATCCCGGCTGGAGCCTTGACGCGCTGAAGTACCTCTACGAGCAGCGCAAGATCACCGCGAGCGGCCACGAGACGACCGACACCGACCCCGGCGTCGCCACGACGAAGGACGATTACGCGCTCGAGGCGTACATCCTCGGCCGAGACCGCTACCAGATCGAGCTGCTAACGGGGCTCGACGAGGTTCCGGAGTTCGGCGCGCTCGTCGTCGCGAGTTTCCCGAAGCCGAAGGGCGGCTCGGGCTTCCCCGCACGGGTCTTCGCGATCCTGCCGTAGTCTCTCTTCACCGCAGAGGCGCGGAGACGCGGAGAACGGCACTCGTTCTTACACGGATTGGCATGCGATATTTAGTTGGGGATTAGTTGGTTAATTAGCTGGGTTCGTCTCTCTCCTTATTAGTGCTGAGTGCTTAGTCCCAAGTGCTGAGGGACGGCACGCGGCGCGTTCAAAACCGAAAAAACATTGCACATTATGTGCACTACGCACAGTAGCTCCCGCTGGCCGATTCCAAGTTCTCGGCGGCGGGAGGTCCGGCAAGTCGCGGGCGCTCGCCAAGCGTCTGCGAATTTCGATGTCGTATTCACGTAAAAATGAGCACGATGGGAACTGCAAATCCGAAGCACGAAATTCGAAATCCGAAAGAACAGCAGACGGATCGTCCACGAATCGCACGAATGGACACGAAGAACGGCAATTATCGAAAAAAGTCTGCACCAGTTGAAGCAAGGTATCAGGGTTCAGGATGCAGGATTCAGGGAATGGCACAGGGCTGTTCATCATTTTCCCTGAATCCTGAAGCCTAAATCCTGACCACTTTCACCAGAGACAACAGGGCCTCGACGGAAAGGCGGAGCCTTTCCGCACAGCAGGCGGCAGAGCCGCATGGTGTGAGCGCGCCGTCAGACGACACGGCTGCGCCGGGTTATTTAGTGCTAAAAGTGGTTGGGAATTGCCTCGGGTTGCGGTCGCGTGGTTAGGATCGCCCATAGGGAATCATGCGGTCGCTGAAGGGAAAGTACCCTATAAAGGAGAGGAGTCAAGGGGGAAGACCGAATAAGTTTGCTGGTTGACTGGTCGGCTCATTGGCTGGTTACGGCATGGCAGCCCCTGCCCGTCCCCAAAGCCATCTTCCCACGTCCCACGCCATTTGCCCCGGATGCATGTTCAGATCGCGCAGGAGCGCGAAGACGGCCCGCATCGTAACCGTATGTCCGGCGCGCCAACTTTGTTTCGGATACGACGTGATCGTACACCTACGATGCCCGATTCGGATTCGACGCGCTCTCAACCCTGATCTGGTTCCAGGCCGAATCGTACCTGTCTCTCCATCCCAATAGCCAATGCGAGTGGAGGGCTACCACTTCATTTGGCAAGAACTGGTTTACCGTCAAACACCACCGTCTTGAGCTTGGCCTCGATCTTCTTCTGCAACTCCTCTGGCAGGGGAGCGTAATTCAACTCCTTCGCTATCGCTTGGCCGTCGTGTATGCACCAGTCGATGAATTTAACCAATGCTTCTGCCTTCTTGATGTCTTTCAGGTAGGAAAGGTCCTCGTATATCAGTAAGTAAGAGAAGCCGCAGATGGGGTAGGATGCGTCACCGGGC
>CAZSUT010000127.1:0-2835 GCA_964610095.1 uncultured Nitrospirales bacterium | reverse complement strand
TCGAACTTGAGCATGATGCCCAGATAGGGTTCCGTCGCAGTGGCTCGCGTGATGTGGTAGGAAACCGGCAAGTCGATGGTCGTCAGAAGCGATTGACCTGGCCCATAAGAGAGATCCTTGTCGCCAAGCAGAACGTGCTTGCTTCCCTGGACCGTCAGAGCCATTCCCAGAGTGTAAAAGCAATGCACTGGCTGGCTTGGCCGGTTGCGGCGATGAACTGTTAGTTCAGGAAGAGCGGTGCGATGATCGCCGGAAGTGGTCGCGATGCGCTCTACGACTCCGGCGAGAAGCCCCATAAGTCCCGTCGCATTCATCCGAGGGCTTGCTGTTGCAATCATGAATTCCCGTCTCCGCTTTTGGATGGTTTTGCTCTTTTCTCTAACATGCCATGAGTCACCCTGAATGAGCACGCGAAAGTGCAAAGATCCGGTGTTTTAGGCAAAAGATGCGGCGGTTCCGGCAAGACGGCCTGCTTGTTTCGCCCTAGAATTGGTTCTGTAGCGAATCGCAGACCGATTGGCATAAGGAGTTTGACGTCATGAAAAAAGTGAATTTTCTCAGCAGGAATGGAGAAGACATTACCATTGCCGCTGTCCTCAACTTCCCGGAAGCCTTCGATGATAAGAAGAAGTATCCCGCAGTTGTCGTCTCCCATCCCGGCGGCGGCGTGAAGGAGCAGACGGCTGGAACCCATGCAAAGAAGCTCGCGGAGAAGGGCTTCGTCACCATTGCCTACGACGCTTCATACCAGGGCGAAAGCACGGGTGAGCCGCGTCAACTCGAAAATCCCTATATCCGGACAGAAGACGTGAGCGCGGCGATAGACTACCTGACCACGCTCCCCTATGTGGACGCGGAGCGCATCGGCGCCATGGGCATTTGCGCCGGAGCGGGATATACGGCCAACGCTGCCATCAATGACCGTCGCATCAAGGCCGCAGGCACCGTCAGCGCCGTGAACATCGGCTCGATGTTCCGCAACGGATGGGAGAACAACATCAAAGATGCCGATGCGATCCCGGCTTTGGACGGCGGATCGAAAGCGCGTACGGCCGAGGCTGGCGGCGCAGCGACTGTGACGATTCCGCTCGCCCCGCTGCGCAAGGAAGATGCCCCGAACAAGGAACTGGAGGAAGCCTGGGAGTATTACCACACGCCGCGCGCGCAGTATCCGACAGCGCCCGGCTTTGCGACGGCGCGCAGCCTGAACCAGATCATCACCTATGATGCCTACAACAAAGCGGAGGCGTTCCTGACACAGCCCTTGCAAATCGTTGCGGGTAGCGTCGCGGGAAGCAAATGGATGAGCGACGACCTGTACAAGCGTGCAGCCAGCAAGAAAAAGAGCTTCCATGTCGTGGAAGGTGCCAATCACATGAGCCTCTATGACGTTCCGAAATACGTGGATGAGGCGGCCTCTGTGCTTGGCTCGTTTTTCCAGTCCAATCTGTAATGGTGAAGGAGTGCGTCATACCGGCAGAACACATCAGGAACGTGACGTATAAGAACCTCGGATGGGATTCCTCGGCGGACATTTACCTGCCGCCCGAATTCGACGAAAAGAAGAAGTATCCCGCAATCGTCAGTACGCACCCGATCGGCAGCTGCAAAGAACAGACCGCCGGCAATGTCTATGCCGCGGCCTTGACCAAGGAAGGCTTCGTCGTCCTCGCGTTCGACGCCAGCTTCCAAGGGGCGAGCGGCGGCGCTCCGCGCTTTATCGAAGATCCTTCGATACGAACTTCGGACATCCGGTTCGCGATCGACTATCTGGTCACGCTGCCCTATGTGGCTGAGAGCCGCATCGGCGCAATTGGCGTCTGCGGCGGCGGTGGTTACACCATCCATGCCGCTATTACCGACCACCGCATCAAGGCGCTGACATCGATTACGGGCGTCAACTTCGGCCGCCTTATTCGGGAAGGGTTCAGCAACTTCGATCCCGTCGGAGCACTGGGGAAGATGGGCAAGCAGCGCACCGCGGAGGCTCAAGGTACCGAACGCAATGTCATCAACTATCTACCACCGTCCGTGGAACAGGGCAAGAAAGCCGGCATTACCGACATCGATGTGCTCGAAGCCACGGACTATTACAAGACGCCGCGCGGTCAAAAGCCCCACGGCGCGACGAGCGGCCTCTTTTCGTTCAATAGCGCCGCCATGGGGTGGGACGCCTTCCTGCAAGCCGAGGTACTGCTGACGCAGCCGCTGATGGTGGTCGTTGGCGACAAGCCGGGCGGGTTCGGCGCCTATCGTGACGGATGGGAAATCTACGGCCGCGCGGCCTCGAAGAACAAACACATCGTCGTTGCTGAAGGCTATTCGCATTATGATTTGTACGACCAGCCCAAACCGGTCGCGTTTGCGCTCTCTAAGGTGGTCCCGTTCTTCAAAGGCAATCTTTAGAGGAGGAGACTAAATGAAGGTTCTTGTCCTGGGTGCAGGAGGTCAAATCGCCCATTGGGTGATCGAAATGCTGGCGGGCAGCAAAGACATCCGGATGACGCTGTATCTCCGCCACGCCCGAAAGCTCAAAGGCAAAACTCCGGGGAACGCCAACATCGTCGAAGGAGATGTGCTCGACCGCAAGAAACTCGATCCGGCCATGACAGGCCAGGATGTTGTCTACGCCAACCTGACCGGCGACAATTTGGAACAGCAGGCACGGAGCATCATTGCGTCGATGAAGGACGCGGGCATAACACGACTGATCTTTATTGCGTCGCTGGGCATCTATGACGAGATCCCCGGCAAATTCGGTGACTGGAACCGGCGTCAGATCGGCGCGTATCTACCGCCGTTCCGGAAGGCCGCGGACCTGATCGAAGCTTCGGG
>CAZSUT010000126.1:0-2975 GCA_964610095.1 uncultured Nitrospirales bacterium | reverse complement strand
TTGTCCGGCTGGATCGCCAGGGGAGCATTAACCACGCGGCAGGTGAACATCGCCACGGCCGGCAGCCGGTGGCCTGGCCATGAGGCAATCGGCTCCAAGCCGCGGAGCGTGCCCGGACCGGCCGTCGCGGTGAAACAGCGCACCCCTGCCCGGGATGCGCCGGCGATCGACGACATCACGCCGTATTCTTCTTCACCGCGATAGTACTCCTTGACATACCCCTCTCCGTAGAGAACCCCGATCAACTGCATGGTTTCACTCTGAGGGGTAATCGGATAGGCGACGGCAAAGTCCACATTTGAGCGGCGCACCGCTTCTTTCGCCGACTCGCTCCCGGTAATGAATTCCCGCTTCCGCGGCGCTTCGAAAAACATGTGCTCCGGCGTCACCACCCGCTGCTTTTTCGCCCCCTCGTGCGGATCCTTCGAGCTGCCTCCCACCTTGATCGGAGCAGCCGAAGTGATGGGATCGCCCTGGGGGTTGGTCTTCTGCTCGGGTTCGACAGAGGTGATCGGATCCCCCTGCGGGTTCGTTTTGACTTCGGGTTCGAGGGGATTGCTCATTGTTGCCTCCTCAGGTTCGAGAAAAATTGTCAGTGAGGCATCTGCCCTTCAGAGGGCATATGAACGCCCGCGGGTGGAGCCCCAGGCTTCAACGCGACAAGCGGATTGATATGCGTCTCATTCCCGTTGACACGGCTTTGCAAGCCGGTATAACGGACGTTTTTGCCGTCGGCGGGGAGTTTAATCCCCATCTGTTCACGCACCCGCTTGAAGATTTGGGCCACTTTCCTGAGCTTGGCGGCATCCATGTCGTGGACGCTCAGCATCGCGTCCTCATGCCCCTGCTCCGCGCAAAGCGCCGCGGTGCAACAGTTCGTGCCGGCGCGGATCATCTTCAGCGTGAGATTCGCATAGTGACAATGCACGCCGACGAAAATGCAGGCTTCGATCTTATTGCCCCAGATGGTCAGGTTCGGGTGGTTCGGATTGATGACCTCCTCCGGATCCACCTTCGGGTACTTCGGCCGGTAGTCCGGCATCGGAATGATTAGAACGTTGGGAATCTGGGCCGCGATTTCCAGCACCGCCATCGCCTTTTCGACCGCATGCTCGTTCCACGCCCACAGGACCATGGGACCGGGAAAGATCGTGGCGTTCGGCTTGGTGAGCATCTGCCGGGCGATCTCTGCGATCGCGATGTCCTCCGGAGTGTGATGCCCGTAAGCGATGCCGACCCCCGAGGGAGGCAATACCACACCTAGTTGGGCAGCGGACGGCGGCATGAAGCCGGCCGGTCCAGGCACAATGATACGTTCTTTCTCCGCGGGGAGGCCTTGCAAGAGCATACGCCCTCCCTACGCCACTTCGACTGGAGCGGCAATCGCCTTGGTCCCACCGCTGTCAAGGTAGGTGATGCGATCAGTGATGGCCGCCTTGGGGAGTTGGTCGATCATCGTCATCGTGATCGCATGGTGCTTGGCCATATTGTCGCAGACCCACACGCACTGCGCGCAACCCTTGCAGCGGTCCACCGCCACGTACGCCGAGCCGTACTTGAGGCTCTTTTCCTTGCCCAAATTGTCGCTATAGAGAATCGTGTTGGCCTCCGGGCAGTACTGAGTACAGAGCTTACAGCTCGTTGCGGCGCAGATATCAACGTTGATATCGGCAACAAGATACATGCAGGTCTCCTCCTAATTCTTGGGATCAGCGGGAGGCAGCCTCGGCGGCGGCCAGATCGTCAGCCTTCTTCGCCTCAGCCCTCTCTTCAACGCCCCAGCCGTGTTCCTCAGCGTAGTCCCAACCAGCCTTGATCACGGCGATATTCTTCTCTATCAGTTCCTGCTTTTGTTTGAACTTTCTTTCCACAACGCTGTCGAGCGCTGCGGTCCCCCCGGACACGACGAAGCCTTTCCCCAGGAACCGATCCTTCACCGCTTCGCCGAGCGCTTCGAGAGTAGTCAGCCTGGTGATCGCTCCGATCGCGCCCATCAGCGCCATGTTCGTGGCCAGATCGAGGCCCGCTACTTTCAACGAAAGCTGCGTCGCCGGAATATAGTAGAGCTTGGCGTTACGCTCTTTGAGCTCATTCGTCTCTTGCGGCGGCAACTTCATTGGGCCGTCGTGGTTGATCAAAAGAACGCCGTTCTGCTTCAGTCCGAAGTAGAAGGGCATCGTGTACGACTTGCCGTGCGTGATCACCTGCGGGTGAAAGATGATGCAGATGTGGGGAAACGTGATCTCGCCGATCTCATAGATCGGTTCATCGGAGACCCGCACATAACTCTCGACCGGAGCCATCCGCTTCTCGGACCCGTAGAACGGGACGATCGTGCTCTCACCGCCGGCTCTGATGACCGCGGTGCTGAGGATGTGCGAGCCGGTCACAACCCCCTGGCCGCCGACGCCCGCCATGCGAATGTTAAAGCGCTTTGCCATCTGTCTTCCTCCCTAATCTCTCCCCCCACAAGAAGGGATTTGCAATTAGGCCTGCGGAAGGGCCGCCGCCGTTGCCGGCTTCGGCAGATATTCCTTATACCCGTAGCGCGTCGCCAGGTAGTGCTTGGCTTCCTCAGTGAGGTGCTCGGAGAACTGGTACCGATCGTTCTCAACGCTCTTCGCGTCTTCCATCACCTTATCAGTTGGGATGGAGTACTCGATGTTGCAGGACGTGTAAGCCTGGATGTAGGTCGGACCGATCTCGCGAGCGATCAGGACAGCCTTCTTGATCACGCTCTCGACGCGCCGTGGGTTGTTCGGGACGACCGTCGCGACATAGGCACACCCGGCGAGCTTGGCCATGCCGACCATGTCCATCTTTTCAAACTTCTTGCCCAGCGGCGCCATCTTCAGAACCTGCCCCTTGTTGGTCATGCCGCTCTCCTGGCCGCCGGTGTTCCCGTACACTTCATTGTCCAGCATGATCGTCGTGAACCGCTCCTTCCGGAACCAGGAATGGAGGGTCATGCTGAA
>CAZSUT010000125.1:0-2982 GCA_964610095.1 uncultured Nitrospirales bacterium | reverse complement strand
GCCACAAGGTCGGCGTGCTGGACGTGGACCTGAACGGCCCCTGCGTGCCCAAGATGCTGGGCATGCGCGGCCAGCGCTTCACGATCACCCCGGACGGCGCGTTCCCGCCAGTCGGCCCGCTCGGCCTTAAGGTTGGTTCCATGGATTTCTTCCTCGACGAGCTGTCGCCGGTCCGCTGGAAAGGACCGATGGATCTCAGCCCCGTGTGGCTGGGCGTGTGGGAGATGAACGTCCTCCGCGAGTTCATCGCGGACATCGTCTGGGGGGAAATGGACTACCTCCTTGCCGACCTGCCGCCGGGCGCCGCCGCCGACAAGCCGCCGGTCATCGCCGGCTTTATCCCCGACCTGGACGGCGCGATCGTCGTCACGACTCCGTCCGAAGTGGCGTCGGACGTTGTACAGAAGTCCATCGCCTATGCCCGCGACCTCGGCATCAAGGTCCTGGGGATCGTCGAGAACATGAGCATGTACCGGTGCCCGCAGTGCGGGACCGAGAGCGAGCTGTTCGAGGGCGATACGGAGGCGATGTGCCAGGCGTTGGACCTGCCGCTGTTGGGTCGCATTCCGTTCGATCGGACTCTGGCGAAATCGTTCGACAAGGGCACGCCGCTGCTGGACGCCTCCTACCCGACTCTGAAGCTGTACGACGAGATTGCGAGCCGCATCAAGGCACTCCTGGAATACAAGAAAATTCTGGCCAAGCAACTATAAGGAGTCACTCCATGAAGTTCGTCTGCATGAAATGCGAAACGTATATGAACTTCGAAAAGGTCGAGCAGCCCGCTGAGGGCTCGCTCGGGGTGTTCTTCGCCTGCCCGTCCTGCGGGGCACGCTTCACGATGGTCACCAACCCAGGCGAGACCCAGATGGTCAGCTCGCTGGGCGTACAGCTCGGCGGGCGCACCGCCGCCGCCCAGCCCTTCGAGATGACGCGCGGCGGCCTTCGCGGGGAAGGCGAGGGGCAGGCCGAGATGGCCAACTACCTCAAGGAGCATTACAGCGAGCAGCCGGCCGCGACGACCGGTCCCGCCGAAGGCGAGAAGAAGACCGGCGGTTGCCCGTTCTCGGCAGTGGTGGCTCAGATGGGCCTCGGGTCCAGTACTGCGAAGGAGTCGACGACCCCCCAGTTTGAATGGACGCCGGATGCCCTGGAGCGGTTGGAGAAAACTCCCTCGTTCGTGCGCCCGATGATCAAGGGCGGCATCGAGGCCTACGCCCACAAGCACGGCTACAAGAAGATCACGCTCCAAGTCATGGACGACTCGAAGAACGCCACGGAAGGCATCCCGTGGATGCCAGCCGCCGAGAAGCGCCTGGAGAACATTCCGGACTTCATCCGGCCGATGGCCCGCCGCGAGATCGAACGCATCGCCGTGGAACGGGGCGCTAGCCAGGTCACCGAAGCCATCATGGACGAGGCCAAGACTAAGTTCATGAACTTCATGTGATGGTTCGACAAACTCCCCCCCTCCCTCACCCTCCCCCTCGAGGGGGGAGGGAGGGGTGGGGGTGGGCGGTTGCATTTTCCCTCACGTTTTTCTGTCTCCCCCCTACCCTGGCCGCCACGTGGGTCTACACCGCAAATGAAAGCGGGGGGAGCATCTCGGTCATCGACGCCGATGCGGGGAAAAAGCGTGCCACCATCCGCGGCCTACGCGCCCCGCACAACATCCACCTGGGTCGCGACGGGATGCTCTACCTCACGGACGGCCCCGCCAATCAGGCCGTCAAAATAGATCCCGACAAGCTCCGCATCGTCGCCCGCTGGGAAGTCGGCAGCGGCCCGGCCCACATCTTCATGACGCCGGACCAGCGGTTTATCGTGAACACCAACACCGAGTCGGGCGACGTGACCATCACGGACGCGAGTACCTTACAGCTCCTCGCGACGGTTCCGGTTGGCAAGAGCCCGCATGGCATCGCAATCTCGCCCGACGGCAAGTTCGCCTACGTTGCCAACCTGGGTAGCAAGGACCTCGCGGTCGTGGACCTGAAAGAACGTAAACTGGCAGCGACCATCCCCGTGGAGGATGCGGCTGTGCAGGCGTGGGTCGATCCGCAGGGGAAGTTTGTCTATGTCACGGGATTGAACACAGGCCAGGTCATCAAGATTGATGCGGCGTTACGGAAGGTCGTGGCACGTCTGCCGGTCGGGAAGCTCCCGGCCCAACTCGGCGTCACCCCGGACGGCAAGTACTTGATCTCGTGCGACCAGGAGTCCGCGCAACTCTCGATCTATGACACCGCCACCGACAAGCTGGTCAAGCGGCTTCCGCTCGGCACATGGACGCACGGCATCTCATTCAGCCCGGACAGCAAGTATGCCTTCGTGACCAATACGAAGAGCGACGATGTCTCGGTCGTAGACTTGGTCAGCCTGACTGAGGTCAAGCGGATCAAGGTCGGCAAGGGACCGAACGGCATCGCGGCCAGCTATCCGAACACGTTGCAGCCAAGCCGTTAACTTTTTCCTGGCACAACTGCCCCCAGCACCACCGCCCGTTTCGCGCCGGTCACCTGCGGCAGATTGCACGAAACGCCTTTGACATGCTGGTAGGCGAAGACCGCGAACGCCACGGCCTCCAGTGCGCGCCCGTCCCATCCCAGCGCTTCAACCGGATGCACCGGAATCCCCTCCCATGCTTCTTGCAGCATCCGCACGAGCGTGGAGTTCCGTGCGCCACCTCCACTGATGAACACCTCCGTGACCCGCCGCGGCAGGAATTTCTGCGCGTCCGCGATCGTCCGTGCCGTGAAGGCCGTGGCCGTCGCCACCAGGTCCGCGTCTGAAAGGCCGGCTAACCGGCCCAGCAGGACGAACCGATCGACGAACCGCTCCCCGAACTCTTCGCGCCCCGTGGACTTGGGTGGCCGTCGCCGCAGGAAAGGATGTTGGAGGAGTCGTCGCAGCAGGCCCTCATCAACTTTCCCGGCGCGCGCGAGCCGGCCGCTGCGATCGAATTGATGCCGGCCGCCCGTC
>CAZSUT010000124.1:0-3158 GCA_964610095.1 uncultured Nitrospirales bacterium | reverse complement strand
CGGGGCCATGGTTCCGGTGCTGCCGGTCCTGTTCGGCGCAAAGGATGCGCTGTTCTCGCTCCTCACGGCAAGCAGCATGATCATCCTGGTGTCCATGGTGCTGGCGTTCCTCTCCGGCATGGAGATCAAAAAACGCATCCTCACGAACCTGGTCATCATCGCCTGCGCGGTGGCCATCACCTACGCGATTGGCCTTGTGGCCAAGACCCTCTGGGGCGTCTCGGTCTGACGCTACCCCAAGCAATTGACAGGAGGAAACGCCTCTCGGCCTGAGCCTATTGTACGTGGTTCAGTGATTCAAGGAGCCGCTCCGCCTCAGGACGGTACTCCTTTGCCCACGTGTAGGGGTCCCTGGGACGATCCATGTTCACGATGGCGAGCAGTTCGCGCTTCGCTAAGTCGGGTTTCTTTCTTTTCAAATACATCTTCGCCAAATCCAGCCTGGCATGAGTATAGGTGGGATCCAATTTCACCGCTCGTTCCAGGTAATCGAGGGCGGCTTCGGGATTGCCTCCCATAAACCGGGGCAGTTCCTCCAGCATCATCCCTGCCATATGGATTGAGGGAACGTGATCCTTCTGCAACTCGAGAGCCCGGGTCACATGCATCCTCATCTCTTCCAAGCTCAGCAAGGACGCCGTCACCCCTTTCAGTTCTGCTGCCTTCCCGAGGGCGGCGGCGTACAGGAAGTGGGCCTCCGTGTCGGCCTCCTTCAGCTCCAGGGCGCGCTGCGCCAGGCGGGCTGCTTCTTCGTAGGCCATAATCCGTTTCTCGTCGTCGGTCAGAAGGTCATCGCCCATGTCGAAGTACGTACCGGCGAGCTTAAGCAAGAAACTTGGGTCCGAGGACTTCTGCGACCGAACCTCAAGCAAGGCGGCGAGGTCTCGTTCAAGGGACTGAGGGTAATCCGGAGGCAACGTGGGGGTTTCTGCAAATACTGAGAGCACCGTCAGAAGGACGAGCCAGCAGACCGCGAACACCCTCATCTGTAAGCCTTTCGCCTCACCCAACGTCTACTTCCCAGCCGGCTTGATCCTTTTTCCTTCGAAGGCGATCGTTTCGCCCGGGTGCAGTTGCCGGAAAGGAACGCCTTGCTTCTTGAGTGCCTGACGGAAAAGGGTGGTGTCCTGGGTCAGGACCGGGAACGTGCCGAAGTGCATCGGGATCGCCAGCTTCACCCTTACGCTGGCCGCCGCCCGCGCCGCCATCTCCGGCTCCATCCCGAAGTGCCCGCCGATGTTGAGCAGGGCCACGTCCGGCGGGTACTGCTCGCCGATGACCTCCATGTCCTTGAAGTACGCCGTGTCGCCGGAGTGATAGATCGTGGGCCCGTTCTTGATCTTCAGGACGAACCCCGCGGCGGTGCCGCCCGTGGCGATCTCCGGATCCTGCTCTTTGGCCAGCGGATTCCCCAGGCCGCTCGAGTGCACCGCCGGCGTCATCGCCACCACGACCTCGCCGTCGGAAATCGTGATCTCGCCGCCGATGTTCATGAGGGTATCGAAGCCCATCTGCTCCTTGGGATAGCCGAGCAGTTTGCCCATGTTCGTACCCAGCTCGAAGTTAGTGACCAGGCGGGCGCCCGTCTTCTTCGCAATCGCCACGGCGTCCCCGACGTGGTCGAAATGGCCGTGCGTGATCAGAATGTAATCGACCTTCTTGAGATCCGCCAGCGGATCGCCTTTGTCCTTGGCCTTGGGGTTCACCGGGTTCGTGAGCCACGGATCGATCAAAATCACCACACCATTGGGCGTCCCAATCTCAAAGGCCGCATGGCCGTGCCACGTGATGGTGGTCGTGGACCCGGCGTTGGCGCCTGACGCGGCCAGTGCGATCATTCCGAGCAGCACTACGACGAGTTTCCGTATCATGCGACGCCTCCTGTCTACGTGTTCCAGGTCTAATGGTTTCCTCGAGTTTTTGTCTCTCAGATCGGAAGAGGAAGACTGCTTGCACCGGCTCATTCTGTCCGTGCTGCACAGCCACCCATCCGAACCAGTGCCATGACGAAAAGGGGCTGCGACTAGACCGAACCGCGAGGGCTCAACGCTCCCTGCACGGTCTTGCCGATCTCCGCGGGATTGCGGACGACGATGACGCCGGCGTCCTCCAGCGCGACCATCTTCTCGGCGGCCGTGCCCTTGCCCCCGGTGATAATCGCCCCAGCGTGTCCCATGCGGCGCCCTGGCGGCGCCGTGATGCCGGCGATGAAGCCGATAACCGGCTTGCGGATGTGCTGCTTGATGAAGGCCGCAGCCTTCTCCTCAGCCTCCCCGCCGATCTCACCGATCATGACCACCGCTTCCGTCTCCGGGTCCTTTTCGAACATCGCCAAGAGGTCGACGTATCCGGTGCCGATGATCGGATCGCCGCCGATCCCGATGCAAGTCGTCTCGCCGAGCCCCAGGGTCGTGAGTTGGTTGACCGCCTCGTAGGTGAGCGTCCCGCTGCGGGAGATCACCCCCACCCGCCCCTTCTTGTGGATGAAGCCAGGCATGATGCCGATCTTGCACTCGTCCGCCGTGATGATCCCCGGACAGTTCGGCCCGATCAACCGGACGTCACGGCCCCGCAGGGCCCGTTTCACCCGCACCATGTCGTTGACGGGGATGCCCTCCGTGATGCAGACGATCAGTCGGATGCCCGCATCGGCGGCCTCCAGAATAGCGTCTGCGGCGAAGGCCGGCGGCACGAAGATCAGCGACGTGTCACACTGAGTCGTCTTGACCGCGTCGCGGACCGTGTTAAGGACCGGGATCCCCTCGACCTCCTGGCCGGCCTTCCCGGGCGTCACGCCAGCGACGACCTGCGTGCCGTAGGCCTTGCACTGCGTGGCGTGGAACGACCCCTCCTTGCCCGTAATACCCTGCACCACCACCCGCGTGCTCTTGTTCACCAGAATACTCACGATGCCGCCTCGACCTTTTTCCGCTTCTTCCCCGTCAGCGCCACGATCTTCTGCGCCGCCTCCCACAGATCCATCGCCACCTCGATCTTGAGCCCCGACTCCTGCAGCAGCTTCCGCCCCTCGTCGGCATTGGTTCCCTGCAGCCGCACCACCACCGGAATCTTGATATCCACTTCTTTGGCCGCCTCGATCACCCCGTGCGCGATGCGCTCGCAGCGGACGATCCCGCCGAAGATGTTGATGAAGATCC
>CAZSUT010000123.1:0-3288 GCA_964610095.1 uncultured Nitrospirales bacterium | reverse complement strand
CGAGGATGGAGTCCATGGTGTCCTGCACGGAGTTGATGAAGCAGGCCGAGCACTGGGGGTGCGGCTCCACGCCGACGTTGAACCACACCGGCGAGTTGAACGAGGCCATCTGGTACAGGAGGATGTGGGTCAGCTCGTCGCGGAAGGCGTCCCCATCCTCCTCGGAGGCGAAGTAGCCCCCCTCGCGGCCCCAGTTGGTCATGGTGCGGACGACGCGGCCGATGAGCTGGCGGACGGAGGACTCGCGTCCCGGCGTGCCGATGTGGCCGCGGAAGTACTTGGAGACGACGACGTTGGTGGCCATCTGGGACCAGAACTTCGGCATCTCGACGTCTTTCTGCTCGAAGACGACCTCGCCCTTCTCATTGCTGATGACGGCGCTGCGAAGCTCCCACTCGCAGGTGTCATAGGGATCGACCCCTGCCTTCGTGTAGAAGCGCTCCACGGTGATGCCGCCGGGCCGGGTCTCTTTCCGGGCAGCTTTAGGCTTCGGAGCATTCGACCGCGGCCGGAGAGCGTGAGTGGGCAGATCGACGGACGTCATGATTCTTTCTTCCTCCCCGCACAAAAGCGCCCCTCGCGGGGCGCTTTGGGCTGATACCTCTTGCAGTGGTGCTAGCGGGACAACCGAGCGGCGTGAGACGGCTGCGGAACGGGTGTTTTGACCTTCACAGTGACCTGGTAATCCTTGATCTGGAGGGATACGGACCGTAGAGGGTTCCGAACCGAAAGACGAGGCAACTGCTCGAGCTTCTTCATCACGTTCACGCCCCCATTCGCTTGTTCAGCTTATGGGTGGACAACGTACGCCCATGAGTTTTGAGTGTCAAGTAGGAGACCACAACATCTTGTGGTTCCGATCATGGATAACACAATATGCAGCGTAAGTATTCGCGTTTGCTTTGATTTAGGCGCACTTGACCAAGGTGGTGAGCAGGGTGGAATTCCGCGGGTTATCGGCAGGTAATCCGCTGGTTTTCCTCAGGTTTTTGCACATGGGCTTCAGGCGGCATCCTCAGGATTTCCGCGGGTTATCCACATTAGAATGCACAGGATTTCAACAGGAATACCGTGTCGTTTTCCACAACTGTTTTCCGCAACATTTGCGCACACATTCCGGAGTGTTTAAGCAGACCGGACCGAAAGAAAATGGGCGAAAGCGGGGCGAAGGAGTGCGGTTTGCGGCCTCTACGGTCCGTGGAACAGTCGGCCTGCGCGTAGATTCTTCCGGTATGCACAGGAAGTGTTGCACGTGGAACAATCAAGCTTTCACTCCGAGCGCGGGCGGTGGTTGGGTGGGAGCGAAGAGTGAAAGCGTGGCATTCCGGGAGGTGAGTCAGGCAGGCTCGTGTACATAAATTTTGGATGTTCGGGGGGCAGCGCTCGTCCGCGGCAATCGCGTCAACTCCGGGGCTCAAAGGGCGTGCCTGGAAGTGGTTCGTTTCGTGGTTTTGGGCTTGATTCGACTCCCTGCCGTGCCCCGCTTCGATCCTTCGCTCCCTCCCAACCACCGCCCGCGCTCAGGATAAACTTTCAACGTGAAAGCCTACGTCTCCCTCGCCCGTCCCTTCACCCTGCTGCCGCCGCTGCTGGGGATCATCTCCGGCGCCGTCTGCGCGTGGGGGTCGGCGCACAATCCGGATCCTTCGCGGGCGGTGACCCTTTCGGTCGTGCTGACAGTCGTCCTCGGCTCGGCCTGCGCGTCGTTTCTCAACGCCGCCAACAACGCGCTGAACCAGATCTACGACCTCGAGATCGACCGGATCAACAAGCCCAAGCGGCCGCTGGTCACCGGGGAGCTCTCTATCCGGCAGGCCTGGGGCTTTACGTGGCTGATGTACGCCCTGGGCCTGCTGCCCACGTGGCTGGTGGTGGTCTATCCGTATAACTCATTGACATCAAAGCTATTTGCGCCGCTCTCCGCGCATGAATGCTTTTTCATCTACCTGGCGGCGTTCGTGGCCACGTTCGTCTATTCGGTCCCGGCGCTGGGGCGGACGAAGGCCCATCCCATCGGGGCGAACCTGACCATCGCCATCCCGCGCGGCTGCCTGTTGAAGGTGGCCGGCTGGACGATGGTGGCCGGCGCCTCCGTGGCCGAGCCGTGGTTCATCGGGTCGGTCTTCGGCCTCTTCCTCCTCGGCGCGGCCTCGACGAAGGACTTCAGCGACATGGAAGGGGACCGCGCCGGCGGCTGCCGCACGCTGCCCATCGCATTCGGCGTCCGCAAGGCGGCCTGGATGATCGCCCCCTTCTTCGTCTTTCCCTGGCTGCTCATGCCCCTCGGCGCGCACCTCGGCATCCTCACCGGCAACCGCACCGCCCTGGACGTCGTCGGCGTCGTGCTGGCCCTCTGGGGCGCCTACACGCTGTGGCTCATCGTCCGGAACCCCGACGAGCTGACGGCGACGGAGAACCACCCGAGCTGGCGCCACATGTACCTGATGATGATGGCGGCACAGATCGGGTTCGCGGTGGCGTACGTCATCTGAAGGGCGAAGGACTCCGATACGCCTTCGCCCTTCGCCCTTCGCCGCTGTCCAAGGCCAACCCATCGAATTCGTCTCCCCCCTCCGTGCGTTACACTCCCGGTCGCACCCATGAACCGCAAGCCTCTACCTGACAACGAGGCGAACGCCAACGATGAAGACATCAGCAGCGCGTCGCCACCACCCAGAAATATGAATGCAGAACGCAAAATCGCGTTGTTCATCGATTTCGAGAACATCGCCATCGGCGTCGTGGACGCCAAGTACAAGAAGTTCGAGAGCAACCTTCTCTTGGAGCGCCTCCTGGAGAAGGGGAAGATCGTCGTCAAGCGCGCGTATTGCGACTGGGACAAGTTCCCGGACTACAAGCGCGAGCTGCACGAAGCGGCCATCGAGCTGATCGAGATCCCCGGCCGTTCGTACTCGGGGAAGAACTCCGCCGACATCCGCATGGCCGTGGACGCCATGGACATGTCCTGGTCGAAGGAGCACATCGACCTCTTCGTCATCGCCTCGGGGGACAGCGACTTCTCGCCGCTGGTCTCGAAGCTGAAGGAGAACGACAAGTACGTCATCGGCGTGGGGGTGAAGAACTCGTCGAGCGACCTGCTCATCGACAACTGCGATGAGTTCATCTTCTACGAGGACCTGGTGCGCGGCACGCAGAAGGCGCCGAACGTCACGTTCAAGGACAAGAAGCAGGCCGAGGTGTTCAAGCTGCTCATCGACTCGATCAAGGCCCTCATGCGCGAGAACAAGGAGATCCTGTGGGGCTCGATGGTCAAGCAGACCATGCAGC
>CAZSUT010000122.1:1788-3353 GCA_964610095.1 uncultured Nitrospirales bacterium | reverse complement strand
CGCCAAAGAGCTGCCTGGGGTCCAGAGCCTCCCCTCCCTTGATCACCTCCGTGCCCCCATCGGATGTCGGGCGAAAAATATCCAGCGCCTCACTGTAGTGGTACCCGCAGCCATACGGCGCTAGCTGCTTCTTAAGGTTCTCCAGCGGCTCCCAGTTGGCAGCCATGAGCAAGTTTCGGGCCGGTTTGCTCGGGATAAATATGGTTGGGTCATGCTCCGGATACCAATCGGCCCCCCCGGTCGCACATGAGATGAGCAGACGAGCTTTCGCGCTCGTCGCCAGCTCAACCAGATAACGTTGGGGTAAATACGTGTTCTCCCCGATTTCCAGCCATCGCCCTGGGTGGGAGAGAGGTGCAGTATAGTGATCTGCCCGCAGCACAAGCAATTGCTGCTGAGACGCAAAGATGGTCGCGATTGGTCCGTACTGCCGGACCAGATCCTCAATCACGCCGTCCTTCAGCACTGATCGGCCGGTGTTGGTCGGGCAACTGTCCGCCAGCACCAGCGTATTGCGGCCGCGATCGACAATCAGGTAACAGTTCCGCGGCAGTTCGAGATCACATGGGTCTTCCCCGTAGAACGGGACCGACACCACCACACCGCCCTCGAACGTCCAGCCCTCCCCATGCGTCAACTCGATGACCTCCTGAAAACCAAGATCGCGCAATAGGTTCGGATAATCAACGTAAAGCTCCCGACGATTGCGGCGACTCGGGACGATTACTGGAATGTCCTTCGGCATCAGCAACAGCGTCCGCTCATTCATATGGTCATCGTGCTCATGCGTCAAGAACAGAGCGCCCGGCCGCGGGAGCAACGCGCCCCAGAGAGAGGGCACCGGCGCTACGGCAAACCATGGCATCAGCCACGGGTCGAAGCACAAGAACTGATCCCGCTGCCGATACAACAAGCCCGCATGCCCGAGATGGACCACGTCGCGGTCATGCGTTGCCGTGAGCCAGTGGGCCCGTACCGCAGACCGTGCGGATGCCACCAGACACTGCTGTGCGTTGAGCACCTCCAGCAACCGCATCAGCTCGCGCTCTGCTTCACCACCGGCCACGACCGCCCGGACTTCCGCAGCCGTGCGGGTACCATCCAGGCATCCGAGCAGTATGCCCACGGCGGGGGTGATCGGATGTTCAAAACCAAAAAGTACTTCGCGCTTCGTGAGCGCATTCACAACCCGCACACCCACGAACGTGACCGGGTCGGATCGCGCCGGATCCTTCGGGAACTCCCAATGAAATGTGCCGTCGGGCTCGCGCCTACACCGGATGTGCTCGCGCAAATGCGGCCGCGACTGGACCAGTTCGGCATAGGCATCCTCCACCAGCACACGGAGCATGGGGTCCCTCAGTGAGGCACGGCCAGAGACCACGTCGCTGATCACACCAGTCAGAGCGCTGGACAGCAGCCGATGCGCCTCCTGAAGACTAGCCACAACCTCGCGAGCCACTCCTGCAAGAAATGGAACCGGCCGGGGACTGCCCCCAGTCTCTAACTCCAGACTCGCCCAGGGCACCAGGCTCAGATAATGGTCAGAGGGGAAGTCATCCCAG
>CAZSUT010000122.1:0-1688 GCA_964610095.1 uncultured Nitrospirales bacterium | reverse complement strand
CAGACTCGCCCAGGGCACCAGGCTCAGATAATGGTCAGAGGGGAAGTCATCCCAGGTCTGCATACCCGTTAAGCGTCACGCGTGATCCGTGAGAGAAAATGTAAGAACTTTCGATCGGTCACCCCGTCCATGGGCGAGAGCCCGATGATCGGCTTCGCGATGTCGTGCCAGAAGCTCACGGTTCGTGATGGTAGCACACCAGAGAACTAGTCACAATCAGCGCCACGTGGTTGAAATGCTGAAAGATTTCGCCCTATTCTTGACATTCCGGGTCCAGAATGATAGAAGTGCTTTCGCCCACCGGACTCGCGTGGAAATCACGGAAGAAGAGCGCGTAACGGATTCGTGCCATGCCGTTGCCCGATAAAATCTACTCCAAAAATTCGAGTTTCGTTCAACGCGAGGTGGCGGGCGAATTCATCCTGGTCCCCATTCACCGGCAGTTGTCGGACGTCAACAGCCTCTATGTCCTGAACGAAACGGGCGCCGCTATCTGGCGCCGAATCGACGGGATGCGCTCGATCCGGGCCATCCTGACCGAACTCTCCAATGAATACGACGTCACCAGCGAGCAGTTGGAAAAGGACCTCGCCGCGCTGATCGACGACCTCCTCAGCATCCGAGCCATCCAGGAAGCCTCTCGATGATTCTGGCGCACTCCGCAGCGCCTGGTTCGCACGAGTCACACCCGGTTGCCGGCTCACCCCGTCCTGCTGTCCGCTTGGTGGAGGATCATGACGAAGCCTATTACATCTGGAAGGCCGCTGGGGTCCAGCACCGCGTGCTGCTCCACTTTGACGCCCACATTGACTTTGCCTGGATCGCCCCGTCCCCTGACACCCTCCTCGAGCAACCCAGGCTGGCAGACGTGTTCTCCGCGCTGCAACGGACTCCCTTCTGGACGCTCTCCGGGAGAACCGAGGAGGAGCGTACCCATCTCGGCAATTACATTCATCAGGCCATCCGGGCCGACCTCGTACGAGAATTCATCTGGGTCTATCCTGAGGACCCGGACCGGGCGAAGCAGGCACGCGCGGTGCGATCGATCCTCGAGTCGCTCGCGGCAACTGCACCCCAGTTCTTCCAGCTCTTCAGAACGACGGATACCGAGTGTTTCGAGGGACGAATCTACGGAAAGCGATTCCGCGCCCTCCCCTACTCCGCCTTTTCGACGCAGGCCTTCGAGGAAGAGGTCCTCTTGGATATCGACCTAGACTTTTTCATCGTGCGGTCCCTGTATTCCCACCATTACCCCCATGCCGACGTCCGGACTCCTTCCTTCTGGCTCTCGCCAGCGGAATTCGTGGCGGAACTTCATGCGAGCGGTCTGCGCTACGAGTTCGTGACGCTGGCCTATTCTGTCGAGGAGGGCTATACGCCGCTCCGACTGAAATTCCTGGGAACGGAACTGGCCACGCGACTCGCGCGCTCACTCTTGGACAAGGAAGAGCGCGGCTTCCGGATACTGAGAGATCTCTTCGACACCAAAGCGCCACCGCACCCCGCCATCGGGATCCAGGCACTCGAGGAAGAGCTGAGGCGGAGCCCTGGCAGCGCCGCGCTTCATTTCAACCTGGCCATGCTGCTACTCGAGCTGAACGACATCCCACGCGCAGCCTCTCATTACGCCAATGCGATCGAAGCCGATCCTTCCTACCGGACCCGGTACAACCACCCCGGCCCGGTTC
>CAZSUT010000121.1:0-3468 GCA_964610095.1 uncultured Nitrospirales bacterium | reverse complement strand
CGCGCCGGTCAGATGGTGCCGCGGGGCTCGCCCTTCCCGGCATAAACCGCATTGGTAAACAGCCGGAATAGCGAGGCCTTGGTGAATGCTCGTCCGAAGTGTCTGCGGCCACCCTTCGAAGTCCACGATTTCGTTTTCCACTTACGGCGTTCGAGCTCGCTGACTACAGTGGGAAGCGATTGGTGCGCTCGATACAGCTCAAACACGTCGCGCACCATTCGTGCTTCCTTTTCATTGACCACGAGGCGCCGGCCGCCCGCGTCCACATCGTAGCCGAGCACCGGCGTCCCACCGACCCATTTCCCCTTCCGCCGTGCCGCCGACATCTTGTCGCGGGTGCGCTCACCGATAATCTCGCGCTCAAACTGGGCGAAGGACAGCAGGATGTTGAGCGTCAGCCGGCCCAGCGACGTCGTTGTATTGAACTGCTGCGTCACCGATACAAAGCTGACCGACCGCTGATCGAAACGATCCACCAGCCGGGCAAAATCGAGTAACGAGCGGCTCAGCCGGTCAACCTTATATACAACGATGCAGTCCAGGCGGCGGGCATCGATGTCTTCGAGCAGTTTGTTCAGCGCCGGGCGGTCCAGGGTTCCTCCGCTGAAGCCGCCGTCATCGTAATGGTGCGGAACCAGTGTCCAGCCGAGATGACGCTGGCTCTTGATATAGGCTTCGGCGGACTCGCGCTGCGCCTGGAGGGAGTTGAAATCTCGATCCAGTCCTTCCTCGGTTGATTTCCGGGTGTAAATGGCGCAGCGAACCGTGGCCGTCTTCTTGCTATCCCCGTTCCGGCCAAAGCCGTCATCCATGGCGCCGTTCCGAGAGTCCAAAAAAGAGCAGGCCGTTCCAGCGTGTACCGGTAACCTCTCTGGCGATGGCGCTCAGGGATCGGAAGCGACGCGAGTCATACTCAAACCCGTCTTCGAGCACCTTGACCACAATCTGCCGGTCCGCCAGGCGGCGGGTGATGAGCGTGCCCGGCGGTGGCAGTCTCCAATCTTTCTGGGGTCGCGAGCGATCGACCCTGAGGGCGGGGCCATGAACGGTGTTTCCAGGCAGGAAGCTCCGAGGCGCCCGAGTGCGCAGGTCTGCGTCGTCGGCGATTTCAGCGGCGCGCTGGCGGCCCCGCTCGCTGAGATCACCTTCGGCATTGGCCTGGAGACGCCAGGCGATGCGCCGAAAAAGAAAGTCTCGGTTCGACGACTTGGAGACCTCGCCAAACACTTCGCGGTATTTGATTTTCAGTTCCGCAACTTTCAATCGTGCCAGCCCTTCCAACGCGGCAACGACGGCTCGGTCCATGGGGTGGTCCTTTCTATTGGCGTCTAGCTACAGTTCCATGGACGCTCCAATTGGCGGAGGAAGCAAGCTCAAAATGAGCCAAACTGCGCTTGACTTTCCCGAGAAAAGAGGCTCGTGCGTGCGAAAGTTATGCGCGAGGCTTGGGGGACTTTCGCCGTTTACCGGTGTTCACCGATACGACAGGAGCTGGCGTCGGATTGAGCTGGCTCACCTGGCTGTAAAAGTCATACGCATACCTCTGGCTTCCGATGCTAAATATCACCCGCTGGTGCAGCTTCGCGATTGGATCGGGCTCCGCAGACGCGGACGGTTTGGGAAAGGGAACAACCTTGTTGTCAGTCATGACACGTGACTGTACCTCCGAGTGACCCGGATAAGTGGGGACTGCCAGTTGCTGGCCATCGCCCTTCCTTCGCCGTTTCGATTCCGTACGAATTCGCTTGCGCTCCGGCCAGAGATGAGTGATTGATGTGGTGAACCGCAGTCCACCGCGCAAGGAGGAAACAGATGACGCCCACGACAGTAGAAAAACCTAACACCCGGTCGCCGATTCGAACCGACAAGCCAACGCCGCTACAGCGGAACCGCAAGACGGCGGAGCCCGTGCGCCCCAAGCGCCGCACCACGACGGCCAAGGCTGCGAGCCCACGCAAGGGCAGTAAGACGGCCAAGATTCTCGTACTACTGAAAAGGCCAGGTGGAGCGGCGTTGAAAGAACTAACGAAGGCTAGTGGTTGGCAGCCTCATTCGGTTCGCGGATTCCTCAGCGGCATTCTCGGTAAGAAGATGGGTCTCAAAGTCCGCTCCATAAAGGGCGAATCCGGCGAGCGCCGCTACTCGATAAAGCCCTGATCCGGTCGGTAGGTTCTTGGTCATTCCCAACAGGCCCAGCCGGTTTAACCGTCGATGCTGTTAACCGAAGGGTTGTAGGTTCGAGTCCTACTCGGGGGTGCGCCGGGATAAACCGGCATGTTGTAGGGGAGGAAGGATCCCTACAGGAAAGGAGAAAGCGACTCCATCCTGACCTCGAGTCTTGCGGGGTAGATCGTGAGATCTGCGCCGAAGCGTAGACAGGGGTATCGGTGGGCCGGGCTATTGAGCTTCGAAAAGGATTGATCAGAGGCGCCGACCGGATCCTTGACCGGGAAGGCAACACGGGGGCCGCGCTACATCGCAAGCAGCCACCCGGCTCTGCGTAGTCTTAGAACCCGCGCACGCTGAGAAACAACATGCACGAGAACCGGGAGACCTCTGGAACCTCTCGATCCAACCAGGATCGAGACCGGTCCGAAAAGGCCACTGGCCGCACAGCGGGCCGGCACGTTTCAGAGGGGTCGGACCGCGCCGTAGTACCTGTGAACCTGTCGAACAAAGAGGGCCATCCCTCGGCGGAGATGGGGGAGGGAAGGGCGCGGGCCAAGGAGAACATCGCTCAATCCAACACCGACCCGACACAGAGCGGGAGTACGGTGTCACAGGGATTGCGTGGTGTGCGGGAAGCAGCTAGGGAAAGGAGACAGGAACGGTTCACTGCTTTGCTCCACCATCTAAGCGTGGATCTGCTTCGGGACAGCTTTTACGCATTGAAGCGGCAAGCTGCGCCTGGAGTGGACGGCGTGCGATGGAAAGAGTATGAGGACGGTTTGGAGGGTCGGCTTGCCGATCTGCACAGCCGGATTCACCGTGGAGCGTACCGGGCGCAAGCCTCAAGAAGAGTCTACATACCGAAGGCCGACGGGCGGCAACGTCCGTTGGGCGTCGCGGCGCTGGAGGACAAAATCGTTCAACAGGCCGTGGTGACCATTCTCAACCAGATTTATGAGGTGGACTTCCGAGGCTTTTCCTACGGGTTCCGGCCGGGGCGCAGTCCGCATCAGGCGCCGGATGCGCTGAGTGTGGGCCTCCATCGGAAGCGGGTGAACTGGGTGCTGGATGCGGACATCCGTGGGTTCTTCGACCAGATGAGCCACGAATGGACGATGAAGTTTGTCCAGCACCGCGTGGCCGACCGTCGCATTCTTCGCCTGATCCAGAAATGGCTAAAGGCGGGAGTGTCGGAGGACGGCCAATGGTCGGAGACCATGGTAGGTACTCCGCAGGGGGCGGTGATTTCGCCGCTGCTTGCCAACATCTACTTGCATTACGCGTTCGACCTATGGGTCG
>CAZSUT010000120.1:0-3711 GCA_964610095.1 uncultured Nitrospirales bacterium | reverse complement strand
TGGTACATGTAGCCGACGGAATAGGTGTAGATGATCGTCCCGACACCGGAGATCAAGACCATCATGACCACGCTCAGCCGATCGATGTAGAAGCCGATGGGGAAGGCGATCGAGGCGAGCGACGCAGGATCGTAAAACCGAATCGTGATCGGCCCCTGTGTCGCGACGAAATAGAGCGTGGCGATAGTGCCACAGAAAGCCGCGCCGATCGGCCAGGCGGCGAGCCTCGCGCGCGCCTGTCGCGAGCTGGCCCTGCCGATCACGACGATCAGCGCGGCCAACAGCGGAAGCAGCGGGACGAGGATCACGAAGGGCATATCCGCTCCAAAACAAGAAAAGCCAACCGGCGTCCTCGAAGAGCCTCCAAGGAGCACACGGTTGGCGTGCACTGTGGCCGGCCCCTCGGGAATGGGAACCGGCTACCCTACCTGCCTTTGCGTTGCAAAGTAACCGATTAGGCGATGGCTCCGTCTGTCTTTGCGGGAACTAAGGACAGGAGGCACCATCCTCGTGATGGCTAACTGATACCAGAGAAAGACGGTTCGAGCAATCAAATTTTAGCCTCAGATTGAATTTAGGTCTTCAGGCCTTTCCAATTATGGGGCGATAGCCCCATCAACTCTAGACCTTGTTCTCTGACTGGACGTGCCTCTATAATCGGTCCGCCTAGAAAACAAAGGGTCGAGTGTTATGAGAAATGGGCGAACGAAGGGCGAAATCGAAGGTGCAATCCGTAACGCCATCATCAAGTTCGAGCAGGAATTCATGGGTAGAGGTCCCGAGGATGTGCGGGCCTTCATTGTGCGGGATATTATTCTCATCAGGCTGAAGGGGGTCCTGACCCCTGCCGAGCGTCAACTGGCCAAAAGCGAGGATGGGATCGAGATGGTCAAGCGGGTGCGCCAGACACTGATTGCACAGGGGCGGAAGAAGCTCTGCGAGGAGATTAGTGAGATCACGGGAGTGAAAGCGACTGCGCTCTTTACCGATATCGACACCCATATTGGCGAACGCGTCATCGTGTTCACCCTTGCTCAGGATCTCGAATCAAACTTCCAGTAGACTCGGGTCCCTCGCGATGCCTTCCCAAGTCACTCCATCCGACAAAACCGTCCTCGTCACGATCGACAAGCTGGTTCATGGTGGCAAGGGACTCGCGCATGAGGGATCGCTGGCAGTCTTCGTCGAGGGCGTGCTGCCGGGCGAGTCGGTCCGCATCCAGCTCGAGCGAGTCAAAAAGGGGTATGCGGAGGGCCGTCTCCTCGAAGTCGTGACGTCCTCGCCAGACCGGACCACCGCGCCGTGCCCGGTCTATGGGCAATGCGGCGGGTGTCAGCTCCAGCATGCGTCGTCGTCGGCTCAGCTTGCACTCAAGAGAGACATCCTTGCAGAAACGCTTGTCCGGCTCGGCGGGCTGACCGATGTGGACGTCCCGCCACTCATGGTTTCCCCCGAAGTCTATGGCTACCGCAATCGCGCGCGGCTGGCGGTGGTCACTCCCAAAGGAAAGACGGCGAGCCTGGCCTACCACGAGGAGGGCAGCCACCGGCTGGTGCCGATCGCCGCGTGTCCCTTGCTGGCGCCGCGCCTCAACGAGACAGTCGCGCATCTCAATCGCGCGCTCGCTGGATCAGGGATGATGGCGGCACTGATACAAGAGGTCCGCCTCGGCTATTCGGTCGCGACAGGAGAGCTAGTGATCCATTACGAGGCCGAGCGCTGCACGCGTCGGCAGGCTGAAGGCTGGTTTGAGCGGGTGCGAACCGGATTAGCCGGGTTGAAGGGGCAGGTGATGATCGCTGGGCGCGGCCTCCAGCAGCGCCAGTGGGTGGACGGAGAGACCGCTCTGACCGAGCAGATGGCGGGGCTGCGCCTGCGATGCAGTGATCGGTCGTTCATGCAGGCGAACTGGCGGCTGAACGAGACGCTGGTCGAGACCGTGACCGACTGGGCTCTGACTGGACAGGAGCGCGCGCCGCTACGAGTGCTGGAACTCTATGCGGGGATAGGCAACTTCGGCTTACCAATTGCGCGCGGCGGGGCGTTGGTGACGTTGTTGGAGGCAAGCCCGGCGGCGCTGGCGGATGCCCGCTACAACGCGCGGGTGAATCACGTCGGCCGGTGCCGGTTCCGGCAAGGCCCGGCTGAAGCGATTCTGGACGCCAGCACGCCGGACGAGTACGATCTCGTACTCATGGATCCCCCGCGGACCGGCCTCAGTAAGGAGGCCCTCACCGGGCTCCTTCGACTGAGGCCCCACCGACTGGTGTACCTCTCTTGCGATCCCCCGACGCTGGCCCGTGATCTGCGGGCTATGCGGGAGGCGGGGTACCGCGTGACGCGGCTACAGGGGTTCGACATGTTTCCCCAGACCATGCACATCGAGACGCTTGTCGAACTGATGCAGGCGGCGTAAGGCGTGCCGCGTCAGCTCGCTTTCCATGCGTAGCGGGATGTGTCCGATTCTTGCTCCGAGGACGACTCGGCGAGGGACTCGAGGGCGCCGTCCTTCTGCATCCACGACTCGATCATGTCGGCTTTGAAGCGCCACTGTCCGCCCACCTTGTAGGCCGGCAGCTTGTGGTCCTTCACCAGCCGGTAGACCGTCCGTTCCGTGACGGCCAAGTACGTCGCCACGTCCTTGACGGTCATGAGGATATTCGTCGTCTGTTTCTTTTGCTTTTCCATCAACATATTGCCCTCCTCTCGCTCCGTCCTCTCCGTAGGCTTCTTCATCGCTACGACTTCTACGTCGTTCGATTTCGTATCTGCTCCAAAGGTGAGCAATGACGATGCCAGGGGGTAGGTCTGGACAAGACCCACGCATTGTCAATGGGATAGGAAAATGTGGGACTCCGTCAGTGAACAAAATTGTGCCAAACCATGAAAGGGGACGCCTATCTGTATGTAACTCCATACAGTGTTTGCACTTGGTTGGTACTTGGATGACGCAGTCTTCGTCGCGTTGACCACCCCCGACCGTTCCGGTAAGATGCCGGTCCCCCGGTAAAACAGGAGCCAACTTCCCCCTTGGACTACAAGAAGGCAGGGGTTGACATCGACGCCGGCAACGAGTTCGTCCGGCGCATCCGCACCCTCGTCCGCTCGACGTTCCGCCCTGAAGTCCTGACGGACATCGGAGGATTCGGCGGCCTGTTCCGCTTCGATCCGAAGAAATATAGGGACCCTGTCCTGGTCTCGGGCACGGATGGGGTGGGGACCAAGCTGAAGATCGCCTCCTTGTTGGGACGCCACGATACGGTTGGCATCGATCTGGTCGCGGAACATACGATAGTGGCGTTTGACACGCTCAACGAACGCGGCATCGGCCAGGACAACGTTCTTGATCAATTCGAGGAGGGCGGGGGCCAACGCCGATTGGGGACTGGTCCGGTTCAACACGGGGCCCTGGAGTTCCTTGATGACCGCCGGGTCATCATCCTTCATCCACCGGGCGTAGAACCCCGCCGTTTCCCAGCCGTAGGCAACCACGGCCAGGAGGAAAAAATGTCGATCAGTGAACCAAGCCACGGTAGAGCAGCTTACGCCAGCCTAAATCGCACGCAAGGGGAATTGGTTGAGGCGGATAGCAAACGTCTGCGTCCGTAAAATCCGCACCCGAAATCCGAGGACCGAAAGAAATCCGAACACCGAAATAGAAAACCAGCTATGAACCGCGAAACACGTATAATAAAGGAAAATTCTTAAGTT
>CAZSUT010000119.1:0-3732 GCA_964610095.1 uncultured Nitrospirales bacterium | reverse complement strand
CGGCCGCTGACCACCCAGCGAATCTCGGCGTCGGGGTGGGCATGGTCGCCGTAGACGTCCCCCGGCATCATGTCGAAGCGGTAGGGCTTCAGCCCTTCCTGTTCCAGGCGGGCGCGGACCTTGTTGATGGTGACCTGGCCGGCGTTGGCAGGCCAGTGGGTTACGGCGACTTTCTTCATGGTATATATCCTAACCAGAGAGGATTGTAGCAGAAAACCCTGTTCTTGACGCTACCGGGGGAGCGTGTTAGAGTTCCGTACTTTTCTTTATGAAGACCAACGCCTCCAAGAAACTCTTCGAGGCCGCGCTGCGGGTGATGCCCGGCGGGGTGAACAGCCCGGTCCGCGCCTTCAAGGCGGTCGGGACCCTCCCCCATTTCATCGCCCGCGCCAGGGGGGCCAAGCTCTACGACGCGGACGGCAACGCCTTCGTGGACTACGTGATGTCCTGGGGGCCGCTGGTCCTGGGCCATGCGTCGGCGCCCGTCGTCAAAGCGGTCGCGCGCGCAGCCGCACGGGGCACCAGCTACGGCGCACCGACGGCGCTCGAAGTCCAATTGGCCGAGATGATCGTCGAGGCCGTTCCCTCAATGGAGCGCGTGCGTCTCGTCAGCTCGGGCACTGAGGCCGTGATGAGCGCGATCCGGCTGGCGCGGGCCTACACCGGACGCGACGCGATCCTCAAGTTCGAGGGGTGCTACCACGGCCACGCCGATTCGCTGCTGGTCAAAGCCGGCTCCGGCGCCATGACCCTGGGCATTCCGGACAGCCCGGGCGTGCCGGCCGACCTGGCCCGGCACACGTTCACGGCCCCGTACAACGACATCGGCGCGGTCGAGCGCCTGCTGGAAGGGCACCGGGGCAACTTCGCGTGCGTCATCGTGGAGCCCGTGGCGGGCAACATGGGCGTGGTGCCGCCCCATCCCGATTTCCTAAACCGCCTGCGCGACCTGACCCACCACTACCGGATTGTGCTGGTCTTCGATGAAGTCATCACCGGCTTCCGCGTGGGCTACGGCGGGGCCCAGGCCCGCTACGGGGTCACGCCGGATTTGACCTGCCTGGGGAAGATCATCGGCGGCGGGCTGCCGGTCGGAGCCTATGGCGGCCGTGCCGACCTCATGAAGCTCATTGCGCCGGACGGCCCCGTCTATCAGGCCGGGACGCTCTCGGGGAACCCGCTGGCGGTCACGGCCGGCATCGAGACCCTGAAGCTGCTCAAGAAGTCCGGGGTGTACCGCCAGCTGGAGGAACGCGGACGGCAGTTGGGCGAAGGGCTCAGCCGCGCCGCCCGCGAGGCGGGGATCGCGGCGACGCTCAATCGGGTGGGGTCGATGATGACGCTGTTCTTCACGCCCGGCCCGGTGACCGATTACGCCTCGGCCAAGAAGTCCGACACCCAGGCCTACGCGAAGTTCTTCCGGGCGATGCTGAGCCAGGGGATCTACCTGGCGCCGTCCCAGTTCGAGGCCGCCTTCGTCTCCACCGCCCACACGCCAGCGGACGTCGCCAAAACGCTGAAGGCGGCTCGCGCCGCCTTCAACAAACTCAAAATCAGCTAATCTTCTTTAACCGACGGGTCCTGTCACCGTTTCACGGATGACGCCGATGTCGCCGGAGGCGGAGGGGTGACGCAGAGCGGGGCGCCCCGATGAGCCAGAGCGCCTACAGGCGAGTCTGCGGGGCTGCAACGCCGAAAGGCGCCGCTCGGCGGGGCTGCTCGGCGACAGGACCCCGACGCCGCAGGCGGCAGGACCCGTCGGTTACTCATCATCGTCGTCAGCGTCCTCCCGCTCCATGGCCTGCTGCTGCTCCATCGCGTTATGCAGCAACGCGCGGATGAACATGGAAGCCACATTCCCCACGGACAGGCTACCTCCTGGAGGCACCGCGATCTTGCCTTCCTTGACCATTTTCTCCAGCCACTTCTTTTGATCCTGGCTGATCTGGAACTTGACCTCGACCAACTCTTCTTTTCCGCCGAATGGATCCATAGTGCTTGCTCCTTTATTCCTTCTTTTTCTTGTCCTCCGGCTCCTTGAATAGCAGATAGAGCAGAATCACAAAGCCGACCGCGACGCCGGCGATAGCGAGCCAGGTGCCGATGTTCTGCACGGTCAGGCGTCTCCGATCGCCTTCGTCAGCCGCTCTCGAAGGTCCTTCGGCAGCTTGACCAGCTTGCCCTGCATGTCCACAGCGACCAGTCGGGCGGAGCCTTCCACCACCAGGCGCCCGCTTGCCTTCTCCCGGATCTCGTGCGCGAACGTGAAGCTCGCCGCGCTCATCTCTTTGAGCGTGGTGGCGATGGTCAGGGTCTCACCGTAGCGGGCGGGCGAGCGGTAGTGCAGCTCGGCGTGCACCACGGCGAAGAGGATGCCGGCGTCCATAAACGCCTTCACCGACGAGCCCCGCGCATCCAGCCACTGCGTGCGCCCCTGCTCGAAGTAGCGCAGATAGTTCCCGTAGTACACCACGCCGCCGCAGTCGGTGTCCTGGTAGTAGATGCGGATCTCGATCGTGTCGCTGGCGCGGGGCATCGTCATAGCTCGAGGGTGGGAAATTTCGGCAGCGCCGCGTCGGTGACGCCGGTCACCTTCACGATCAGCGCATGGAGCTGGTGGTAGCGCTCGGCGGTGGCCGGGTCGAAGCCGTGGCCCAGCGGCGAGCGGTTGGCGGCGTCCAAGATCGGCTTCATCAGCGGCCACTGGGTCTGGAAGGATTGCCCCATCTGCTCGCCGAGCCCGGCCAGCGCGCGGAACTGCGCCACCAGCGGGAGCTTGTACTTGCCGTCCACGTCGTCGAGATAACACGTTTTGCAGATTTCCTGCAGCGCCGCCGGCAACTGGTCCGGCTGGACGTCATGGGCCTTGATCTTGTGTTGCTTGAACAACTGGACCTGCGCGAAGGCCTCCAGGGCGCGGATCGCCGTGAGGAGCGCCGCATCGAACGCGCGGTCCTGCTCGGCCCGCCGCTTGGCGTTGGCCAGGAGGTCGGGCGCGATCGCCGCCTTGACGTCAGAGGGGTCCAGGACGAGCTTCTCCAGAAAGCCTGAGTTCTCCTTCAGGCGCGGGATCAGCGTCTTGATCCCGGACGGGCCGCCGAAGACAGAAGCCATGTCGAGGGCCTTCACGGCGGTCTTCAGAGACTCCCACGCCGGCTTGTACATAAACCGGTCCCAGCAGCCGTATGCCTCCGCGAGGTCGGCGAAGGCGTGATAGAGGGGCTTCTGCCCGCCTGAGACCCGCGCTTCGATGTGGCGGAACGTCGCGGCCGCCGCGGCGTACGAGCCCCGGTTGAATTGTTCGGCGGACTGGCGGCGTGCGGTGATCGCCGCTTCCGTCCAGGGATTGTCCTGCTGCCAGGTGTGCGCCGTGCCGTTGACGATCACGAGCTCGCCCACCGGCGCGTCGCCTGCGATCAGGGCCGGCTTCAGCGTGATGAACTGCGAGGAGTGTGGGAGGCACGCCAGGCCCGTCGCCGCCGCCATAGCGGTGGTGGCCCGGCTCAGATCCACCGTGAGCTCACCCGGGCCGAGGCCCCACACTTTGAGCAAGTCCGCGAGCGGCTGGTTGAGGGCTTTGAAGCACGCGCCAAAACCATGGGGATCGGGCGTGAGGATCCAGTCCCATTTCTTCGGGAGCTTGACGAGGTTCGGTTGGATGTCCGTCTCGATCTTGGGGCGCAAGTCCTCCGGGATGAAGAAGCAGAGGTGCTCGGGGTTCAGGCGGTTGAT
>CAZSUT010000118.1:0-3843 GCA_964610095.1 uncultured Nitrospirales bacterium | reverse complement strand
AACTTTTGCGCCCTTACAGGGATTCGCCCCATGGTCGAGACGTTCCCGCTCGAACAAGCCGCCGCTGGCTACGCGCGCATGTTGAGCGGCAAGGCGCGCTTCCGCGTGGTGCTCACGATGAATTGAACGAAAAATGGGACAGGCTAGTTTTTCTGAGGTCTAGTGGGCGCGCGCATCTAAACAACGGAGGACTATCATGATGAGATCAATCATTCGCATGGCTTTTGTCGTCGTCTTGTGCCTCGGCTTGGCTACCCTTGTCACAGCCGGAGAGAAACAGGGGAAACCCGGGAAGGATGTGAAAGCCATGTCGCAAGACGAACAGATCATGCTGGCTCTCAGTGCAGCGCCTCCGCACATTGCGAAGGACGCCTCCGTGCTGGTGTTTGGCGCGGATGGCAAGCTCCAGGAGGGCAAGCCGGGAACCAATGGCTTTACCTGCATCCCGACGGTGATGAATCTCCCTGACCCCGACCCGATGTGTATGGATGCCGCCGTGAAGCAGTGGTGGGAAGATCTTATGAAGAATGCACCCAGGCCGTCGAACACCGTGCCGGGCATTGCGTATATGGCGCGAGGTGGATCCCATTGGGAGAAGGGCGGAAGAGTCGTCATGAAGGCAGAGCCAGGGGCCAAAATCGTGAAAGAGCCGCCGCATTGGATGATCATGTGGCCGTTCGCAGCCAAGACCACCATGCTCCCCGCCGCGCCGAATCCGTCAGGGGTGTATGTCATGTTCGACGGGACTCCGTTTGCGCATGTGATGGTCTACCAGGATCCGAGGAAGATGAAATAGCAGGGCGTATGTTAATGGATCACGCGATGCAGAGCGGCAGTCAGCCTTCCCTGAATCGCCTCGCGTTCAGCGCCACCACTCATTGCCTGACCGGCTGTTCAATCGGCGAAGTGCTCGGGATGGTCATCGGCACCGCGTTGGGCTGGAGCAACTGGCCGACGGTTGTGCTCTCGACGGTGCTCGCCTTTATGTTCGGCTATCTCATGACCTTGCTGCCGCTGCTGCACTCGGGCATGGAGTTAGGGGCGGCTCTTACGCTCGCCTTCGCGTCGGACACGCTGTCCATCACGGTCATGGAGATCGTTGATAACGTCGTGATGGTCGTCATCCCTGGCGCGATGAATGCTGGGCTCACTGACCCGCTGTTCTGGGTCAGCCTCATCGTTTCCCTCGTCCTCGCCGGGATTGCCGCGTTTCCCGCGAACCGCTGGCTGATCGCCAGGGGCCGGGGACATGCGCTGGTGCATGCGCATCATGGTCACCACGCTTCGCACCATTGAACCACCAGTCAAAATAACTGCCAGGAACCGTTTTGGGGAACGGGGAGGGGAGAGGAACCGCGTTCCGTGCTGTTGACACTCTAAAAAGGCCCTCCTAGAATGGCGCCATTCCAGGCTACCGCAGCAGTGGGCGATCAACCATAATGGAGGTGCATGATGCAGATAAGCACGTCATATTGGGTCAGACGATCCCTCGTGATCATCCTGACCCTTGTCGCGGTGGTCTGGATCTCTCTGCCGGCTCAGGGCCAGCAGGAAATCACATTTACTACGGTGGAGAAAGATGGCGCGAAGGTCTGGGAAGGCGGCGGCACCATTGATCTAAATGGGCCGCTGACGTTGAAGGTGAAGAATGCGTTAACCGCAGAGCATGGCTTTGCCATCGATACCATGAAAGTGAAGGAAGTAATCAAGCCGGGCGAGGAGAAGACCATCACCGTACCGCTCGAGAATATCGACACAATGGTCTCGGAGTACCGCGTCTACTGCCAGTTGCATCCCAAGCACGTCGCCGCCACGATCAAAGTGGCCGGCAAGTAGCAATCGCGAGAAGAAAAAAAGAGCCCGCCAGGTTTCACGACCTGGCGGGCTTTTCTTTTACCCCGATAGCGTCTAGTTACAGCCCGCGCAGGAAGTCCACGATGTTCTGCTTCTCGGGTTCAGGGAGCGCATTGAACCGGGCAATCACTGCATTGGCTTCGGACGGAGGATAGAGCTGGTTGCCTTGGCTCGCATGAGCCTGGATCGCCTCCAACAGGGTTCCCGCTCGTCCGTCGTGCAGGAAAAAAAGCCGCTGTCCAACACCCCAGAGCGGAGCGGTCCGGAACTCATCCGGTCCGGCAGCACCCTGGAGGATGTTATCGGCGAGATTCGGTCCCATGTTGTGCAGGAGAAGATCAGAGAAAAGCCGGACCGGTTGATTGCTCAGCGCTTTGTCGTCGATGGATGACGCTCCTGTCATCAGGACCGGCGTGTGACAGAGCGCGCAGCCCACCTGCTTAAACAGTTTCCGGCCGTTCACAATCGAGGGAGTGTCATCCGCCGGCGTCGGTGGCGCGAGGAACCGCATGAACGTAGCAAACTTCATGACGTCGCTGATTGAATCGCCGACGGTCTGTGCGTCGAAGGTCGTGTGATCCTCGGGCGTCGGGTTGAACTGGCACGATGGCGTCTCGTCCCGCTCGGTCGGGAACAGCTCGTTCGTAACGCCCATTTCGACGTTGTACGCCTCACCGGAGAAGATCATGAGAGACTTGTTCTGTGCCTTCCAGCCGAACCGCGTGATGCTGCCATCGTTGCCGCTTGTGTTCGGGCTGCCGCTCGTGTGGACGCCGCCCGGTCCACGTCGATTGGGGCGTCCCTTGATCCCCATCGTCGCCTTATCTGATTGTTCCGCGGCCATGTTCGCCAGAATGGCCGAATCTGGAATCGCTTCGATCAGCCCGGCGCCGAAGACCGGCGTGGGGATGCGGAAGATGATGTTTCCGCGGCTGGCTTGTTGGTCAAAATTAGGCTGCGCGAGGACACAACCTGGCGCATCGGCGCGACCGGTAATCGTGTACAGATCATGAACACCGCCATCGCGCGTCCCGTTCGGGTGGTATGGGAACCGGGCTTCGCGGACGGGTCCGTTTTTATGGACGAAAAACGGAACGGTATTTTTCGCCCCATTCGTCGTCGCCGCCGCGACCTGTGGGTTCACGAACGGACTAGTGCCTCCCACGGCCGGCTGGATGTGACAGCCTCCACAACTGTCGAGGTTGAACCGAGGGCCGAGGCCCTTTGCGTCGCCCACCACTTGCTGCACTTGCTTAAAGTCATCTAGTCCGATATTAAAGAAGGCGAGGTTCGTGGTACTCAAATTAAGGAGCGGTCCGCCTGCGCCGGCGGGGCCTGGGCGGGGTCCTGGGTCGTGCGCTGCAGTTGGCGACATGCCAAACAACTTCGAATCCGAGCTGACATCCCTCGCGAACACAGTGATCATGAGCATCGCCGCACTGCTTGCGAGTATCATCACAGCAAGTCCGCGCCGTGTGAGTCTAACTTTAGGAGTCATGGTGGCCTCCTTGTGGTCAGGGTAATTTGCTTATCCAGTAAGGAGCACTATCCAAACCATGTTCGAGCATAACTCGTACGCGTAAGGGGTTCGTGAAGGGCCTGTAAGGGGCTCGTAAAATTATTCGATGAACTTTGGGAGCGGTGTCGCGGTCGCGCGACACCGCACTTCCTAAACTCCTTGCAAGTGAGGGCCTTGCAGTTGACACTCCTGCAAGGCCCTCCTAGAATGGCGCCATTTCTAGTCTAATCTGGAGACCTTTGAATGAAGGAATCCAAGCTTGATGCCATCCGCAATATAGCCCTTCTTTCGTATGGCGGTGCCGGCAAGACCACGCTGATCGAGGCGATGCTCTGCGCGAGCGGGGCGATCCCGCAGATGGGGTCTGTCGCAGCCGGCACGACGGCCATGGACTATGACCCTGAGGAGCACCATCGGAAGGTCTCCATCCAGACCAGCCTCTGCCAGATTTCCTGGAACGACGCCACGCT
>CAZSUT010000117.1:3357-3845 GCA_964610095.1 uncultured Nitrospirales bacterium | reverse complement strand
AGAATGATGATTACTACTTTACTCATGGGACCTTGAACCGCTCCCTCTCCTTCAAATTGCTGGGTGTCCAATGCCTTCACAGAGCACCCGGGCAGGTTTAAGTGGTGGGTCATTGCACCGTCACCGTCGGAGTTGTCCCCAGCCGCTGGACCGTGTTGTTCAGCAAGAACCGCACTTCATAGGTCCCTGCTGTGGTCGGTGCCGTGAACGTCACCGTCGCCGTTGTCAGCCCCACCGCCGGGACGCTCTTCGTCCCGTTCAGGAAGAACCAGTCCAGATAGGCGGGGGCCCCGGCCCCCGTTTGATAGAGGGCGAGCCAGTCCCACGGATTGCCCGGCCCGTTCGTCACGGCGACCGTGAAGCTCGCACCCGCCGCCACCGTGATCGGGACGCTGCTCCCGTTGACCATCACGCTCGGCGGCGGCGGCGGCGCCACCGTCACCGTCGGAGTTGTCCCCAGCCGCTGGACCGTGTTGTTCAGCAAGAAC
>CAZSUT010000117.1:0-3257 GCA_964610095.1 uncultured Nitrospirales bacterium | reverse complement strand
CGGCGACCGTGAAGCTCGCACCCGCCGCCACCGTGATCGGGACGCTGCTCCCGTTTACTGTAATGGATACGGCAGGAGGGGCAAGCGTCGTCAACGTGAAATCGGCCGACGTCGCGAGATTGCCGGCCGCATCGCGCGACTTCACGCGGTAGTGGTAGGTGGTCGTGGCCAACAACGCGGTCAGTGTGACAGCATGCGCCGTGGTCAGAGCCGAGTTTAGCGCCGTCGCGCTGCCGTAGGCCGTCGTGAGGCCATATTCCACCTGCGAATCGCTGGCCTCATTAGTGACCCAGGTAATGGTCCCTGCGGAGGAAGAAATGCTGGAGGCAGAAACGGTAGAAATCAGCGGCGGGGTGTTGTCCACCGTCACACTGACGGCGGCGGCGGCGGTGTTCCCGGCGGCATCGCGAGCCACGGCGATGAGGGTATGGGCCCCGTCAGCGACTAAAGTCGTATTCCAAGAAATTGAGTACGGCGAGGCGGTGACTGCCGCTCCGAGATTCGTACCGTCCAGTGTGAACTGGACGCCGACGACGCCCACATTATCCGTGGCGCTGGCCGAAACGGTGACTGTGCCTACTACCGTCACTCCGGCGGCTGGAGCGGTCATAGAAACCGTAGGTGGCGTGACGTCGGGGGTGGCTTTGGTCACCTCATTAGAAAACCCACTCTCGGCCAAGCTGAGATTGTAGGCCGTGGCGGCAAAATAATAGATTTGCCCTTCGAGAAGACCTACGAGCGTATAGCTGGTCCGGTTACCCACATCCACACTCAATTGATAAGACCCGCTGGAAGTACCGTAGTAGAGCTTATACCCCGCAAGGTCCGGGTCGGTGTTGGGATCCCAGGCCAAGGTGACTTGAGCAGCGCTCGATACGGCAGGCGCAAGAGCGCCGAGCACCGTGAGCACGCATGCGACAAACACGGCCCGACAGATTTGGCCGGCAAGCGTGCGGGTTTCGGAGACCATAGTGGCGTCCCTTAAATCTTACTCAGTCGGCTACCGTGGTTTCAGGGCCGGGTATCTGACCAGATACTTTTCTCAAGAAAAACAAGGCAAAGCCGGTGCCAGGACGTCAGCCCACTCACGAATGAACTACCCTTCACCAATTAATGAAAAATATCCTGCGGTTGTATGACAGTTGGCAACTTACATGAAAAGGGCTGGTTGTAGGGAATGCCCTACAGGCTTGGCTAAGGGTTGCATGCCGTAGACTTCAGGTCATCTTTTGCGCCGAGAGGATTAAATCGGCAACTTCGCGCACGGCACCCTCGCCACCTTTTTTCGCGCAGGTGTACTGGACGGCATGAAGGACGACCGGCATGGCGTCGGCCGGGGCTGCTGAGAAGCCGACGGCGCGAAGCGCGTCCAGGTCATTCACGTCATCGCCGATGTAGGCGACCTGATCGAGCGAAAGCCCATACTTCTGTGCGATCTTGGTGAGCACCGCGAACTTGTCGTCAATCCCCTGGTGAACCTCGGGGACAGCCAGCTTCTGCCCACGGCGCTCGACGATGGCGGTCTTCTCCCTGGTGATGAACGCGGTGACCAAGCCCGCTGCCTGAAGCATCTTGATCCCCATACCGTCTCGGGTGTTGAACTTCTTCAACTCATCGCCCGACTCAGAATAATACATGCCGGCGTCGGTCAGGACACCATCCACATCCATCGCCACCAGGCGCATGCGCCTTAACCTGGCCTGCAAAGCTTGGCCGGTCGGCTTGGGCACTTGTGTTTTACCCCGTGGCATCGTTCATCCCTCTTTGGTACGTAGTCACCATCTCTTTGAACGTGCGCATGATCGCCTCCTGATCACCACCCGGCGTCAGCGTTTCCATCTCTCGAAGATGGCGGTCGAACTCGCCCCGACTGACGGCCGTCACGCTCACCGCCCGCTTGATCTTCTCGTGCGCGGTCGGCTCGACGCGCTCGTCCCGGTCGAAGAGCTCCTCATACATTTTCTCGCCAGGGCGAAGGCCAGTATAGACGATCTTGATGTCCTGATCCGGGATATGTCCCGACAGGAGGATCATGTTACGGGCCAGGTCCGCGATCGTGATCTGCTCGCCCATGTCCAGGACGAACACATCACCCCCTTGGCCCATTACGCTCGCCTGAAGGACCAATTGGACAGACTCAGGGATGGTCATGAAGAACCGTTTAATCTCGGGATGGGTCACGGTCACGGGTCCTCCCTTACGGATCTGTTCCGCGAAGATCGGAACGACGCTGCCGCTGCTGCCCAGCACGTTCCCGAAGCGAACGACCATGAATCGCGTCCGGCCCCGCCGGTTCAGGTCCTGGACCAGCAACTCGGCGATCCGCTTTGTAGCACCCATCACGCTGGCGGGATTGACCGCCTTGTCGGTGGAGATCAGCACGAACTGCTCGACGCCGGCCGACAGGGCCGCTTCCCCGACGATGCGCGTCCCGAACACATTGTTGCGGACCGCTTCGCCCGGATTCTGCTCCATCAACGGGACGTGTTTGTGCGCCGCGGCGTGGAAGATCAACTGCGGGCGGAACTCCCCGAAGACTTCCGCTACCCGATCGGGCGTGGTGGCATCACCGACCACCGCCTGGATGGCGGCCTGCGGGAACGGCTCGCGCAGCTCAAGATCGAGCGCATACAGGCTGTTCTCGTGTCGCTCGAAGAGGACCAGCAGCGCTGGCTTGTGGCGCGCGATCTGCCGGCACAGCTCCGACCCGATGGACCCGCCCGCGCCGGTGACCAGGACGCGCTTGCCTTCCAGCAGTGGATGCAATTCTTGGAGGTCGGTCCGGATCGGCTCTCGCTGTAGAAGGTCTTCCAGGCTCAAGGGCCGGACGTTCCGCACCGACACGGAGCCATCGAGGAGCTGCTTGACGTTGGGAAGAGTCTTGATGGGTACCCGACAGGGCTCGGAGGCCGCGAGGATTCGCTGCATCAACTGTGGTGTAGCCGACGGGATGGCCACGATGATTTCGCCGACTGCGAACCGTCGCACCAGATCCGGTATCTCTGAAATGGTGCCGGCAACGGGAACACCGTGGATCGTGCCTTGTCGTTTCTGGGGGTTGTCATCCATGAAGACGACGGGTTTGTAGTTGTAGCCCGGGTTCGTTTTGAGATCGCGCGCCAGCATCTCGCCGGCATTGCCGGCGCCCACGATGAGGACCCGGGTCGCGGACGGTCCGACACTGGTCAGCCACTCCCGGAAAACCCGGACTGCGAACCGGATGCCGCCCAGGAAGATGATGCTCAGCAGGCCCGTCA
>CAZSUT010000116.1:0-3879 GCA_964610095.1 uncultured Nitrospirales bacterium | reverse complement strand
GGATGGATGAAACCTCGGTCTCTGTCGGAGGACGGTGGAATTACCTCTATCGGGCCGTCGACCGCTACGGCAAGTCCGTCCACTCACTTCTTTGCGAGGACCGCACCATAAGCTCGGCGCAGGAATTCTTTCGCCAAGCAGTCAAGGTCTCCGGATCTCCCTGGCCAGAGAAGATCAATCTCGACGGAAATGCCGCCTCCCATCTCGGCCTGCGCTTGCTCGGGGAGGAGGATTCACGGTGGCGGTCCGTGAAGGTGCGAGCCCGCCGCTACCTCAATAACGTCGTCGAGCAGGATCACCGTGCGATCAAGCAACGCTCCAGGGCGATGCTCGGGCTGAAGTCCTTCCACACCGCAGCGGTGACCTTCTCGGGCATTGAGCTCGCTCACCGAATCCGCAAGCGCCAGTTCACCGTCGCCTACGAGCGCAAGGGCCGAGTACTCTCCTTGAAGGACCTCTGGGATCAGGCGCTCTCGGGCAAGAGCCTCTCGGACAGTCTGGACAATTCCCCTCCCCCGTTAATGCACCAGATCTCAAGGCGCTCGCATCCGCGCTTGCGCGCACGGCGGGACAGAAACGGCGTGGCTCGCTTTCCGAGAAGGGTGTCATTCGGCCAGAGCCTGTACCTTCTGGTCATGCCCACGGGCCGCCGATACTGGCATTACCGCTATCGCTTTGGAGGCCGTGAGAAGCAGCTTTCCTTGGGCCGCTATCCGTACGTCCCGGTCGAAAGCGCCCGGGCGCGCCGCCACGCAGCACGGCACCTCCTTAAAGCGGGCGTCGATCCTGCCGGCCATAAGCAAGCGCTGCGTCGAATCATCGCCGACGGTGTCTGATCAAATCGGTCGGAAGCCGTCATGTGGAAATGTTTCATTTCGGCTCAGATTGAGACGGTCGGATCTCGGAATGCAGGACCCGAAAGCGGCCGCTCGGATTTCTGGCGCCACGTAGTGTCATGTCCGGCGGTCTAGGCCGTCCGAGTGCGCAGCCGACCTTCGTAATCGCGCTTTCCGAGCGGCACACCCCGCGCACGCAGGATGTCGTATGCGGTGACCGCGTGGAAATAGAAGTTGGGCAGCGAAAACGAAAGGATGAGGGTCTCCGACGTGAAGGCGAGCCTTCGCGGGCCGATCTGAAGGTTCAGCTCCTTTCCCGCCCAGCCATTGACCTCGTCGGGCGTGAACGCCTCCAGCGCCGTTTCCGCCTTGCCGATCATGGCCTGCAGGTCGGCGAAAGGAACTGGTCCGACTAGTGCGGGCGGGGCGAACACGCCGGTCTTCACGGCCTCCAGGCCCCACACGGAATGATGCCACGCTGCTTCGATCTGGAAATGGAAGGGCGCCATATCGTCGAAGAGCCGGGCCTGCACAAAGTCATCCGGGTCTGCGCCGGTCTGGGCGCAATGCCTGGCCGCGCGGTCGAGGAAGCCAACGACGGCCTTCACGGTCTGCAGGAAGGTCGGCACGCTGAGGTCGTAGAGTGATGTCGCCATCGGTGTCCCCTTGCTTGAACTGGCAGTTCCGGACGAACCCTGCGCTGTCACGGAAATCAGACTGGGACATAACTGACCCTAACCGTGTCCTCTCCAACTGGTACATGCGGCGATCGTACACAAATAGCTGTCACGCACATGCTCTATGAAATTTTGGCTGGTCGGGTGCCAGTTTGGTGAGAGCTCTCTCAGCTCCACTACCACAGTGGCGCACCTCAGGCAGCGATGAAACCCGGTAGTTTGATGGCCCGCTGGTCGAACGACGCGGTCGCCTGACACCCGAGCTCGAGGTGCCGCATGACGATCAGGCAGTCTGCAAATTCCGCCGCAGAGTCCTTCCAGACGAACAGCGCCTGCTCGACCGACGGCTCCCCTTCGATCTGCAGTTCTGTCGACTCGAGTAACCCGGAGAATGCCCTCAGGATTTCGTCCTTGCTCAAGCCATAACGGCTACGCAGCACCCATTCGGTCTCAAGCAGCACCAGCTGACTGACGAACACCGGCTCACCTCTATCCGCCTCGCGGCGCAGCAGGCGCTGAGCTCTCGCGAACTGTCGCTCCTCGTCGCGCACCAGGAAGCGCACCAATACATTCGTATCGATGCCGAACATCAGCGCGATAGCTTTTCAACCGGCAGCGCTTTTCCCCGCCGCCGCAGGCTCCCGGCGAGACTCATGACGCTCTTGTTCTTGACCCGCATGACCACCGTGCCGTCCGGCATCGGGGTGAAGGTGATCCGGTCACCGGGCTTCAAGCGCAGGCTCTCGCGTACGGCCTTGGGGACGGTGGTTTGGCCCTTGCTGGTCAGGGTGGATTCGGTACTCATAGGGGTATCCTTACGAGCGACATTCTAGTAAGGAATACAACCGCTGCCTAGAGCCAGAAAAACGCACTCGCACGAACGTCAGCGAACTGTGACAGACGGAGTGTTGTTACCCGCTACGCCTCGAGCAAAAAAGCGCTCTTAAGCAGCTACCCGACAGCGGGCAATTTAGTGGGCAATTCCGATTGTTACTTTCGCAGGCGCCTGAATCTGCGCAGGAAATCGCTCAAGTCAGAGTCCTCTCCCGGGCATTATTTCCTTATATTTCAAAAACTTAAAACTCTTTATTGTATCAGTTTCGAGTACATCCAGACTCGAATTCGGCGCGCATCATAGTTGATTTCGCAGAAATAACAGCAGCAATAATTGCGGACACGTCGACTCCTCGAGACCCTCCTTAGCGGGCAACTTCAGGGGGTAAAAATTGGGGGTAACAAAAAGTTCGGTTCCTGAAGGTTCGGTTCCTGGAATCAGCCTAGCACCGACCCAAATCCGTCCTCGCGGCCAACGATGCCGTTAGATACTTGAGCCGAAGGACAGATCGAGCCTTCAGATGTTGACTTGCATTTGATGTGAGGTAGCAATCCGGGGGGAGTGCCCAGCAACTGCCGGAGGTCCGCTTGGACGATCCGTTGACGCAAGCAAAGGCTAAGGCGGCTGCGACCTACGATGCCGCGGCTGATCACTTTGACGATGAGCCCCTAGGTTTCTGGGACCGAATAGGTCAGCGGACCGTCGATCGTCTCGGATTGCCAGCTGGCGCCAAGGTGCTCGATGTCGGCTGCGGCACTGGAGCATCAGCGCTGGCGGCAGCCGAAGTCATCGGACGGGACGGGTCGGTGGTGGCAGTTGATTTATCGGCGCGTTTGCTTGACAGGGGTCGTGCAAAGGCGAGGACACGCGGCCTTACGAATGTCGCGTTCCAGCTCGGAGACATGACGGCACTGGATTACCCGGATGGCCACTTCGACGCTGTGGTGAGTGTTTTTTCCATTTTCTTCGTGCCCGATATGGAAGGCTTGGTCCGCGAGCTCTGGCGCGTGGTACGCCCTCAGGGAAGGCTGGCGGTTACCACATGGGGTCCGCGCATCTTCGAACCCGCTTACTCTCGTTGGCTTGCCGCGGTAAAGCAGGAACGACCCGATCTCTATAGCGCCTTCAATCCCTGGGATCGCATCACAACCGCGGCATCAGTAAGACAATTGCTAACAGATGGTGGCGTTATCGACGCTGAGGTCACCGAGGAGGGAGGGGTTCAGCCGCTGCGCTCAGCCGAAGATTGGTGGATTGTCGCTCTCGGATCGGGTCTCCGATGGACGATCGATCAGTTGGGACCTGAGGCAGCAGCGCGCGTAAGGGCCGACAATATCCGTTGGCTGCGCGAACGCAAGATCCTCAGTATCGAGACAAACGCGGTCTACGCGATCGCAACCAAGCGATAGCCGCGCACGAAGAACGAAATGGCAGTGTCGGAAGGGGCGCTCACGGCCCACATCCGGTCATCCGAGGGCAATCCATCCATTGCCCGCAACCGGACACCGAAGGCGCTTACCATGAATTGGTG
>CAZSUT010000115.1:0-4016 GCA_964610095.1 uncultured Nitrospirales bacterium | reverse complement strand
CGATCGCGGGCGGGCGCGAGAAGGGCTACCGGGGCTACACCGTCAAGCAGCGGGTGGAGCCCGGGGACTGGCGCGTGGACGTGGAGACGGCGGAAGGCCGCGTCATCGGACGCGTCAACTTTCGGGTGGAGGAGGCGGGCGGCGAGCCGCCGGAACTCGAAACCATTACGCACTGACCAGAGCGGGAGGGCTTTAGTAATACTTCTCCCGATAGATGGGGCACAAGCCTTTCTTCTGCAAGACCGCCGTAACGTCCTTGATCATCCCCTCATTCCCGCAGAGATAGACGGCAAGGTTCTGCACGGACGCAATGCGCGCCTCCACCAGCGGGGTCACACGTCCTCGTTCACCGGTCCAGCCGTCCTCGGGACGAGACAGCGTGGTGACGAAGGAGAAGTTCGGATGGGCGCAGGCCAGTGCCTCCAGTTCGTCCTGGTAGTAGAGGTCTCGCTGGCTGCGTAATCCCCAGTAGAGAGTGACCGGGCGGGGGAACCCGCGCTCGCTCAGGGCGTAGAGCATTGAGCGGAGAGGCGCGATCCCCGTGGCGGTCGCCACGAACAGAATGTCACGCGCGGGGTCGTCCCGCAGGTAGAAGGCTCCGGTCGGGCCCTTGAACTGGGTCTCATCCCCGACGCGGAGGCTGAACAGATAGGTGGAGCCGGGTCCGCCCTGGACCAGGTTGAGCAGCAGCAAGACACGCTCCCCCTGACTGGGCGGGGACACGATGGAGTAGGGGCGCACAATGGTCCGGTTGAGCGCGTCGCGCCCCACCTCGAACGAGACGAACTGGCCGGCCTTGAACGCGATCGCCGGAGGCTCTTTCAGGCGCACCTCGATCTCCCGCACGTCATGCGTGAGGTCGCGGACGCGCTCGACCTGGGCATAGAACAGTTGCAACGGCATCCTCCTAGTATACCGGATGCCGCCCTGTCTGGACGTCAGCCGCCGGGTTTGAGCGTGAGGTGGCGGACTTGGCCGAACGTCGAGAGGGGTTGTTCGAAGTCGTCGTCCTTGCCGACCGCCAGAATGATCACGCGATCAGGATGTAGGTGCTTCCGCGCGACGCGCAGCAGGTCATCCTTGGTGAGCTTCATGACGCTGTCCCGGAAGCGTTCCAGGAAGTCCCTGGGTAGTCCGAAGTACTCGAGCGCCATGAGCCGCCCGACGATCAGCCCGGCGTCGGCGAACGAGAAGACGAAGGAGTTGAGGAACGCGTCCTTCGCGAACTGCAGCTCGTCATCCGTAACCGGCTCCTGCCGCAGCCGCTCCATGTGGTCCAGCATGCTGGCCAGGGCCTGGTGCGTGGACGAGCCCTTGGTCAGCGCATAGAGGAGGAAGGCGCCGGGCCCCAGGTTCCCGGGCACCAGCCGGCTCCCGACGGAGTAGGCCAAGCCCTGACGGCTCCTCACGTCCCGGAAGAGCCGTGAAGTGAAGGAATTCCCTCCCAGGATGTCCCCGAGCAGGGCCAGCGCGAAGAAGTCCGGGTCGTCTTCCTTCACCGAGAGATGCCCGAGGCGCAGGTTGGTCTGCGTGAGGTCTCTGCTCAGGATGTTCACGGAACGGCTGCTCCCCGACGCGGGCGAGGCGGTCACCGGCGGAATCGCGGGCAACGTCACAGGCTGCGGCTTCCAGTCGCCAAAGACCTTGCGCAAGGCGTCCAGCATCGCCGGCTTCTCGAAGTCGCCGGTGACACCCAAGATGAGGCCGCTCGGCGTGAGGTATCGCCGGTGAAAGGCAACCAGGTCCTCGCGCGTGATGCGCGACACGGTCTCGATCGTGCTCTCCCGGCCCAACGGGTGGTCGGCTCCATAGAGCAGCTTCCGGAACTCGCGCCCGGCGATCCCGGCCGGGCTGTCCGGCCGGCGGCGGATGGCCTCCAGGGCTTGGCGCTTCGCGAGCTCTACTTTGGCGGGCTCGAAGGCCGGCGTGCGGACCATGTCGGCGAAGATGGCCAGCCCCCGCTCCAGGTCCTTCTTCAAGATGTCCAGCAAGGCGGTGCCGTTCTCGCTGCCGATCCCGATCGCTACGTTCGCCGCCAGGAATTCGAGCTCTTCGTCGATCTGATCGCCGGCCATGCGGGCCGTCCCGCCCGTGCGCATGACGGTGCCGGTCAGGGCGGCGAGCCCGACCTTCTCGGGCGGCTCGTAGACGGAGCCCGTCCGGATCATGGCCGAGACGGTCACCAGCGGCAGCTCCGGGTCCGGCAGCAGATAGACGATGATCCCGTTCTCCAGGACAATGCGCTCGACCTCCGGTATCGTGAACGTCACCGGATCGAACTTCATGGCGCGGGGATCGCTGGTCGCGGGTGGCAGCGTGGTGCAGGCCGCCAGCAGTGTCGCGCATACCAGGAGCACGATCAGTCGGAGCATCAGCCGTTCGTGCGTCAAGGCTTGTCCTTCCCCGCCCCATCCTCCGGCTTGACCAGCGTCGCCACGACGCGGTTGCTCTTGGTGAAGTACTGGGCGGCCACGCGCCGGATGTCGTCCGGGGTCACCTTGGCGATGCGGTCGCGCCGCTTGAACGTTTCCCGCCAGTCCCCGCTGATCGCCTGGAAATAGGCGAGGCGCGAGGCCATCCCGCTGTTGGACCGGAGGGCGCGGACCTGCGCGGCATCGATCTGGTTGAGGATCTTCTGCAGCTCGTGCGGGGAAACCGGCTCCCGCTTCAGGCGGTCGAGTTCCTCGTACACTCCCTGCTCGACCTCCGCAGTGGTATGCGGCGCGCGGGGCGTGGCGCTGATCACGAACAGGTTCGGGTATTTGGAGCCTGGATAGTCGGAGAACGCCGAGATGTTGAGCGCCAGTTGCTTCTCCTGGACCAGACGCTTGTAGAGCCGGGCGGTGCGTCCTTCCGACAGCAGCGATTCGAGGACGTCGAAGACATCATCGTCCGGGTGGCTCGATGACGGCTTGTGATAGCCGATGAGGAGCTGGGACTCGGCGGGAAATTCGACTTCCACCCGGCGCTCACCGGCGTACGGAGGCTCCGTGGTCAGCACGAGGGGGGCGGGCGGGCGGGCTGGGATGCGGCCAAACGTATGCTCCACGAGGGCGATGACCTCCTTGGGCCTGATGTCGCCCACGACGGCCAGCACCGCGTTGACAGGACCGTAGTAGGTCTGGAAGAACGCCTCGGTCTGGGCACGGCTGAGCGCCTCCAGGTCGGAGGGCCAACCGATCACGGGCAGCCCGTAGGGATGCGCCATGAACGCGGCCGCGGCAAAGGCCTCGTCCAGGCGCCCGCTGGGAGAGTTGTCGGTCCGCTGGCGTCGCTCTTCCAGCACGACCTTCTTCTCCTTGTAGAACTCGCGGAGCACGCCGTTGGCCATGCGGTCGGACTCCACGGCGGCCCAGAGCGGGAGCCGGTTGGAGGGGAAGCTCAGGAAGTAGCGCGTCAGGTCCTTGCCGGTCGTGGCGTTGAGGCCCACGCCGCCGTTCCGCTGGTAGAGTGTGGCGAGCTCGGCGGGGACCACGAACTGCTGCGCCTCCGCCTCGACTTCGGCGAACCGCTTGCGTAGCGAGGCCAAGCGCGTCTGGTCGGCCGCCGGGCCCTTGGCTCTCTCGGCCATGATGGCCTCCGCAAGGTGGTCCAGTTCCTCCAAGACCGGCTTCTCCTTCTCGGCGTCCGTGACGCCGATCGTGCGGGTTCCCTTGAAGGCCATGTGCTCGTAGAGGTGCGCGACGCCCGTGATGCCGTTGTATTCGTAGACGCCGCCGACCTTGTAAGTCAGATTGACGGCGACGATCGGCGCCTGATGGCGCTCCATCAGCAGGAGGGTCAGGCCGTTGGCGAGCCGGTGCTCGACGACACGCTCTTCAAGAGTGGCTGCTGCGGCGAGGCCGGCGAGGAGAACGAGGCTGAGGAGGAAGGCGACAATCCGCTGGGGCATCAGACGAACAACTCGATAAGCTCTTCCGGCTTCTCGATGAACCAATCCGGCTTGCAGGCGGCCATCTTCTCGCGGTTGCCCATGCCGTAGCCGACGGCGCAGACCCTGATGCCGGCGTTGTGTC
>CAZSUT010000114.1:0-4102 GCA_964610095.1 uncultured Nitrospirales bacterium | reverse complement strand
CTCTCCGCGCCCGGGTGCTGAATGCGCTGGTTAGGCGGCCGCTCGCACCGTGGACGGGGCCTCCGACCGGAGACTGCCGGTTAGCGAGCGAGGGCCCTGTGCGCTAACACGGTCCCGGCGAGCAGAATGGCCGCATCCAGATAGATGAGCCCGAGATGGCCCAGCGTGGCGAGGCCATAGACGTAGTGTAAAGGCAAGGCCAGTCCCACCCCGATCACGGGGGCAAGGAATGCGGTCCAGAGGGCCCACCGCTGTCCGGTCCGAATCCCTTGCCAGGCGAGGGCGATGACCGCCACCCCCAAGGCGATAATGAAGGCGGCCACGGCCACCTGGAGGTGGCTGATGTAGTAGAAAAGACGGGGGCTAAAGGCCTGAATCTGCTCGGGAGTCCCACCGATGTGCTCAGGGGTAAGCCCAAGTTCAATAAAGCCAGTGAAGTTGCGGATGAGGAACATGAGACCGTAGCCGACGAGGCCGATGCCCGCCAGGGAGACGAGCTTTGCGCCGAGATCGGACGAGGGGGCGACTGACGCCTGATTCGGTGCCGAGGTAGGATGAGCGGACATGAGGGGGCTCCTTTGGCTGGGGCGGGGAGCATGAGGCTTGAGCGGGTCGAAGGGAGTATAGCTTCCCATCCCCACCGTGGACGCGCGGAGCAGCCGCCGCGTCCGGGCAAGGAGCTGCGACACCAGGCGCACGACTGCCGGACCCCCGCGTGTTGCCCGAGGCTCCGGGGTTCCAGCCCTCAACCCGAGGTAGCCTTCCGCAAGGCACTCTCGAAGTCTTGTGAGCCCCCGAAACCCGTGTAGACCACCGTGCCATGGGCGTCGATGATGACGACGTACGACGTCCCCGGCACCTTGTAGGCCTTGACGCTCGTCCCCTCGTCATCGTAGAGCGCATCGTAGGGAGGCCGTTCGGTCTCGAGATACTTCCGCGCCCGGGCCGGCGTCTGGTTCACGGTGACGTTGATTCCGATGAACTGGACCTTGGCACCGTACCGCGCGGCAGCCGCTTTTACCGTCGGGAGCAGCGCGGCGCAGTTGGTGCACCACGTTGCCCAAAACTCGAGTAACACCGGCTGCTTCCCGACCCATTGCCCCAAGTTCACCGATTTGCCGTCAAGATCGTGGACCGACACGATCGGCGCCTTGGTCCCGACTGGAATTCCCGCGTTCTGCGCGACGCCCGGGCGCACGGTGAGCGCGAGGGCGACGAATGCAGCGAGCCCAGCCTGGGCCAGTCCCATGTTTCGCATACAGCCCCCTCCTGAACAGGCACCCCTACCAGGGATCTATGACGCCGTGTCGCGGTTCCGGGGCGCAACGTGAGGCGACCGCTACACCTTCGTCCCGAAGCGCAACACCTTCGGGCGCGCCAGCCGCTCGAAGTCCCGGTAGGCCATCCGGACGAGTTCGGTGAACGACCCCGCATTGAAGGCGATCTCCTCGTCCTCTGCCAGGCTGTCGGCGACGTACACGTCGAGGCCGTAGAGGTTGCCGAACGGCGGCATCGCGCCGAGGTCGCACTCCGGAAACCGACCCTGGAACTCGGGCTCGCTCGCGAGCTCGGCGCGTTGCACCCCGGCCGTCTCTCGGAGCAGGTCGAAGTCCACCTTCTGGGACGCCGGGAGCACGGCCAGGACCGTCTTCCCGTCCAGCTTGACCACGACGGTCTTCGCCAGCTCTCTGCCCGGGATGTGGGCCGAAGCGGCAATCTGCTGGGCCGTGAAGGCGGGAGAGTGCGAGATGACCACGTACTTGATCCCGTGGCTATCGAGGAACTCCCTGAGCTGTCGGATCATAGACCCCCCCATCAGGTGCCATTCCCAACATGCTTCAACGTCCATGAAGACGAGGTGAAGGCGCACCACGACCCACCGGAATCCCCGAACGATTTCTTGGGAGGAATCTGCGACCGTGTCGAACCGGGACCGGGGTCTCTAACGGGCGGCGCCTCGGTCGTTTCGCGTCGGGGTAGCATGGGGTCGGGAGCACGATGTCCACGCCGTTCCGCTCGCTGCTGCTGGCCGATGCGCCCTTCACTCCGTCACGTCCTCTGCGAGGGCTCGGTGGATCCGGTTGACGACCGCCCGCCTATTTCTTGAACCGCGCCGCTTCCTCCGAGCCGCCGGTGACGTCGCCTGCGCTGTACGAATGCGCCCCGGCCCCGGCGAGGTGGCCGCCGGCGACAATCAAGTACTCCTCGCGAATAGGGCGCCCCTCGAACCAGCATTCCAGAATCTCGCGCACCCCGGCCGCATAGCGCGCCTGGGCTGACAGGCTCGTCCCGGACACATGCGGTGTCATCCCGTGGTGCGGCATGGTCCGCCAGGGGTGATCCTTCGGGGCCGGCTGCGGAAACCAGACGTCGCCAGCGTATCCGGCGAGCTGGCCGCTCTCGAGCGCCCGCACGACCGCATCGCGGTCACAAATCTTGCCTCGCGCGGTATTCACCAGATAGGCGCCCCGCTTCATCTTGGCGATCAGCGCATCGTTGAACAGGTGCTCGGTCTCCGGGTGCAGTGGGGCATTGATCGTGACCACATCACAGACGCGCACGAGCGACTCCGCCGTCGGATGGAAGGTCGCGTCCAGCTCTTGCTCCACACTGGCCGGCAGCCGATGCCGATCGGTGTAGTACAGCTTGACGTCGAAGGGCTTGAGCCGGCGCAGGACCGCGGTGCCGATGCGTCCGGCGGCCACCGTGCCGACCGCCATCCCTTCAAGGTCGTAGGAGCGGGCCACGCAGTCCGCGATATTCCAGCCGCCCTCGATCACCCACTGGTACGACGGGATATAGTTGCGCACCAGCGCCAAGATCATCATCACGACATGCTCGGACACGCTGATGCTGTTGCAATAGGTGACCTCGGCAACCGTAATGCCCCGTTCGATGGCGGCCTGGAGATCGACGTGATCCGACCCAATGCCCGCCGTGATCGCGAGCTTGAGCTTCGGAGCCTTGGCGATGCGCTCCTTGGTGAGGTAGGCCGGCCAGAACGGCTGCGAGATTACGATCTCCGCCTCCGGGAGCTCGCGGTCAAAGACCGAGGTCGCGCCGTCCTTGTCGGCAGTGACGACCAGCTTGTGGCCTCTCCCTTCGAGAAACGTCCTAAGACCCAGCTCTCCCGACACGGTCCCCAAGAGCTGCCCCGGCTTAAAGTCCACCTGCTCGGGTGTCGGCAACGTTTGGCCACCGGGATAGTGTTGCAGCTTGGGGATATCGTCCCGGGCATATGACTTCGGGTACCCCGTGACAGGATCGTCATAGAGCACGCATACGACCTTGGCCATCTCTTCCTCACAGTCTGATGGTTAAAGAACGTTCGGCGCTGTCGAAATGATCCGCACAGGTCAGCAGCTGGGCTGCGTGTTGATGCTGGTGCCGTCCCGATGCCAGAAGTGAGTCCGGTCGCCATCGCGGCCCAGTCGCCAGCGACCGTGGCCTAGGCCGGGAGTTTGATCGTGCCCGCGATCACCAGGGTGACGAGAAGCGTGAGCGCGCCATGCCGTCGTCTCGGAAGCGAGGAGGTCAGGGCGGTGGTGATTGATCTGCGTGTGAGAATCCGACCACCGCCATGCAGGACCTGGCGAACGCCCTGGCGGCTGAACGTCTCAGCTGATGGGTAACAGGTGTTATCCCGCAGCATGGTATTGAGGATGGTGAGGAGTTTCCGCGCGCAGGCGCCCACCACAACTTGCTCCAGATTTAACCAAGAGTCGATATACAAGGCGGCAGGTGCGCGCTTACTGTCTTAGATTTTGGCATGGCAGCACTCGAGCTTCACCAAGTCGTGCCGCAAAGCTACCTGCTCGTCGGCATCGACGAGACGGGTCGAGTTCTGCACGCGGGTCAAGGGGCTGTTCCCCGTGAACCCCATGCTGGCTGTGGAGAAGCCCAAACCTCGTAAGCCGGCGATCATGTTCTATGAGCTCGAGACGGTGAAGCGGATCGTGGAGGCGCAACCCGATCCGGCCCGCCGCGCCCTGTTCGCGCTGCTCTACGGGACGGGCTGTGAGGTCTCAGTGGCGCTCAAGCTGACGCGCACCGATCTGGTTCCGGCCGCCAAGGAGATTCGCGCAGCAGGCACCAAGACCCA
>CAZSUT010000113.1:0-4134 GCA_964610095.1 uncultured Nitrospirales bacterium | reverse complement strand
GGATAGATTGCCCTGAGAAAGGACAACCCTACGGGAAGGCGGCCAAGCAGTTCACCGCCGAGATGACATTGGGGAAGCCCGTCACCGTAGCAGTGAAGCATCTAGTGCAGGCTGGACTCCTCGTTGCCGATGTCATCTTGCCGGACGGCGCTGTGCTAAACCAAGAGTTGGTAAAGGCGGGCTTAGCGTGGCAGTCTCTGAAATACGGCAACAGTCCTGTTCTAGCTGCCTTGGAACAGGCGGCGCGGAAGGCAAAGCGCGGGCTGTGGGCTGATCCTCACCCTGTGCCGCCGTGGTGCTACCGGAAGTTGAAGAAAGGGCAGGGGTGCTAGGCACCTTGACGGGGCCCGCTTACTCCCTTGCAATCCATGCTATTCGAGGGTAGTATCACCCTCTGTGCGAGCTGGTATCCTGAAATTGGAGGTGCAATATGGGCAAATTTCCGGGTGAGAAAGGAGGGAATATGGAGGGCAATGTGATGCGCTGGATTAAAGGGATTTTTCTTGCGTTAACTCTGCTGCTCTGGGGCTACATCGGGATCGAGATGACCGCCACCAAGCTAGAGTGGCTACAGGCAGGACTTGGTGCCATTCTTGCATATTTTATATTGCAGCTTTATATCCTAGAATCCAAGCTCGACACGCTCTTAGAGAAGAAGTAATTCCACGGGTCCCCTGCGCGCAGCCGCTCGGTGGGCAGGAAGGTTCCCAAGGGTATCCCCGGTGGGATGGGGCGTGATTGGCAAGGTAGCGACTGGCTCCGTAGGGCTACTAGGTTGCGCCTGGGTTGCGGATTAGCGGACGGGTGGCCCGTTCGTGCCTTGACCTGTCCGCCTGATCCCTTGAAATCCTCGCTATTCGCGGGTATCATCAACTTCGAGGCGAACTGGCAGTCTGAAGGTCGCGGGTTCAATCCGCGCCAGCTCCACCAAACCGCCTCCATTCATCTTCTAGCTTACTCAACCAACAGAAATCACTCTCAATGCTCCAGCTCGAATCGGTCACCAAGCACTTTGCGACCAAGACGATCCTCAAGGAGGCTTCAGCCCACCTGCGCCCGGGGAGCCGTGTCGGCTTGGTCGGCCCGAACGGCATCGGCAAGACGACGCTGCTGCGTCTGATTCTGGGCGAGCAGACACTGGACGGCGGGCGCATCCGCAAGCGCCCACGCCTGCGGATCGGCTATCTCCCTCAAGATCTCGAGGAACATCTCGGCAATACCGCCTGCCTTCCCACTGTATTGGACGCCACCCATCGCGGGCAGTACCCGGAGCACGAAGCCAAGCGCATCCTGTCCGGTCTCGGTTTTTCTCAGGAAGACTTCACCAAGCCGCTCGCGGAGCTCTCCGGCGGGTTCCGGATGCGGGTCGCCCTGGCGCATATCCTGCTGTCCGCCCCCGACGTCCTCCTGCTGGACGAGCCGACGAACCACCTCGACAAGGCGACGCAGCGCTGGTTCGAGGACTTTCTCCTGAAGTCCAATTTCGCGATGCTGGTCATCAGCCACGACACCGCCTTTCTTGACCGCATCGCGACGCACGTCTGGGAGATCCGCCACCACCAAATCTTGGAGTCCACCGGCAACCACACGAAGTACCTCGCCTGGCGAGAGGCGTACGACGCGTCGCAGAAGGCCGCCGTCGATCGCCAGGACAAGGAGATCGCGCGCGTGCAGAAGTTCGTGGACCGGTTCCGGTACCAGGCCACCAGGGCTCGCCAGGTCCAGTCGCGCCTCAAGCAACTGGAAAAGATCAAGCGGATCGAGCGGACCCGCGATCCCAAGCGCGTGCGCTTCCGTTTTCCCATCCCTTCCGCCTCAGGCCGACACGTGCTGGAGCTCAAGGGCGTCGCCAAGGCCTATGGCGACAACGTCGTCTATCGATCGCTCGATTTCGCTGTGGAGCGCGGCCAGCGCGTCGCCCTCGTCGGCGAAAACGGTGCGGGCAAGAGCACCCTGCTCAAGATGTTGGCGGGTGTCCTCCCGCCCGATGCCGGCGCCCGGACGGTCGGCCACGCCGCGACCCTCCACTACTTCGCCCAGCACCAGGCTGATATCCTGAACCCCGAGCACACCGTGCTGGAGTCCATCGCGGAAGCGGACGACCGCGCCGACATGAACTTCATCCGCGCCATCGCCGGCGCGTTCCTCTTTGAAGGCGCCAATCAAAAAAAGCTGATTAAGGTGTTGAGCGGTGGCGAGCGGAACCGCGTGGCCCTTGCCCGGATGCTCGTCAAGCCGGCCAATACCTTGCTTTTAGACGAGCCAACGAACCACCTGGATCCCGCCTCGGTGGACGTCCTCACCGATGCGCTCGTGGAGTTTCCTTGCACCATGGTCTTCATCTCGCACGACCCGGTGTTCCTCACGCGCGTCGCCACGCGGGTCGTGGAGATCGAAAGCGGGCTAGCCCGCGACTACCATGGAGACTACGAGTACTACTTGTGGAAAAAGATGCAGGAGGTCGAGCCCATCAAGGGGGCGCCTGCGTTCGAATCCAAACCGTCCAAGGCGCCCAGCGCCCCCAAGACGGCCTCGACTGCCGCTCCCAGGTCGCGTGCTAGCAGCACCAGTGCCTTCAAGGAGCGGCGAGAGCTCACAAAAACCTTGGCCCGCGTCGAACGGCAGATCGCCCGGCTGGAAAACGAGATCGCCGCCGGCGAACAACGGCTCCAAGCCCGCGACCAGGAACTCGCTAGCGAGGCGCTCTACCAGGACCACGAACGGTGGACGGTCTTGATGAGAGAGCGGGAAAACTGGGTGAAGGATCAGTCCGTCCTGACCTCACAGTGGGCTGAGCACTGCGAAGAAGCGGAGCAGCTTCGGGCAAGCCTGAAAGACCTGGAGCGCGTGAGCCGTTAAGCGTAAATCATTATTCGCTAATCGGAAAGCCCCTACGATTAACGTTTAACTCTTATCCGACTTTTTCGGCCGGTAGTATTTCTTCTTCCCTAACTTCTCAGGCAGGTGCGTCTGCTCGGTGCGCGCCGCCGGGTCTTCATGGACGTAGCGGTAGCCTTTCCCGTAGCCCAACTCCCGCATCAGGCTGGTCGGCGCGTTGCGCAGGTGCAGGGGGACCGGCAGGTTCCCGTGCTCTTCGACATCCGCGGTCGCCTCCTGCAGCCCGGCATAGGACGCGTTGTCCTTCGGACAGGTCGCTAAATAGGTCGCGCCCTGCGCCAAGTTCAGCCGGCACTCCGGCAGGCCGATCAGCTCGACCGCCTGAGCGACGGCCGTCGCCACAACCAGCGCCATCGGGTCGGCGTTGTCGATATCCTCCGACGCCAGGATCACCATGCGGCGGGCGATGAAGCGCGGGGACTCGCCTGCTTCCAGCATGCGCGCGAGCCAATACAGGGCTCCATTGGGATCTGAGTCTCGCAGGCTCTTGATGAAGGCGGAGATGATGTTGTAGTGCTCTTCGCCCCCCTTGTCGTAGCGCAGGCTCTTCTTCTGTAAGGCCGTCGCCAGGGCTTCCTTGCTCATATGAATGATGCCGTCCGGCCCGGGAGCCGTGTGCAGGACGGCAAACTCCAGGACGTTGAGGGCCACGCGGGCGTCCCCGTTCGCAAAGGCCACCAGGCTCATCATCGCCTCGACGTCCATCTCGACATGGTACCGACCGAGTCCCCGTTCTGGATCCCGGAGCGCCCGCTCAATGATCTGCAACAGGGCATTCTCCGAGAGCGGCTGGAGGAGGACGACCAGAGAACGGGAGAGCAACGGGCTGATCACTTCGAAGGACGGATTCTCCGTGGTGGCGCCGATGAGTATCACCGTTCCTGACTCGACGTGAGGCAGAAAGGCGTCCTGCTGGGCCTTGTTGAAGCGATGGATTTCATCCACGAACAGGATCGTGCGCTGGCCCTTGACGATCCGGCGCTGCTCGGCAGCCCTGACCAGCCGGCGCAGTTCCGGAATCCCACTGGTGACGGCCGAGAAGGGCTCCAAGTGGGCCTTGGTATGCGCGGCGATCAACCGGGCGAGAGAGGTCTTGCCAGATCCGGGAGGCCCCCAGAGGATCACGGACGACAGGGTGTCCTGCTCGATGGCGAGCCGTAGCGGCCGCCCAGGGCCGAGGACGTCGTCCTGCCCGACCAACTCGTCGAGCGACCGGGGCCGCATCCGGTCCGCCAG
>CAZSUT010000112.1:0-4298 GCA_964610095.1 uncultured Nitrospirales bacterium | reverse complement strand
CCAGGGGGCGGATCGTGCCAAGGAGCGTCGGGCTCCCGAACTGCTTGTTGTGGCGATTCTCCTGGACCCGCTCCAGGGCGATGATCAGGTTATTGAAATCGTCCAGCTTCGCCGTCTCGAAGTACGTGATGAAGTCGAGGTCGTCGAGCCCGCTGGCGTGGTACAGCTTGCGCTTGACCGTCTTCAGGTACGCGACCGTCGCCTCTGTGTGCTCTTTCATCATGGCGTTCCGGCCATCCTGCGGCGTCAGCCACCACTCCGCGTCCTTCCGAACCGGCACCACGATCGCATACGGCTTTGGGCCCGGGTCCGGCGGCGTCTTCAGCGCCGTCTTGAGATCGTCAGGAAGACTCGGGACATAGTTGGCCTTCTTGGTGATGCCGTTGAACGTGTACGTGTTCACCAGGTACTTTCCGAGCCTCGTGCCCATCAGATCCACGAGGAAGTTCTGGTTGTGCAGCATTTCGGTCGAGTGCACCCGGACAAAGAAGTCCGCCTTCTCCATGAGCCCTCGCAGTAGACAGGTATCCGCGGTCATCCATTCGGCATGCTTCTGGAAGACCCCCTTGACCTCCGCCGCCGCGAAGGCCCGCGCTGCCTTGTCCAGCTTCCACCAACTGTCGTCCACCTTGAAGACCGCGAAGGTGCCGTAGACCCCTGGCTCGGTCAGGAGCTTTTCCCGATCCACCGCCGCGAAAGCCGGCTGCGCTGTGAGCACGGCCATGAGACATCCAGCCACGAGTGCGTTCACTCTGTTCATCTCCATACCCTCCCCTTCTCCTCATCGCCATCCAGGGTTATCACACCCTCATATCCCCACCGCTCCGACCTCGGGCCAGAGCAAGGCAACGAGCTTACCGATCCCGAACCCGACCCCGGCCGCTAGCGAGCCTAACAACATCACTTCCATCCCGCTTTTGAACCAAGACTGCTTCGTCAGGACTGTCTTGCCCACGCCGATGATGAAGAGCGCCACAAGCGAGACCGCCACCGCCACCTTCAGGGCAATCAGGACGCGTCCCATCACCAGGTACGGCAACAGCGGGGCGATCCCGCCCACGACGTAGGCCCCGGCCATCAAAAAGCCGACCGTCACGGGATTGTCGAAGGACTCCTCGAGGATCCCCAGTTCTTCCCGCATCATGAACCGCACCCACAGGGCCTTGTCCGAGGTGACGCGGTTGACGATCATCTCCACTTCGTCCTTCAAGAACCCCAACTTGGTGAAGATGTCCCGGATCTCTTTGCGCTCCAGCTCGGGAACTTCCTCGATCTCGAGCCGTTCCCGTTCCTTCTCGCTCTCGAAGAAATCGCGCTGGGACTTGCTGGCGAGGTACGCGCCGATGCCCATGGCGAGGGCGCCGGCGACGACGGACGCGATTCCCGCCAGCAGGACCAGGCGCGTCTGCATGAGCGCGCCTGTCGCGCCGGCGACGAAGCCGATCGTCGAGACCAGGCCGTCGTTCATCCCGAACATGACTTCGCGGATGAACCGGCCCTTCGGGGTATGCCAGTCTTCGGAATGGAGGGTCGTGAGCAGGTGCGGCGACGAGGGCACGTTTTACTCTCCCGCCACTGTCATCGCGGCGATCTTCACCGTCGGACTGGCGATGCGCCCGCGAAACACGAGGTCGCTTCCGATCGCCTCGACGCCCATCCACATGTCTTTCAGATTGCCCGCGATCGTGATCTCCTCAACCGGATACGCGAGCTCGCCGTTCTCGATCCAGAAGCCGACCGCGCCCCGGGAATAGTCGCCGGTCACCATGTTGATCCCAAACCCGATCAGCTCCGTGACATAGAGACCGCGCTTGACCGGACGAATGATCTCCTCGGGCGTGGCCGTGCCCGGCGCCAGGTAGAAGTTGGTCGCCCCGACCGAGGACGGCTCGCCGACGCTGCGCGACGCGTTGCCGGTCGAGGCGAGCCCCAGCTTACGGGCCGCGTAGGTGTCCAGCAAGTAGCTCCTGAGGATACCCCGTTCCACGACGACGTTCTTCCGCGTGGGGAGTCCCTCCCCATCGAACGGCTTGGAGCCCAGGCCTCCGGGCATGCGACCGTCGTCGTAGACCGTCACCAAGTCAGGGGCGATACGTTCCCCCAGCCGCCCGACAAGGTAGGATGCACCTTTGTAAATGGCATAGCCGTTGACCGCGCTGCAGAGATTGCCCAGGAAGCTGCCGGCGATCTCCGGCTCGAAGACCACCGGCACGCGACAGGTGGCGATCTTGCGCGCGCCCAGCCGGCGGACGGTCCGCCGGCCGGCCTCTTGCCCGACGGCCTCCGGTGAATCCAGCCGGTTCAACTTCCGGCCGATGGCGTACCAGTAATCGCGCTGCATCAGGCCGTCCTGCACAGCGATAGGCGCCACGGCGCACGAGAAACTTGAGCTCTGATACTCCCCGTAGAAGCCGTGGCTGTTGGCGAAGACCGTGCGGCCGCCGAACGTGCTGAAATCTGCCCCCTCGGAGTTGGTCAACCGTGAGTCCACCGCAAGCGCCGCCTTCTCGGCGCGGGTGGCTAGTTCGATCATCCGGTCCATCGACACCCTCTGGCTGTCGTAGAGATCGAGCTCCGGCCACTCTTTCGCCAGGGCAGCCGGATCGGGCAGGCTGGCGTAGGGGTCTTCCACGACCGCCTGGGCCAAGGCGCAGGTCGTCTCGACCAACTCGTCCAGCGAAGCCGGGGATAGGTCCGATGTGGAGGCTCCCGCAGAGCGCTGGCCGAAATACATGCGCAGGCCGAGCCGCTTCTCCTGAGCCTTCGAGAGCTTGTCCACGGCGGACAAGCGCACTTGCACCGAGGCAGCGTCCCCCTCGACGGCCACGACATCTGCCGCGGTCGCGCCCTTCCGTTTCGCCTGGGCGAGCAACTCGGACGTCAGGTTCTGGCCAATGCGCCTGCTCATCACGCCTGCGTACCTCCAACGGTAATCTCATCGACCCTGATCGTCGGCAGGCCCACGCCGACCGGCACGGACTGCCCGTCCTTCCCGCAGGTCCCGATCCCCTCGTCCAGCTTCAGATCATTGCCCACCATCGAAACTTTCTTAAGGATCTCCGGACCGCTGCCGATCAGCGTCGCGCCTTTCACCGGCGTCGTCACCTGGCCGTCCTCGATCAGGTAAGCCTCGCTTGCCGAGAAGACGAACTTGCCGCTGGTGATGTCCACCTGCCCGCCGCCGAAATACACCGCGTAGAGCCCACGCTTGACCGAGCGGATGATCTCCTCGGGCGTGGACTCGCCCGGCAGCATGAAGGTGTTGGTCATGCGCGGCATCGGGATGCACTGAAAGCTTTCCCGCCGCCCGTTGCCGGTCAGCGGGATGCCCATGAGCCGCGCGTTGAGCTTGTCCGTCATGTAACCCTTCAGGATCCCCTTCTCGATCAGCACAGTCCGGCTCGTCGGCGTCCCCTCGTCATCCACATTCAGCGAACCCCGGCGGAACGGCAGTGTCCCGTCGTCCACGATAGTGCACAACTCGGAGGCGACCACCTTGCCAATACGGTCCGTGAAGGCGGAGGTCTTCTTGCGGTTGAAGTCAGCCTCCAACCCATGGCCGATCGCCTCATGGAGCAGGATACCCGGCCAGCCCGATCCGAGCACCACCACCATGGGCCCGGCCGGCGCGTCCACCGCTTTCAGGTTGAGCACGGCCTGGCGGGCTGCCTCCTTCGCGTAGCGCTCCCAACGGCTGTCCTCCAGGAAGAACGTGTACTCCCCGCGGCCGCCGCCCCCAAAGCTCCCCGCCTGCCGCTGGCCGTTCTCTTCGGCGATGCAGGTCACCTGCAAGCGGGACAAGGGCTGCACGTCCCCGACCAACTCGCCTTCCGCATTGGCGATCAGGACGATCTTGTACTCCGTGGCGAAAGAGGCCATGACGTTCTTGATCCGCGGATCGTAGGCGCGAGCGACCTTGTCAATCCGCTCCAGGAGCGCGACCTTCTCTGGCGTCGCAACCTCCGTGGCCGGCACGATCACGGGGTAGAGGTCTTGGCCGGGCCCCCCCACGCGGATCGCCGGCACGGAGCCGGCGCCCGCCGGCGAGCGGGCGATGTAGCGGGCCGTGTCGGCGGCCTGTTCCAGCTGTCTCAGCGTGATCTCATCCGAGTAGGCGTAACCAGTCTTCTCGCCGGCCGTCGCCCGCACCCCGACCCCCTGGGAGACGCTTTTCGAGGCGCGCTTCACCAGGCTCTCCTCCATTGAGATGGATTCGTCCACCGTGTGCTCAAAATAGAGGTCCGCGTAGTCCACGTCGCGGACCTTGACCCGCCCCATCGCGACGAGGAGCTCGCGGT
>CAZSUT010000111.1:0-4304 GCA_964610095.1 uncultured Nitrospirales bacterium | reverse complement strand
GACTGCGCCGGCATGGCCGCCGACCTGTTCGAGACCTATGCGGTGACGACCGTCGCGGCAATGGTGCTCGGGTTCACCCTGTTCAAGGGCGCGCCCACGCCGCTGGTCTACCCCTTGCTCCTGGGCGGTCTCACCATTTTCGCGACGATCATCGGCATCTGGTTCGTGAAGGTGAGCGAGGGCGGCAGCATCATGGGGGCGCTGTACAAGGGTCTGTTCTGGGCTGGCGGCGTGGCGGCCGTGGCGTTCTATCCGGCGACCGTCTGGCTGATGGACGGAGTGGGCAAGGTGAGCGCGACCGCCTATTTCGGCTGCGCGTTGATCGGCCTGGCGGTCACCATCGCGCTGGTCTTCATCACCGACTACTACACGTCTAAGAGCTTCAGCCCGGTGCAGCAGATCGCCAAGGCCAGCGAGTCCGGGCACGCTACGAACATCATCGCGGGGCTCGCGGTCGGCATGCAGGCGACGGCGTGGCCTGTCGTCGTGATCGGCGCGGCCATCATGGCCAGCTACGCGCTGGCGGGTCTCTACGGGGTGGCGGTGGCGGCGGTGTCCATGCTCTCGATGGCCGGCATTGTGGTCGCGATCGACGCCTTCGGCCCGATCACGGACAACGCCGGCGGGATCGCCGAGATGGCGCACCTGGGCAAGGAGGTGCGGAACATCACGGACCCCTTGGATGCGGTCGGAAACACCACCAAGGCCGTCACGAAAGGCTACGCGATCGGATCGGCCGGCCTGGCGGCCATCGTGTTGTTTGCCGAGTTCTCCCGGAAAGTGGCAGAGGTGCGCGGACATGGAGTCTCCAGCAGTTTCGATCTGTCGAACCCCCAGGTCCTGGTGGGGCTGTTCATCGGCGGCATGTTGCCGTACCTCTTTGCCTCGATGTGCATGAAGGCGGTGGGCGTCGCCGCCGGCGAAGTCGTCGGAGAAGTCCGCCGCCAGTTCCGCGAGATCAAGGGGATCATGGACGGCACCGGCAAGCCGGAATACGGGACCTGCGTGGACATCGTAACGAAGGCCGCGATCCGGAAGATGATGGTGCCGGCTGCGATCCCCGTGCTCTCTCCCATTCTGGTGGGCTTCATCCTCGGGCCGATCGCCCTGGGTGGCGTGCTGCTCGGGACGATCGTGACCGGGCTCTTCGTGGCCATCTCCATGACCAGCGGCGGCGGCGCGTGGGACAACGCCAAGAAGTACATCGAGGAGCAGGGGCGCAAGGGCACGGATACGCACAAGGCCGCTGTCACCGGCGACACGGTCGGCGACCCTTGCAAGGACACGGCGGGTCCCGCCATCAACCCGATGATCAAGGTCATCAACATCGTTGCGCTGCTGATCGTGTCGCTCATCGTCTGAGCCCCCAGCCTTGACGGGCCTTTCCACTCTAGAGTATGCTGATTGTTGGCTGCTCAGCGAGACGCCGGCCTGATTCTGCCGGCGCGGCTTCGTGAAGGAGGGCCGCATGGAAAAGCAAGAGAAAAAGGCCGAGACCAAGCGGGGTGGCGCGCAGCCCAAGGACGAGGCCAAGGCGAGCGCCAAGGTCGTCGAAGCGGGCAAGAAGCTCAAGGAAGACATGGACAAGCTCATCGACGAGATCGACGACGTCTTGGAAGAGAACGCCGAGGAGTTCATCAAGAACTACGTGCAGAAGGGTGGTGAATGAAGGCCACGCCCCCGTTCCTCGCCGCGCTCCTCGTCTTGCCGTTTTCCTCCTTCGCCCAGTCTGTCGATGCTCCTCAGTTGCCGTTCGACAACAGCGGCTTCGAAGATCGTGCCCCCGAAGGCATGTTCTCCTCGATCGTGATGGCCCATGGCCAGGAGATGGTCATGGGGCAGGCCCGCAGTTTCCAGATCGTACCTGTCAAGCCAAGCAAGACGTTTTACGCAGACGTGTCCGAAATCTTCGTCGTCTTTTCCCTCCAGCAGCACGATAGCGAGTTCAAGGTCTACGGCCGCTGGGTGGTTGAAAGGAGCGAGGGAGTGCCCCCGAACCACATCCTGGGCACCGACGCCATGATCCTCATGACTGAAGACGAGTCGGGGTTTGTTTCGATTAAAAGGCCCAAGAACGGCTGGCCCATCGGCGACTACAAAGTCGAGATTCTCATCGGGACTGGGAGCCACGACATGAGCAAAGTCGGCACGCTTCGCTTCCAGGTGCTGCCCGCCAAGGCTTCGTCCTAACCGGCGCCTTGCCGGTCTGTCTCGCAAGAACCTCCTATACGGTTTCCCCTAAGTCTGGTTTTCCCCGCGTTTGACTACGGGGCTCCCCCTCGACTATGATCTGTCACAGGCGAGCGATGGGTACCTTCAAGTCCGTCGCTAGGAGAGCATGTGCCCGCTCCGGTCAGCAAGGAATGGGTGATAGGTCCGTCCGATGCCGAGGCCTGCTCGGTGTTGAGCGGCGCGCTGGGCGTGCACCGTCTCACCGCGGCCATCCTGGTGGCGCGAGGACACCGCTCTGTGCCGGAGGCGCGGGCGGCGCTCGATGGAGCGGATGCCCCAGGCCCTGATCCGTTCCAGCTGGCGGGCATGGAGCAGGCGGTGGACCGGTTGCACCAGGCGCGCCGCCGTCGTGAACAGGTCCTTGTCTACGGGGACTACGATGTGGACGGAGCCTGCGCCACGGGCCTCTATCTCGGCTTTTTGAAGAGCCTAGGGCTCGCCGCCAGCTTCTACATTCCTCATCGGGTCAAAGAAGGGTACGGACTCCACGCGGACGCCGTCAGACGGATCGCAGCTTCTGGGACGACGCTCCTCATCACGGCCGATTGCGGGACCACCTCGCACGACGAGATCGCCCTCGCCGGGTCCCTCGGGCTGGACGTCATCGTCACGGACCATCACCTGCCAGGGGACACGTTGCCGCCTGCCCTGGTTGTGTTGAATCCGTGTCGGCGCGATTCTGGCTATCCCTTCTCCGGCTTGTGTTCCGGCGGGTTGGCCTACAAGGTCGCCTCAGCGTACTGCCAGAAATTTGAGACGACTGAGTTTGATCCAGAGGCCCATTTGGACCTGGTGGCTCTTTCGACGATCGCCGATGTCGCTCCTCTCCAGCACGAGAACCGGCGACTGGTCCGGCGGGGCCTCGGCTTGCTCTCCCGTGGCAATCGTCCTGGGATCCGCGCCCTCAAGGCCGTGGCCGGCGTGGAGGGGGGCTGCGGAGTGGGCACGGTCGGCTTCGCGCTGGCCCCCCGGATCAATGCGGCGGGTCGCCTGGGAGACGCTGCCAATGCGGTGCGGTTGTTGCTCACAGAGGATGAGCGGGAGGCGGGCCAGCTCGCCGGGCTGCTCAATCGCTTGAACCAGGAACGGCAGCGCCTTGAAGAGGGCATCATCGCTGAGGCTGCCCAGGCGGCCGAAGCGACGCCGTCGGGACCGATCGTTCTGGCCTCGCGGGGTTGGCACCTTGGCGTCATCGGGATCGTCGCGGCCCGCTTGGTGGAGCGGTTCCATCGGCCGGCCGTGCTCATTGCCCTGGACGAGCGCGGTGTCGGCAGGGGATCGGCCCGGAGTATCCCCGGGGTGAGCGTATATGACGCCCTCTTACAGTGCCGGCAGCATCTCGACACGTTCGGGGGCCATGCGGCAGCCGCCGGATTGACCATCCGGGAAGCGCGCATCCCGGAGTTTCGCGACCGTCTGAGTGAGGTCCTGGAGGGCCCGCTCGCAGGCCCCGCCGTGCGTCCCCGGCTGCTGTGTGATGTGGAGGTCGAACCGGGTGGCTTCTTGCCGTCCGTAGTGCAGGAGCTCGCTCGTCTCGGACCGTTCGGGTCGGGGAATCCCGAACCGACGATGGTGCTGAAGCGGCTCCGGGTCGCCTCGGCCCGCGTGGTCGGTGCCGACCACCTGAAGCTGGTGCTGACGGGCCGGGGAGTGCAGCATGAGGCGATCGGCTTTCGGATGGGGTCCCTGGAGTCCCGCGGGCTCTCGCCGGCTGGGCCGGTCGACATCGCGTGCGTCCTCGAGACCAATACCTGGAATGGCACGGAGCGGGTGCAGCTCCGCCTGAGGGACGTGCGGGCCAGCGTGAACGGGTAATGCAAGCATGGCAACTTCGATCGCCACCAGCATTCACGACCTGATCGAGCGGGTTCAGCGCTACAACCCTAACGCGCAGGTGGACCTGATCCGTCGCGCGTACGACTTCTCGGCGCGGGCGCACGAGGGCCAGGTCCGCCGGTCCGGCGAGCCATACCTGCGACATCCACTGGCCGTGGCTGAGGTCCTGGCGACCTTGAAGCTCGACGTGTCGGCCATCGTGGCCGGGCTGCTGCACGACACGGTGGAAGACACGG
>CAZSUT010000110.1:0-4387 GCA_964610095.1 uncultured Nitrospirales bacterium | reverse complement strand
TGCTGCTCAAGCAGGACAAGCTGATCGATCTCATCATCCCGCGTGGCGGCGAAGGCCTCATGCAGTTCATCATGAAGGAGTCCACCATCCCGGTGATCAAACACGACAAGGGCGTGTGCCACACTTACGTAGACGACAAGTCCGACCTAACCATGGCGGAAGCCATCTGCTTCAACGCGAAGGTGCAGCGGCCAGCGACCTGCAACGCGATGGAGACGCTCCTCGTGCACCAGGCCGTCGCCCCGACGTTCCTGCCGCCGCTCATCAAGCGCTATAAGGAGGCCGGTGTGGAGGTCCGCGGCTGCCCGCGCACCGTGAAGCTCGCGCCGGGCGTCAAGCCCGCCGCCGACTCCGACTGGGGCACGGAGTTCTTGGACCTCATCCTGGCCGTTCGCGTCGTAGACGACATGGAGCAGGCCATGGGGCACATCGCCCGCTACGGCTCGCAGCACTCCGAGGCGATCGTGACGCAGGACCACGGACGGGCCATGCGTTTTTTGAACGAAGTGGACGCCGCCGCGGTCTTCGTCAACGCCTCGACGCGTCTCCACGACGGCTACCAGTTCGGCCTGGGGGCTGAGATCGGCATCAGCACGACCCGAATCCACGCGCGCGGCGCGATGGGCCTGGAGGAGCTCACCAGCACCAAGTTCATCGTGCTCGGCACCGGCCAGCTCCGGGAATGAAGCTCGGGCTGTTCGGCGGCGCGTTCAATCCCATCCATCGGTGCCATCTGCTCGTCGCTGAGACCGCGCGCACCCAGCTTGGGCTCGATTCGGTCCTCTTCATTCCGACCGGCGGCCCGCCCCACAAGCCGCCGTCTGACTTCATTCCGGCGAAGCACCGACTGGAGATGGTACGTCTCGCCATCGCGCCGTATCCTTACTTCCAGCTCTCGGACATCGAGACGAAACGCGAAGCGAAATCCTATACGATCGACACCGTCCGGACCCTGAAGGAAACCTACCCGCCCGATACCCACCTGGTCTTCATCATCGGCCTGGACGCCTTTCTCGAATTGCCAAGCTGGAGGGAACCGGAACGCCTTCTGGAGTGTTGCGATTTCGCCGTGGTCTCAAGAGCCGGCTTCCAGTTTAAGTCATTGGAAAACCTTCCGATTCTTTGCATGACGGACTCTGATCAACTGGCCCGATTGGATGCTGGTCAGCTTGAGAAGTATGCGTTCCGGCTCAAGAGCGCACGGTCGCTCTGGGCGCTGGCAATACCCCCCTGCGAAGCGTCGTCACAGGAGGTCAGGAGGCGACTTAAATCGAAGCAGAGCATCGAAAACCTCTTGCCGAGAGCAGTCGAGTCTTATATACTGGAGTATCTTTCTGGAGCAGGAGGGGTACCGCAATAATACGCGGGTCACGAGTAAAAGTCCGGTTGGCTGCCCTCGCAGCCGAAGAGAAAAAAGCCTCTGAGATCGTGATCTTAGACGTCGCTCTCAAATCCGGGGTGACGGATTATTTCCTCATCTGCTCAGCCGAATCCGAACGCCAGGTCACCGCCGTAACGGACCATATCGAGAAGGTCCTTGACGAAAAGGGCTACCGCCTTTATGGCCTCGAAGGCCTCGAGGCTGGCGTGTGGGTTCTGATGGACTACGACGACGTCGTCGTCCACATCTTCACGCGCGGGGTGCGCGAGCATTACGGACTGGACCGGCTTTGGGCCGACGCAAAGCGCCTGCCGCTGCCGAAGGCCCACGCAACTGTAACGGCCGGCAGTCCCAAGGTACGGATGCGTAGGGAGCGAACCGCCAGGCAACGGGGATAACCGATGCGCTTCTTCCTGTGGGTGTTCACGCTGATCGCCGCGATCGTGGCGGCCGTCTACTTTAGCGACCTCAACCCCGATCCGATCACGCTCCGGCTGTCGCAGCAAACGTCGACCGCAGTCACCCCGATCTATCTCGTGCTCTTCTGCATCGCGGGCGGCGCGTTGGCGGTCGTGCTGCTGTTCGGCCTGCGCGAGGTCCGCGTCCTCCTCCTCAACTGGCGGTCCACCCAGCGGCGCAAGCGTGAGGAGAAGCTCCAAAGCTATTACAGCAGAGGTGTACTGGCCTCGCTCTCGCGGCGGACCAGCGAGGCGATCTCCCAGTTGCAGAAGGTGCTGGCGTTGGACCCCACCCACACCCGCGCCCTGCTCTTGCTGGGCAACATCTTCCGCCGAGAGAAACACTACAACGAGGCGATCCGGCTACATCTGAGGGCCCGGTCCCTCGAAGAAGGCAATCTGGAGATCCTCTTCTCTCTGGCCCGCGACCTCGAAGACGCCAAGCGCTACGACGAGGCGATCCAGGCGCTGGAGGATGTGCTCAAACACGACAGCACCAACCCGACTGCCCTCTACCGCATCAGGGACATCCACCTCCGGAACGGCAGGTGGAAAGCGGCCCATGCGGTCCAGGAACGGATCCTGAAGGCGGGCCTGTCCGACCACGAAGTCCGCGCCGAGATCCAGGTCATGACAGGGCTGAAATATGAGGTCGGGCGACAGTACTTGGAACGCGGCGACCTCGACCTCGCCAGGCGCTACTTCCGAAATGCCATCAAGCTGGACAAAGGATTCCTACCCGCGCGGATTGGCTTCGGCGAGTTGCTCATCCGGGAAGGCAAGCTGAAGCAGGCGGCGGAGTCTTGGGAGAAGTCGTACGTCAAGACCGGCAATCCGCTCTTCCTGCAGCGCCTGGAGGATCTATATCTAGAGTTAGGCGAGCCTGGCGAAATGCTCCGCATCTACCAGGTCGCCTTGAGCCGCAACGACCAGAACCCGCTCCTCAAGCTGGCCCTCGGCAAGCTCTACTACCGGCTGGAGATGATCGACGACGCCTTCGATCTGCTCTCGACGCTGGAGAGTCTCCAGGATTCCACCGGAGCCTTGCATAAGATCATGGCCTGCCTCTACATCCGCAAGGGGGACACGGAATCGGCGCTGATGATCCTGCAGGAAGCCCTCAACCGGCCACGGCCCGTTGGGGCCCCGTTCGCCTGCACGGCCTGTCACTATGAAGCGCGGGGATGGAGCGGGCGCTGCCAGGCCTGCGGGCGTTGGAACACGCTGGCTCACGTGCTCCATTCGCTCGGCGACGCAGGCCAGCCCCGCGAGAGCGTGCGCGAGCCCGTTCAGCCCCACCCCTATCCGGGCGTCGCCTCGCCGTTCGAGCCTGTTTAGACGGGCTGGCCTTTTTCCCCAAAATCAGTAACAATGCGCGTGTCATTCTGAGCGAAGCGAAGAATCTCATGTGTGCGGCAGTGTCTAGACCCTTCACTTCGTTCAGGGTGACAACTTTTGAGGATTGACCCGAGCATGGCATCTAACATCAAGCCTGTCGCATTGATCATCTTGGATGGCTGGGGGGTGAGCCAGAAGACGGAGGCCAACGCCCTGGCCCTCGCACGGCTGCCGTTCTACAACTCGCTCCTTCGGAACTGCCCCCACACCATGCTGTCGGCATCCGGCGAGGACACGGGGCTGCCCGACAACCAGATGGGGAACTCTGAGGTCGGCCACATGAACCTCGGTGCCGGCCGCATCGTGTACCAGGATTTCACTCGGATCAATCGGGCGATCAGGGACGGCTCCTTCGCGACGAACCCGGTGCTCGCGCAGGTTCTACACAAGGTCCGCTCCACTGGCGGCCGCCTGCACTTGCTGGGACTCCTGTCGGACGGCGGCGTACACAGCCACATCTCCCACCTGGAGACAATCCTCGAGATGGTGAAGAAGGAGGGCCGCCCGCCGGTGTTCGTGCACGCGTTCCTGGACGGGCGGGACACGCCCCCGCGGAACGGCCTCGGCTACATCAAAACCATCGAGGCGCGGATGCATGAGCTTGGCGTCGGGACAATCGCCACCGTGATGGGACGCTACTACGCGATGGATCGCGATCAGCGGTGGGACCGCGTGGCCAAGGCCTACGCCGCCCTCGTGGAGGGTCACGTCGTGCACCGACGCTCGGCCGAGGAGGCCGTAACGGCGAGCTATGCGGCGAACGTGACCGACGAGTTCGTGTTGCCGGCCGTCATCGTGGACCAGCACGACCATCCGATCGGGTGCATCGGCGACGACGACGGGATCTTCTTCTACAACTTCCGCGCGGACCGGGCCCGCGAGCTGACGCGCGCCCTGACCGAATCGAGCTTTGACGCGTTCCCCCGCAAGACCGTCCGGAAGCTGGCGGCCTTCGCCACGATGACCTCGTACGACGAGACGTTCACGCACCCGGCGGCGTTTGCCCCGTTCCGCCTGACCAGAATCCTGCCGGAGATCGTCAGCGAGCGCGGGCTCAAGCAGCTCCGCATCGCCGAGACCGAGAAGTACGCCCACGTCACCTACTTCTTCAACGGCGGCGACGAGAAGACCTATCCGGGAGAGGACCGCG
>CAZSUT010000109.1:0-4527 GCA_964610095.1 uncultured Nitrospirales bacterium | reverse complement strand
GCGATCGAAGCCGATCCTTCCTACCGGACCCGGTACAACCACCCCGGCCCGGTTCTCCTGGATCAGGGTCTCACGCGCGAAGCCCGTGCCTCCTACGAGCAAATGAAACGCCTCGATCCGACTCATCCTTCTTACCGCCTGTTCGACTTTGAGTCGCTGGCGGAGAAAGGAAACTGGGCGCAGGCGTTGGCTCTGGGCATAGAACTCTCACAGAACGGAGTTAATGACCCGGCGCTGCGGCTGGGCCTGGCCGATTGTAACCTCCACCTTCGACGCTACGAGGACGCCTGGCGAGAGCTTGAACGGTATCAGTCTCCCGCAGTCGGAAGCCTTCGCCATGACCGCCGACACGCCTGGGTGAAAGCCCGCGTTGCCGAGGCGCTGAACCGTTTGGAGGAGGCGGTGGCCTGCTACCACGCCCTATTCCGCCATGGTGTGCGCCCGCCTGGCCTCCACTGGGCGCTGGCCAGACTGTACCTGCGCAAGCGGAACTTCTACAAGGCACGACGGCATCTCCTTAAGGCGGCGTCCCTCGCACTCCTGCTGGGTGTCTCCGCTCTCGTGAGGCGAAGGTGAACGTGGGACTCGAAGACCTGATCGTCCGGTCCACACCGAAGGCGTCGGACCAGTACGAACGCGCCTGTCACGTCAAGTGGCGGGTGATCGAAGGGCGCGTTGTGCTGATCGACGCGAACGAAGGCCAGCTCATGCACTTGAATGACGTAGGCTCATGCATCTGGCAGGAGCTGGACGGGAAAAAATCTGTTGACCAAATTATCAGCGAATTGGATAATGCATTCGACGCGCCGGCCGATCGCCTTCGAAAAGACACGGTCAAGTTCCTGCGAAGGCTTTCCATGATGGAACTGATCAGGAAAATGGATTCCCCCACCCTATGATTGGACGCAAGCCGCTCCACCTGGCGCCGGAACGCTACCCGCTCTTCTGCCAGTGGGAGATTACCTGCCGCTGCAACCTCCACTGCGTCATGTGCTATACGGACTGTTTCAACCGGCCTGATAAGATCCGGACAGAGCTGGCGACGACGGAGATCATCCGCATCATGGATGAATTGGCCGAAGCCGGCTGTGCGGAACTGTGTCTGACCGGCGGGGAGCCCTTGGCCAGGTCCGATTTTTTCCACATCTATGAGCACGCCAAGACCAACGGGTTCCTGGTTACCATCTTCACCAACGGGACCCTGATCACCGAAGAGATTGCCGACCGTTTAGCGACGATGCCCCCGTACCGGATCGAGATCAGCCTGCACGGGATGCGCGAGGACACGTTCGAGCGGATCACGCAGGGGAAGGGGTCCTTCTCCCGGTGTCTGCAGGCAATCCGGCTGCTCCTGGAACGAAGGCTCCCCCTCGTGCTGAAGACGACCGCAATGACGCTCAACAGGGATGAGATTCTGGAGATCAAGCGCTTCGTCCGGAGCCTCGGCCCGGTCGGCTACAAGTTGGGCGAGCGGATGCGGCTCACGCTCGAGGGGAGCGAGGCGCCGGGACGGTTCGCATTGACCGATGAGGAGTTGGCGGACATCGAACGGCAAAACGCTGAACTCTGGACGGAAGCCTGCCGGGAATCAGCGGAGGCGAAGCCGGTCTGCCAGAGTGGGAAGCGCTCATTCCACATTGACGCCTACGGACAGCTACAACTTTGCTCCGGAAACCGCACACACAGCTATGACCTCCGAACCGGCTCGTTCCGGGACGGGTTTTACCACCACCTCCCCACGTTCCCCTGTCCCGAAAAGGTGCCAGAGCTCGTCTCGATCCCCGCGCGCGAGGGACGCCATGCCTGAGGCCACACGGATCCCCACGATCGAGTACAAGGACTTCAGCCGCAAGATCTACGAGCACTCCCTCGCGCAGGATCGGGTCATCAAGGCCCAGATGGAACTGACCTACCGCTGCAACCTCCGGTGCCTTCACTGCTTCACCGACTGCTACAACGAGCGGGACTATTTCCCTCGGGAGTTGACCCTCACAGAGATCCTTCGCATCCTGGATGACATGGCTGACCTGGGCATCTTCTGGCTGAATTTCACCGGCGGCGAAGCGTTCATGCGAAAGGAGTTCTTCGAGATTTACGAATACGCCGCCCGAAATGGCTTCATCCTCACAATCTTCACGAACGCGACGCTGTTCACCGAAGCCCTCATCGAGCGACTCACACGGAATCCCCCGTTCTTTCTGGACATCTCGTGCCATTCCGTGAACGAAGAGGCCTTCGACCGCTTCACGCAGGTCCCCGGGTCGTTTCGCAAGTTCCTGGACGGGATGCGCCTCTTGAAGGCCAGCGGGCTTCCGTTCCGGTTGAAGACGAAGGCCATGACCTGGAACAAGGAGGAGCTCCCCCAGATCAGGGCCTTCGTCGAATCCTTCGGCCTGGAATTCGGTTTCACGACGCGGCTCTCGCCAAGACTAAACGGAGACCTGGGCCCCCTAGCCTATCGCCTCTCGCCCCAAGAGATCCATGACCTTGAGGCCGCAGAGGACCAGCGGACAGACGAATCGGGGGCGTGCCTCGACGACCAGAACCAGGGCCCGGACCTGCTCTCCAAACCGCCCACGCGCCTGTACCGGTGCGGCTGCGCGTCCAACGCCATTCACATCAATGCATGGGGAGAACTCGGGACCTGCGCGATGGAGTACGAGCGGCGGGCCTCGTTACGCACCTATTCGCTCAAGGAAGCCATCGACAAGGTCTTTCTTGAGCTCCGGTCGTTGCACTACCAAACCGACTCGCCCTGCCGGACCTGCGAAGTCTACGCATATTGCGAAAAGTCTCCGACTGTGTTTCGCCACCAGATGAACGACCCGGAACCAGCCATCGCGTATTACTGCGATGTGGCGGTGGACCGGGCCGAACGGGCGACCGGCCGGCAGCTTCTGCATCCGTTGAGAGCCAAGGGAGGGAACTGACATGATGACCAAAAAACCGTACACGCCCCCGCAAATTTTCCAGGTCGAGCTCAATCAGCAACAGGCCATCCTCGCCCAGTGCACCACAACCACAGCCTCCCTGTCGACAAGAACCCTGACGGCAGGATGCTCCCCGGGCAGGACGTGCCGGCGTGCTACTCCCAGTGGCGACAGCGCCCACTCACCATCGTGAGCGCGGGCCTCGTGCCCTCATGAAGATCGGCCTGAAACTTGGCGAACTACGGATCCGCCTCAGCGAGGCAAAGAACCGCCCCGCTCTGTACTGGCCCCAGTGGATATTCAAGCCGTTTTACACAGACGGCGACGACCCGGCGGACATCGAGCTGGAAGTCCGGGTCACCAGCCAGCTTCCTGAGATCCCGCACGGCCGGATGATCTTCGACGCCTGTCACGGACTCTGGAAGCTCTACGAGGCTGAGGCCGGGTTTTATGTGGAGACCCTACAGACGCACTCGAAGAGACCATTCAACCGGCTGGTGCTGGACAAGGAGTGCGCTCGAGGCGAGGTCTGGACTCGGGAGCGACGGCATCACAGGACCGGGCGACGAGGCTGGGTGCCTCCGGCGGTTATTAGCCCCGTTGTGGAGTTCTGCCTGGTGATGCGTCTGGGCAGGGAAGGGGGATCCCTGATGCATGGAGCGGGGGTCGTCGTGGACGGGAAGGGGTGGGTGTTTACAGGCGCGTCCGGCGCAGGCAAGTCGACTCTATCCGATTTCTATATCGCCCAGGGTGAGACGGTCCTGAGCGATGAGCGGATCATCATCAGGAAAGTAGATAACCGGTTCCTGCTCTGCGGAACCCCCTGGTACGGAACCAGCCACGCGGTGAACGGGCAGGTGGTTCCTTTGGACCGCCTCTATGTCATCCGGCATGGAGCGGGCGCCCACCGAGTGCGTAAGCTGTCCTCCAGTGAGATGTGCCAACTGGGCTTGCAACAGTGCTTCCTTCCCTACTGGGATCGGGAAGGCATGACCAAGACGGTGGGCTTGTTCAGCGAGCTGGCCGACCGGATCGACTGCTACGAATTGGCATTTCTGAACCAACCGGATGTTGTCGAGTTCCTGCAGCAATCGCGTGGCGCCATGGTGACGTCGGCCACGGTCTGACGCCCGGGCGCCGACGCGTGATGGGTCTGGATGGAACGTCTGCCCGAAAAAGCTTTCTTCAGGGCCCTCGAAACCAAGGTCAGGGCCGCCCGTGAGCCCAATACCGCCATTATTGAGTTGACCTACGGGTGTAACCTCCGGTGCGTCCATTGTTATAACCCGACCCATCGGAGCCTGCCGCAGGAGCTCACCATGGAAGAAGTCTTCTCTATCCTGCAGCAACTCGCAGACCTCGGGGTTTTAATGCTCACCTTCACGGGAGGCGAGACCTTCACGCGGCCCGACGTGTTCGCGATCTTCCGCGAAGCCAAGCGCCTGGGGTTTGTCCTCGACCTGATCACAAACGCCACCCGGATCACGGAGCCGGTAGCGGAGGAACTCCAGGGGATCGGCTTTGAGTGCATCAATGTCTCCATCTACGGGGCCACCAAATCCGCCTATGAAGCCGTCACCGGCATTCCGGGCTCCTA
>CAZSUT010000108.1:0-4528 GCA_964610095.1 uncultured Nitrospirales bacterium | reverse complement strand
TTGAAGGAGAGGGAGCGGTTCAAGGTCCCATGAGTAAAGTAGTAATCATCATTCTCGTGATACTGATAACTGGATTCCTCGGAGCATGCACGCTGCCTGACACGCTCTATCACACGTTCCATGGCTACGCTCACAAGTCTCTGTTGAGTGAGCAGGACACTGCTAACTCCCGCGAAGAGGGGACTGCGACGATCTCCGGAGATGTGTCCGTCAAGCTGCGCGATGGGAAGATCGCCCATGGCGAAGAGTCGTTTGTCTACTTGATTCCGGTAACCGCGTATACCACTGAATGGTTTGAGCACTACCTCGTCCGCAATCACAATATCATCGGACGCGACCCTCGCGCGTTTTGGGTGACCCGTGCGACAGTCGTTGGGTCAGAGGGGCGCTTTGAGTTTTCAAACATCCCGGCCGGCAACTACTACCTCAGCTGCACCGTTACGCAGGACTTACCACCCTATCGGTTTCTCTGGGCAACGATCCCACGGCCAAGCATCGGTGATTCCGTCAAAGCCTTTGCCACTGTGACTGTTGGGGCCGGTGAGCGTGTAAAGGTTACCGTGGCCAGGCCATAATAAGCCGATCCCTTCTTGCATTTTCTCACAACCCCTCTTTCTGCTAGAATTGCGCCCCATGGACATCCTCGCTGAGATCAACCGCGTCATGGAGCTTGAGAGCCGTGCCCTCGGGAGGCTCCGCGAGGCGGTCGGGCCGGCTTACGAGAAAGCCGTCTTGCTGATCTACTCCTGTCCGGGCAAGGTCATCCTGACCGGGATGGGCAAGTCCGGGATTATCGCGCAGAAGATCGCCTCGACCATGGTCTCCACGGGCACGCCGGCCATGTTCCTGCATCCCGCGGAGGGGGCGCACGGGGACATTGGGATCGCGCACAAGGACGATGTCATCCTCGCCATCACCAAGTCGGGCGAAAGCGACGAGCTGATCGGCCTCCTGCCGACCATCCGGCGCATCGGGGCCCGACTCATCACGATCACTACTAATGCCGACTCCGCGATCGCGCGCAATTCCGACATCGTCCTCCTGACCCCGGTCGAGGAAGAGGCTTGCCCGTTGAACATGGCCCCGACCTGTAGCACGACGGCGGCGCTGGTCGTGGGCGACGCGCTGGCGATGGCCTTGATGAAGCTCCGCAACTTTCAGCCGGAAGAGTTCGCGCTGTATCACCCCGGCGGGCAGATCGGGAAGCGCCTGCTCCTGACCGTGCGCGATCTCATGCGGACGGGCACGCGGAACCCGGTGGTGAACGTGAACGCGTCCGTGCAGGAGATGTTCTCCGAGATCACCGCCAAGCATACCGGCGCGGTGTCGATCGTCGACGACACGGGCAAGCTCGTCGGCCTGGTGACCGACTATGACATCCGTCGCGCGGTCGGCGAGGGACGGAACATCTTTAAAATGACCATCCGGGAGATCATGAATCCCAACCCAATCCGTGTCAACGTGGATGAGAAAGCCATTCAGGCGCTCAAGATCATGGAGGAGCGCGAGAAACCGCTGGCGGTGCTGCCGGTCGTTGACGCCGGCTCCATCGTCCGCGGCATGATCCACCTGCACGATCTCATTGATAAGGGATTGTGACGAAGCCCATCCCACATCTCTATGCCGTCGTGCTGGCCGGTGGGAGCGGGACCCGGTTCTGGCCGCTCAGCCGTGAGCTCTACCCCAAGCAGCTCCTCAAGGTCCTCAGTAATCGGACGTTGATCCAGCAGACGGTCCTTCGGGTGCGCCCGATTGTCCCCGCGGAGCGGACGCTCGTGGTGACGGGCGTGGGCCACGCGGACGGCATCCGCATTCAGCTGGACGGGCCTGACGGGGTTCTCAAGGAGAATATCCTGATCGAGCCGGTGGCCCGCAACACCGCGGCGGCGATTGGCTGGGCGGCCGAAGCCGTCCGCCGGATGGACCCCGACGGCGTTATGCTGGTGATGCCTGCCGACCACGTCATTCCCGATGAGACGAAGTTCCTCCGGGCGGTCGCCCTTGGCATCCAGGTGGCCCAGGCTGGGAAACTCGTGACCTTCGGGATCAAGCCCACGCGACCGGAGACCGGCTATGGTTACATCAAGGCCGCGGGACGTCGTCCGTTGCTCGCGCAGGGCGGGCTCAAGACGCTGGCGGTGGCCCAATTCGTGGAAAAGCCGGACCTGCCCACCGCGAAGCGCTACCTGCGCGCCGGCGGGTTCTACTGGAACAGCGGGATCTTTGTGTGGCGGGCCGACACAATCCTCGAGGAAATGGCCACCGCGCTGCCCAAGCTGGCGCGCGGACTGAAGCAACTGGGCCAGGTGCTGGGCACGTCCAACGAAACCCAGGCGCTGGATCGGTTTTACAAAACGGCCGAGTCCATCTCCATTGACCACGGGGTGCTGCAGCGGAGCCGTCGAGCGGCCGTCATTCCGGCGCCGTTCCGGTGGAGCGATGTCGGCAACTGGAGCAGCCTCAACGAAGTCGCCGACGCCGACCGCAACGGCAATGTCCGCATCGGGCGGATCGTGGACCTCGGCAGCCGCGACTCTGTCCTCTACGGCGAGCAGCGGCTGGTGGCCACCATCGGGCTGAAGGACATGGTGGTCGTGGACACGGCCGACGCCACGCTGGTCTGCCCCAAGGATCGGGCCCAGGACGTCAAGCAGGTGGTGGAACTGCTCCGCAAGCAGAAGGCCCCGGAGCACTTGATCCACAAGACCGTCCATCGGCCCTGGGGCAGCTACACGGTGCTGGAGGAGGGACCTCAGTATAAGGTCAAGCGCGTGACGGTCAAGCCGGGCGGGCGCCTGTCGCTGCAGTACCATCATCGTCGCAGCGAGCACTGGGTTGTCACGGGCGGCACCGCGCGGGTTACGTGTGGCGAGCGCGTCTTCGATCTCCACGTCAACCAGAGCACGGGCATCCCGAAGGAGACGCCGCATCGTCTGGAGAATCCTGGCCCTGTGCCGCTGGACATCATCGAGGTGCAGTGCGGCGACTATCTCGGCGAAGACGACATCGTGCGCCTCGCGGATGACTATGGACGAACAGAACGACGTTAAACAGAGTGTCATTGCGAGGAGACGTCAGGCGACGAAGCAATCTCTCATTCGGCATGAATGGAGGAACGAGATTGCTTCGCTCCGCTCGCAATGACAATGTGCCAGCATTTAGTCGTTTGCATAAGTAGTTCAGGGCCCAATCGATTAACGAATAACGTTTAACGTATAACGATGTCTATCTTCAGAGAATACGATATCCGTGGCATTGTGGGAAAGGATCTGACGGTCAAGTTGGCCGAGAAGATCGGGCGCGCCTACGGCTCCCGCGCCGTGCGCGCGGGCGCCAAAGCCATCGCCGTGGGGCGGGACGGGCGAACGAGCGCGTCGGTGATGCGGGAGGCGCTGCTGAAGGGCCTGCTGGGGTGCGGGCTAGATGTGGTGGATATCGGCATCTGCCCGACGCCGTTGCTCTATTTCGCGCTCTTCACGCTGCCGGTGGGTGGCGGGGTGATGATCACGGCCAGTCACAATCCGCCTGAGTACAACGGCTTCAAGCTCTGTCTCGGCAAGGATTCCCTCCATGGGGCTGCGATCCAGTCCTTGCAGGCCGACATCGAGCGCGGACGGTTCGAATCCGGGCAGGGGCGGGTGTCGGAGCACGCCATCATTCCGGACTATCTGGCCTACATCAAGAAAGCATTCGCGCACGTGCGGGCCGACCGGCTGCACGTCGTCGTGGATTGTGGCAACGGCATGGGCGGGCTGGTAGGCCCGGACGCCCTGCGCACACTCGGCTGCCGCGTGACCGGGCTGTATGAGGAGGTAGATGGCCGGTTTCCAAATCATCAGCCGGATCCCACGGTGGTGGCCAACCTGCAAGATGTCATCCGCAAGGTGGGCGAGACCGGTGCGGATGTCGGGATCGCGTACGACGGGGACGCCGATCGGATCGGTGCGGTGGACGAGAAAGGGCAGATCCTTTGGGGTGACAAGCTCATGGTGCTGTTCTCCCGTGATATTCTGAAAGACAAGCCGGGCGCCACGATCATCTCCGAAGTCAAGGCGTCCCAGGTCTTCTATGATGACGTCGCCAAGCACGGCGGACGGCCCATCATGTGGAGGACCGGCCACTCCGTGATCAAGGCCAAGCTGAAGGAGGAGAAGGCCTCGCTGGCCGGCGAGCTGTCCGGCCATATCTTCTTCGCCGACCGGTACTTCGGGTACGATGACGCCATCTACGCGTCGTGCCGCTTGATCGAGATCCTCGCCAAGGCCGACCGGCCGCTCTCCACACTGCTCACCGATCTGCCGCACACGGTGTCCACGCCAGAGATCCGCGTGGACTGTCCCGATGACGTCAAGTTCCAGGTGGTGGAGGAAGCTAAGAAGCAGTTGGCCCGCGAGCACATGATCATCGACATCGACGGGGTGCGGGTCCTCTTCCCCGACGGCTGGGGGCTGATTCGCGCCTCGAACACCCAGCCGGCGCTGGTCCTGCGCTTTGAAGCCACCTCCGAGCCGGCCTTGAAGCGGATCCG
>CAZSUT010000107.1:0-4714 GCA_964610095.1 uncultured Nitrospirales bacterium | reverse complement strand
CCGCCCAGGAAGGCGATGTCGCTGCCGGCGCGCAAGGGGACGTAATAGTCGGCCATTGCGGCCGAGCGCGTGAAGCGCGGATCGGCCACGATCAGCCTGGCCTTGTTATGCGCCTTGGCCTCGGTTACCCACTTGAAACCGCAGGGATGCGCTTCGGCGGCGTTGCCGCCCATGACCAGGATCAGGTTGGCATTCTTGATGTCAACCCAGTGATTGGTCATCGCGCCGCGGCCGAACGTCGGGGCCAGACTGGCCACCGTGGGGCCGTGTCAAAAACGCGCTTGATTGTCGAACGCCAGGATCCCGAGATTGCGGACGACCTTGTGCGTGAGGTAGCCGGTCTCGCTGCTCGAGGCCGAGGCCGCGAGGAAGCCCGTACTGAGCCAGCGGTTGACCGTCGCCCCGTCCGCATTCTTCGCGATGAAATTCTTGTCCCGGTCGTCCTTCATGAGACGCGCGATACGGTCGAAGGCTTCGTCCCACGAGATACGCACAAACTTGTTCGATCCGGGGGCGCGGTACTCCGGGTACTTGAGCCGGTTGGGGCTGTGGACGAAATCGAGCAGGCCCGCGCCCTTGGGACAGAGCGTGCCGCGGTTCACCGGATGGTCCGGATCGCCCTCAATATGGATGATCTCGGCCGGAGCATTCTTGGCCTTGTCGCCGAGGCTGTACATCAGGAGACCGCAGGCGACCGAGCAGTACGGACAGGTGCTGCGTGTCTCCGTGGTGCGGGCCAGCTTGTACTGGCGGACCTCGGCAAGCACCTCTTTGGGCGAGAATCCCAGCTCCACGAGGCTCGAGGCGCCGAGTCCGGCTGCGCTGACTGCACTGAATTGGAGGAACTGACGTCGATTTAACATCACAGTTCTCCTTTCCATCGTCCTACGGGTTGTTATTGGGTTGTTAGACGGTTGTTCGGCCCCCCATTTGGGGAATACCATTCGGTGCGAGAGAATGCTGTAAAATGATATTGTAGGTAGAGAAGCGGTGAAGTTGTCAAGAGGTTTGTTGAACCTGAATCCGGCGTGTTGTGCCCAAGTTGAGATTGGGACAGGGAGCTAAGTCAGGTGGGTGCAGGAAACCACTGAAATTATTCAAAATCCGACGTAGCGGAAAACAGCCGAGGCCCTCTCAACAGAGGAATGAGCGAGTGCACCCGGATGTATAAGTGAGCTTGGCGAGTGGGCTAAGAATAGCTGACTAGTCCACTCTGGTCCGCAGCCTATTCCCAGCATTGACCACTGTCAAGTTCACTCAGTCCAAAGCGATCGTGCGGGTGGCGCTGAGCGGGACCCTGGCGGAGCGGAAGGCGGCGCACCTGAGTCTGCGGGGCTGCGACAGCGAAGCTGCCCGTTGCAATTGAGCGGGTGACACCGCATGGGTGCCCAGACGAAGCGCGGGGCGTACACCCGGGTCTGCGGGGCCTCGACGGCGAAACGCCCAGCTGCGCTGGGCTATGCGGTGGCAGGACCCGCCCCTACTCCCCGACGCGCACCAATAATCCCTTGTCCTTGCACGCCGCGAACATCATGTGGAACCAGAAAACCAGCACGGTGAGGTAGAAGGCGTTTAGGCCGACGGCCCAGGCCAGCTCGTGCACGGGAAACGTCCCGTTGGTGATGACCGTACGCATGCCTTCGAAGACGTGCGCCGCCGGGTTCATCTGCGCGATCGCCTGGAGCCAGTCCGGCAACACGCTCATCGGATAGAACACGCAGGAGATCGGCTGGAAGAGGAAGACCATGCCCCACGCCAGGACCTCCACTTCCTGGCCGTACCGCATGATGAGCCCGGTCGTCAGCACGCCGATGCACCAGCCCGCGATGATGAGGTTGAGGATGAAGGGGATGAGCGACACGCCGAGCACGAAGATGTTGAACGAGTAGAACGCCAGCGCGGCCAGCACCGTCACGCACGAGACCGCCAGGACCTTGCTCACGCTCAGGATCATGGTGGCGGCCAGGAATTCGCCCGTGGTCAGCGGACTGGCGAACAGGTTCATAAGATTCCGCGACCAGATCTCCTCCAGAAACGAGATGGTGATCCCCTGCTGGGCGCGGAACAGGACGTCCCACAGGATCAGCGCGCCCAGGAAGAACACGACGAAGCTCGGCAGCGCCTCCTTGAACTGCGCGAGGTAGAGCGTGATGAAGCCCCAGATGAGGAGGTCCACGAAGGGCCAGTAGATGATCTCCAGGACACGGGGGAAGCTCCGCTTGTAGAGGTACAGGTGGCGGCTCAGCAGCGCGGCGATGCGGTGGAGTTTCATGGATGCTTCACACCCGGGGGCGGTGTCCGCGCGAGTTTCAGAAACACGTCTTCCAGATCGGCCTCGCCATAGACGGACTTGATCGCCGCGGCCGTCCCCTCCGCCACGATCCGGCCCCGCTGGAGAAAGATGATCCGGTCCGACATCTCCTCCATCTCCCGCATGTTGTGCGAGGTATAGAGCACGGTGAGCCCGGTCGATCGGCGAATTTCTTTGATCAGCGCGCGTGTCTTATCCGCGATGTCTGGATCCAGGCTGGCCGTCGGCTCGTCCAGGAACAGAACTTTCGGTTCGGTCAGGAAAGCCTTGGCCAGCGAGAGGCGCGTCATCTGGCCTGAGGACAGCTTGCGGGTGATCTTCGTCGGGAACTCCTCCATCTCCAGCCGCTTGACGATGTCGCCGATCCGGGCGGTGACGCGATCCATCCCGTAGAGCTTAGCGATGACCCGGAGGTTCTCTTCGACGGTCAAGGCCTGCGGCATCGAAACATAGGTCGAGGAGAAGTTCACCCGGCCCAGGATCTCCTCCCGGTGGCGGTCGAAGGGCAGCCCGAACATGCGGATCTCGCCGGCGGTCGGCGTGATGAGCCCCAGGAGCATCTGGATCGTCGTGGTCTTGCCGGCGCCGTTCGGGCCCAGCAGGCCCAGGATCTCTCCCTGCCGGATGTCGAACGAGACCCCGTCCACGGCCGTAAAATCGCCGAAGCGCTTGGTCAGATTCCGGACTTGGACGATCGGTTCAGCCATGGGTTTCGCAAGAATGAGCTAGAAGAGATATTCTTCGAGTTTTTCGTCGATGTGGCAGGTGAGGCACTTCCGGCTCAGGACCTTGCCCTCATATTCGGTCTTTCCGTCATGGCACCGGAAGCAGTCGGCCTCGCGGTGGGCCTTGACCATCGCCGCCTCGATAGCCACCTGCTCTGCCTTCGGGAGCTCGTCCATCTTGATGTGCCCGCGCGGGATCACGATCTTGTACCCCTTGTAGGGCTTCGCGTGGACCACGGCGGCGTGACAGGCCGTACACCCTTCGCCCTTGCCCCGCTTCCGGAAGGCCTCCATGTGCTTGCGGTGCTCCATGATCAGGCCGGCCTTCTTCAGGGCACCGGGCAGGTCCCGTTCGGCGATCTCCGAGATCCGCAGCATGTTCCGGTGACAGGACAGGCAGACCTCGGAATACACGGTCGCCTTCAGGTCCTCCGGCTTCTTGGGGGTGCCGAAGAAGGTGACCCAGACGTCGTGCGTCCCCTTGATGACCTTGTCCTGGATGAACCCTTCGAACGTCGGCCTGACGTGACAGGCCACACAGGTCACGTCCTTGTGAGAGGACTGCACCCAGCTATCGTAGGAGGGCTTGATCGTGTGGCAGGTCGCGCAGAACTTCGGCGCGCTCGTCAGCGGGATCGCCACGGCTGCGGCGACCACCCCCAGAACCGCCACGACGACCACGATCAGGACGGTCTTGGGGATCTTGAATTCCATCAGGCACGCGGCCCACGCCTCAGGGGAAAGCGCTTGCCGATAATGGACGCCAGCCCGGCGATGTCGTCCGGATGGAGGACCTGCACGCCGTCCGGCACCCCATCGAGCGGTTTGTTGGACACGAGGGCCAGCAGGCCCTGTGGCGAGACTTCCACCTCCCCGACGTGGTCGCGCACCACGACCACCTTGGGGTAGCCTTCGCTCTTCCAACCCTCCGCGATGATCAGATCGACACCGTCTCGCACGTACCGCTCGCGCAGCTCTTTGACCCGGACTTCCTCGTCCACATCGGCGAACATCGCCAGGCTGCCCTTGGAGGTCACGATGACCGTCTTGGCTCCAGCCCGCTTGAGTCGCCAGGAGTCCTTGCCTTCGGTGTCGAGGTCAAAGCCGTGGCCGGCGTGCTTGATCGTGGCAATCCGGTAGTCCTCCCGGACCAGCACGGGGATCAAGCGCTCAATGAGCGTGGTCTTCCCACTATTGGAGCGGCCGACGAAGCAGAGAATCGGCGGGAGGGAAGACGACATGATTCAGAACCCGCCACCCAGTACCTGCACGTTCACGACGTCGCCCGGATTGAGCTTTTCCACTTCGACCGGCACGTCAATCAGGCCGTTGGCCTTGACCATTGAGGTCAGGATGCCGGAGCCCTGGCTGCCGGTCGTTCGCACCATCAGCATGCCGTTCTCCATCCAGAGGATGCCGCGGAGGAAGTGCCGACGGTCCGGCCGCTTCGAGAACTTCTCCTGGATGAGCGCCTGGACGACCGGTCGGTTCAGCACCTGGCTGCCGCACATCTTGAGGATGGCCGGGCGCACGAGCTGCTCGAAGGTGACCATCGAGGAAACGGGATTCCCCGGCAACCCGAAGGACAGAGTCTTGCCGATCTTGCCGAAGGCCACGGGCTGGCCGGGCCGGATCGCCAGCTTCCAGAAGTTCATCTCGCCGCCGAGCTCCTGGAAGA
>CAZSUT010000106.1:0-4835 GCA_964610095.1 uncultured Nitrospirales bacterium | reverse complement strand
GCGGGCGACTTCACCAGCCTGGTCACGCTCCAGGTGGAGGCTGAGAAGAAGACCAGTCGGATCGCTGGGGCGCTGTACGGCCGACAGGATCCCCGAATCGTCCAATTGGACTCCTTCCGGGTCGAGATCGTGCCGGAAGGACACATGCTCTTCATCCTGAACCACGACCGTCCAGGCGTCATCGGCCAGGTGGGGCAGATCCTCGGCGAGCACCAGATCAACATCGCCCGCATGCAGTGTTCGCGGGAAGAGAAGGGGGCCCAAGCGCTACTCATTGTGGGCGTGGACGCGCCGCTGCCCGCGGAAGTCTTGCGGGCCGTCACGGTCGCGAAGAACATCATCTCGGTCAAGCTCGTTCGTCTCTAGCCGTCCGCGCGGCGCACGGCAAGACCTCAAGTCCGTTGGTCCGTTGTACGATGACTCGACCTGCCCGCTCTCCGATCCCTCAAGGCGTCGCCACCTTTCTGCCCGTCGAGGCGGGCGAGAAGCGCGCCGTCGAAGACATCGTCTTCTCGGTGTTTCGTGAGCACAGGTACCGGGAAGTCATCCCTCCTACCTTTGAGTACCTGGATATCCTGGCGCCCGGCCTCGACGCCGAACTGATCGAGAAGTCCTACAAGGTGGTGGACAGGGCTACGGGCCGCATCCTGGTCGTGCGCCCTGACGTCACCGCCCAGATCGCCCGAATGGTGGCCATGGGGATGGTGAACCCGCCGTTTCCCCTGAGGCTTTGTTACAGCGTCAATGTCTTCCGCTACGAGCCGGAGCACGCGGGCCGCGACCGCGAGATCTTCCAGATCGGACTCGAGCTAATCGGGCCCAAGGGCACGGCGGCCGACGTCGAGCCGATCATGGTGGCGGCGGAGTGCCTCCGTCGTCTCGGGGTCACGGCCTTCACGATCGCGATCGGGCAGGGCGCCTTCTTCAACGCGTTGCTTCGCCGGACCGGTGTGGCGGAATCCGTACAGCGCAGCCTGCGCGAAGCAGCGGCGCGGAAGGACGTGCCTAAGATGGAGGTGCTGTTGCACCAAGCCGGCGTGCGTGGACGTGCTGCCAAAGCCCTCCTTGCGGTACCCGAACTCTACGGAGGCACCGAGATTCTGGAGGAAGCGGCGCGTCTGGCACCTCCGACCGAGGATTGCCGCCGACCACTCGCCCGGTTGCGCGAAGTGTGGGAGCGGATGACGTCGGCCGGCCTGGGCGGCGCGCTCCTGCTGGACATGGGTGAGATTCGCCGGATGGAGTACTACACCGGCTTGGTCTTCGACATCTATGTGGACGGGGTGGGCGCCGAGATCGGAGGCGGTGGGCGGTACGATCAACTGATCGGCCGTTTCGGTCGCGAGATCCCCTCCACGGGGTTTGCGTTTGATCTCGACCGGCTCCTGCAGCTCCGCGCCGCGCAGGGCGGTACGGCGCGCACCAGAGGCGTACGCGGCCACGAGGTGGCGGTTCGTGCCCGGCGAGCGACGCGAAGAGGTCGCCGATGAAGCCCCGCGGCTTGCCGGACCCCTCGGACCCTACTGCCTTCAGACTCCCCCCGCAGAATCTCGAAGCTGAGAAAGCCGTCCTCGGCGCCATTCTCCTGGACAACCAGGCGCTCTACAAGGCCCTCGAGGTCATCAGCCCTGACGAGTTTTATCTCCCCACACACTGTCGGATCTTCGAGGCCATGATCGCCCTGGCGGAACAAAATCAGGTGATCGATCTCGTGACCCTCTCCGACCACCTCCAGCACGTCGGAGCTTTGGAAGCGATCGGGGGCAATGCGTACCTGACCGATCTCGCCCAATCAGTCGCGACGGCGGCCAGCGTGACCTACCACGCCAAGCTCATCCACGAAACCGGGATCAACCGCATTCTCATCAATGTGGCTACAGAAATCGTCACTCGCGGGTATGAGGGAACCAAGAGGGTCGATGAATTACTGGACTACGCTGAGAAGAACATTTTCGGGATTGCGGAACGCAGGTTGAAACGCTCCTTCAGTCCGATGCCTGCTGTCGTGACCGAGACGGTGGAACACATCAACAAGCTGTATGAACAGAAGGAAAAAATCACCGGCATCCCGACGGGATTTTCGGATCTGGATGAAAAGACCGCCGGCCTCCAGTCCTCCGATCTGATCATCGTGGCCGGGCGGCCAAGCACAGGCAAGACCAGCTTAGCGCTAGGGATGGCTATGCACGCAGCGCTACATCCACGTCAGTATAAAGTGGCCATCTTCAGCCTGGAGATGTCAAAGGAGCAGTTATGCATGCGCCTGCTGAGCTCCGATGGACGACTGGATATGCACCGTATCCGAACAGGCCAACTACAACGAGAAGACTGGACCAGCCTGACCCGATCAGCCGGCAGGTTGAGTGAAAGTAGAATCTACATTGACGATACTCCGGGCATTACCGCCCTGGAAATGCGCGCCAAAATCCGTCGTCAAAAGGCGGAAACCGGCCTTGATCTCGTGGTGGTTGATTATCTTCAGCTGATGTCCGGCAGCGGCGACGCGGAGAATCGCCAGCAGGAGATTTCCGACATCTCCCGGTCACTGAAATCACTCGCCAAGGAATTGAATATACCGATTGTTGCCCTTTCTCAGCTCAGTCGGGCGGTGGAGAGTCGACCGGACAGGAGACCTGTTCTTGCCGATCTTCGGGAATCGGGAGCCATCGAACAGGATGCTGATTTGGTCCTGATGATCTACCGTCGAGACCTGCACGCCGCGGAGAAGGGCAAAACGGAGGATTGGAAAGAGGAGAGAAGCGAGGAGAAGGTCGATCGTGAACGGGTGGCAGAGATTATCATCGCCAAGCACCGGAATGGACCGACGGGGGTGGTAAACCTCACATTCCTCCCTGAGTACGCCAAGTTCGCCAACTATTATCCAGGAGCCGATTTGACTCTCCGTTGAGACGCCCCTATAATCCTGCATAGAAACTAGACGCTAAGGATTATCCCCCCTGGACGACAGTGAGCGCGACGATGCGATGTTCGGCGCACTGAGCACGAGGAAGAACGCATGGGCTATCGGTGTGCTGGCCTGCCTCGCGCTCTTGTCGGTTGACGCACTCGCCACAGAACGGCCGGGCTTGCCTGCAAAGCCGCCCGGGTCAGAACAAGCTCCGGATTCGGTCGCATTCTACCATTTCATGCTCGGCTACCAGCACGAGCTGAACAATGCTGCGGGAGAGGCCGAGGGGGAATACCTCAAGGCGCTCGCTCGCGATCCAAGCTCGGTGGCGATCCACCTTCGGCTGGCGACGCTCTATCATGCCCAGGGCGCGCATGACAAGGCTCAAGCCCACGCCGAAGCTGCGCTGGCTCGAGACGCGACGAACCTCCAGGCCCTACACATGCTGGCGAGCGTGGCCGTGGCGGCGGGCCGATCGGGGCAAGCTATTGAGCTCTATGAGCGGATCGTGGCGCTCTGGCCCCAGGAAGCTCAGGCCTATTTTTCGATGGGGATGTTGCTGTCTGGCCTGAAGCGGTACGACGAGGCGGAGCAGACCATCCACCGCGGGATTGCCGTTTCGCAGACTGCAGCGTCAACCGGCTACCTCTACCTGGGTCACATTCTGGTTGAACAGAAGGCCTGGGACCGGGCCGTGCAGGCCTATCGCGACGCGCTCGCCATCAATCCCGGCTTCGAGCCGGCCTACCTAGGAATGGCCGCGACGCTGGAAGCCAAGGGCGACACGGCTCAGGCTATCGCAGTCCTCCGCAAGGTGTTGCAGGAGGTCAACAAGGGCAACCGGGAAGCGCGTCAGCGGCTGGTCCGCTTGCTGTTAACGCAGAAGGCCTACGAGCCCGCGCTTGCCCTCTTGCGCGAAGCCATCCAGGAATCTCCCGACGACGTGGAAGCTCAGCTCCGGATCGGGCTGATCTATGGGGAGCTGAAGGACTATGTCAAGGCGATCGAGCAGATCAAGCTCGTCCTCGTCTTGCGACCGCAGGAGCTACGAGTCCGCGATCATCTGGCCTACTTGTACGAAGAGATGAAGGATTTCGACAAAGCCATCGCGGAATATCGGACGATCATCCAGGCCGACGAACGGTACTCCGATGCGCATCTCCATCTTGGCTACCTGCTGTATCGCCTGAAACGGAATGAGGAGGCTCTCCCACATCTCCAACAGGTCATCGTCCTCAACCCCAAGATGAAGGAGGCGTATCTATTGCTAGGCCTGACCCTACTCCAGGCGTTGCGCCAAGAGGAAGCGGTGGCGGTCTTTCGCGAGGGGCTTCAGCGCAATCCCGAAAGCGCCGATCTTCATTTCAACCTGGGGACCGCGTACGACAAGATGGGCCGGTTCGACGAACTGGTCCATGAGATGGAGGAGGCCATCCGCCTGGATCCCAAGCACGCCGATGCGCTCAACTACCTGGGCTATACCTATGCCGAGCGCGACATGCGATTGGAAGAAGCGGTTGCGTTGATCCAACGGGCGCTCGCGGTCAAGCCCCAGAATGGCTACTATCTCGACAGTCTCGCCTGGGCCTATTACAAGATGGGCCGCTTCCAGGCGGCCCTGGAAGAAATGAAACAGGCTGTTGCCGTGGTGCCCGACGATCCCGTCTTTCTCGAGCACCTCGGCGAGATCTACCTCACCCAGAACCTCCGGGGCGAAGCTCGCGAGGCTTGGCTCCGCTCGCTGGAACTCGATCCGACGAATCACAAGCTTGCGGAACGGTTCAAGGCGAAGGGATTCGGGGATCCGGCCACGGAGGAGCGAATCCGGAAATCGCAGCAGCGTCTCTCCAACAAAGCCTTGTAAGGCTTCCCGTCTGTAACAATTTTTGGTGCGGTGGTGTCAGGAATCGTCTTTTTGCTTAGTGGT
>CAZSUT010000105.1:0-5202 GCA_964610095.1 uncultured Nitrospirales bacterium | reverse complement strand
CGACGATGTCGGTGAGCGGGGTATGGCGGTCGTAGACGTGGATGTCGAACCCTTCTTCGCGCAGGGCCTTCATTGCTTCCAGGCCTTCCTTCTCGCGGGGCCCGCCGCGGCGCACCCAGATCTTCACGCCGTTGAGCTTGTCTTCCGCCTTGGCCTTGCGAAAGCCGGCGATGATGCCGCCGAACGTTTTCTTTACGTCGGTGAAGTTAGCGATCGCGCCGCCCACGATGATGTTCCTGATGCCGGGCAACGAGCAGACCTTGTCGGTCAGCACTTCCACGGCCCAGTCGGGCGGGTCGCCGGAGTATTCCGCGTAATTGGCCAGCTTGCCGCCGCGAGCCACCACCGCGTCGGAATAATAGACGCTCGCGCCGCCACCGGCCGGGAGCATCGCCGTGTCCCCACCCGGGATCTCGATGAACTTCACCGATCCCTTGATCTTGGCATCCACCGCCATCACGTCCAGTTCATGCTTCGTGTAGGCCCGACCGAACTCCGCTGCGAACGGGAAATCCCAATCGGGATGGCGGAACTTGGCGTCTGCGTCCAGCAGCGTCACCGCGTCCAGCGCGACTAACTGACCGTCGCTCTCCCGGACCACGACCGGGTTCACTTCGAGATACTGGGCATCCTCATTATCGAAGCAGGCGAACAACTTTCCCGAAAAGTCCGCGACCTTCTTGGCCAAGTCCTTGGAGAAGCCGGCCTCCTTCGCCAGTTTTTCCAGCGCGTCGGGCGACGGCGTGTCCCCGACCTCGGTTTTCAGCTTCTTGACCCGATCCCAGTTGGATTCGACCTCGATGCCGCCGCAGTTGGCGAGCAGAACCTCGGCCCCTTCGCGGGTGGACTTGACCGCCGCGTAGTACTCTTCCTTGTGCGGCACCATTTCCGAGACGATCGCCTGAGAAACCGTGATGCTGCCGACCTGCCGGCCCAGCATCTCTTTCGCGGCGGCCTGCACGCCTTTCAGGTCCAACCCCACCTTCACGAGGCCGAGCTTGAACCGCGAGCCCAACGCCTCGTGGGCCTTGACGACCAGCTTGCTCTTCTTGAGCCAATCGTTGGCATCGCCGAGCTTGGCCAGTTCCTCCACAGACGTGACGACGACGTAATGGGGGACCGCGATGCTCCACTTTTTCATCAGCCCCATCCCAGAGCCTTCGAGCACTTTGGCCATTACGGATATCTCCTCGGTGAGGGTTACAGATTCAGAAAAAACGTAGTGTAGCGAAGTCGGCTACTTAACTCAATCAACCAAAGGGCCTATCGTCCGAACCAAAAGACCTAGCCCACCTCTGTTGCGCGAGACTCTTAAGTTATTCATATTTCAATAATTCCTGGCCTATTTCCGCTGGCAGGCCGGGCAGTAGAACGAGCTGCGCTCGCCTGTCAAGCGGCGAATCGTGCTCCCGCACCCGGCCGGGCACGACAGCCCGGCTTTGTTATACACCCGATGCTGCTTCCAGTAGTCCCCCTTCGTCCCGTCGGGCGCCAGGAAATCCCGGACGCTGGAGCCCCCGGCCGCGATGGCCTCGCCTAGGACGTCTCTCATCGCGTCGTAGAGGCGCCGGACGGTCAGGGCTTGCAAGCAGCTCGCCACCCGATAAGGATGCAGGCGGGCGCGAAATAGTATCTCATTCGCATAGATGTTGCCGATACCGGCGATTACTTGTTGATGCATGAGCAGGGCCTTGAGGCGCCCGCGCCGGCGCGCCACCTCCGCCCGGAAGTCTTCCCAGGGCACCGTCAACGGATCGTACCCGAACCGTCGCGTAGCAAACCGCGCCAGGCCAGACCCGTCGAGCAGGTAGACCCGACCGAACCGTCTGGGGTTCCAGTAATACAGCGCCGGGACCGAGCCGGTCAGCGAAAGGGTGAGGTGGGTATGCTTCCGGTAAGAGGGATCGAGCAGGGTGAAGAACAAGAGGCCGGTCATGCCGAGTTCGAAGGCCAGATAGCGAGTCTCGCCCGATCTCTCTGCCTCCAGGACCACGCTTTTCCCGAGCCGGCTCGCCGAGACCAGGCGGGCCCCCCGATACCATGGCAGCATGGAACGGCCCTCGCGCACGATGTCCGCGCGCTCGATCCGGCACTCGGTGATCGTTGCGCCGAGCAGCCGCGCTCTGAGCTGGCGGGCGATGGTCTCGGCTTCAGGGAGTTCCGGCATGGCCTCCGTTCCGCTTTGCACGCAGCTCGCGGAGGAAGCGAATGGTGCCTTCCAGATTGGGGAGCGGCGTCGCCCCCGGTCGGCGCGCGGTGACCTGCTTGACCGCGTCCTGATATGGTACCCCTTTGATCAGGCAGAGGTAGGCAATGACCACCGACACCGACCGGCCCATACCAGCTCGACAGCACACCATCAGGCGGTGGTCCTTCTCGTGCTGCTCGAGCCACTCGACCGCTTCATCCAGCAGAGTCGGATCGGCCTCGGAAAACTCTTTGAATGGGATCCAGGCATAGGCCCGCCCGGCCGGTGGATCGATCTGGCTCTCCGCCGCCACGTTCAGGATTGCGGTCATGAACCGGACGGGACGCTCCGCGTCTTGGGCGTTGCCGACGGCCAGATTCTCGTTGATCAGGTGCATACGTTCACGAATGAAGACCGGATTGCCGCGCGCCGGGCTGCTCGGACTGTAGTATAGCGAGAGCATCTCTGCCTGACAAGGCCATTTCGGTGCAGGATGGCGCGACGATTTGAAAGCGCTCCGTCGGATTGCGCACGGGCGCCCGATCCGTTACAGTGAGGGCACCTCAGGGGACACACGCAATGGATTTTGAAAGCGTCGAACGGCGATTAGCGGACATCACCTGCCCCGTCTGCAAGAACTCCACCGAGTATATGATCCCCCGTGACAGCCGGGTGACCGACGGCGAATACAAGGCCTTCTGCAAGGGGTGCCGCTACAGCTTTCCCCTCCACATGGACGTGGAGAGCTTCACACGCAGCCAGCCGGATGTGGCCTACTGGCTGAAGGGCATGCGCTGCCCGGCCTGCCTGAAGACCGGCGCGACGCTGGATTTTCGCGTGCAGCCGTCCGTCCGTGGGGCCGTCTACTTCGTCACCTGCACCGCGTGCCGGCACCCTTTCATCGAGAAATCCTCTCTGGAAGCCTTCGAGTAAGGCCTAGCCTTCGACGGGACGAACTAGCTCGACGCGCGTCGAGTTCTCGATGCGGCCGATCCCGGCGCGGCGCTCGATGTGCTCCACGCGGACGATCGCCCCACGGTGCCACCGATCGAGCGCAGCATTGGCCTCTGAGCGGGCCTTGTCGAGGCGCCCGACCAGCGGACGGCCGGTCTCGTTGCACAGCCACGCCCGCCGATCGCCCTTCATCACCATCGCCTCGCTGACGACCCGGTAGACATCCGGGCCCCGCTCGGCGACCGTCAGGCCGTCCTTACGCAACATTAGATAGGAGAACTTCAAGGCATCCTTGATGAATCCCACTTCGCGGTCTATGGCCTGCAGCACCGGGGGAGTTGACCAGGGTCGCTCCTCGTGGCACCAGTCGTCGGGACGCGCCAGCGCCGGGCAGGGCTGCTCGTGCAGGCACGGGCTGTACACGGTCGCCCGTCTCGCCGCCACCAGCCGGTCCCGCACGTGATGCAGGTCTCGCGTCGTCTCCCGCAACGCGGGTTCGATAATCATGCAGGTTCCATCGGATGTGAGGGCGTCGAGCAGGGATTCCAGCAACGTGACCCGGCGGGCGATGGGATCCGTCGCCGACCTGAAGAGCTCATTCAGGCTGTTGGCCAGGATCACCAGGTCGAAGGCGCCAGCCTTCCAGGGAATGTGGGCGCCCGGTCGTTCCAGATCGAGCGTCATGGTATTGAACCGCAAGGACGGCCAGCCACGCCGCGTCACAGACACCTGCTCCCACAGAGCCTCGGCCTCCTGCAACGCACGGCGGCTGCGATCTACCGCGAACACTTCAGACCCCTCATGCGTGGCGACGCCGTTCTGCGTGAGATGGCTGAGGACGGCCAGCGCGCCGACCCCGGGGCCGCTCCCCACGTCCAGGATCCGCAAGGGCCTCTGCGGTGGCTCCGGCATCTCTCGCAGCAGGCTAGCCACCTTGGCGAGGTTGACGGGCAGGAAATACAGGAAGTAGGCGCGGCGCAACGCCGGGTCCGCGAAGTAGTCCGCCCCCAGCGCGTCCCGTCCCCTCGTAAAGAGCCGGGAGAGCGTGCGGACCCCTTTGGCGACCTCCCGATCCGGCTCGCCATGCCGAGCCCGGAGCGCCGCGAACAGACTGTGAGAGAGATTATCCGCACTCATCCGGACCACCTGATTGACCCCCCTAGCGGGGCTGGTGTAAGGTCACCAGTAGTTCGCACTGATCTATAGGAGCGCGCCATGACTGATGCGATCAAAGAAGCCTACATGAACATCGAACGAGCGATGTACGAGTTTAACACGCTTCTGGAGCGCCAAGTCGCGGCGATGCGCGAGTCTGAAGCCTCTGACCCGATCAAACTCGATCGGATGACCCAGGGCGCCAAGGCCATGCGCGATAGCAGCGCGATCTATCTCAGCTATGCCAAGTTCGTCGCGTACGGGATGCCGGACAGCGAGGAGATGATCGAGGAATAGCTCACCCTCTTATTCCGAAACGAAAGAGGCCGCCCGGATCCCCCGGACGGCCTCTTGCCGTTCACACCTGAACAGACGTCAGATGTTCTGCATGAAGTGGGCAACCTCGGCCTGGTTGACGTCGCGACCCATGATAGCCGACTCCGGAACCGCGATGGACCTCTTCCCGGTCAGGCCACCGATCACCTCGTCCACAATCATCTCGACCGGCATGGACATCCCGCCATACACATGCGGGCCGGCCACGATCTTGGCGTTGGAATAGCCATAGATCGCCGCGGCCACATCCTTGGCCAGCCAAGCGACATAGTTGAACTCCGGCACCACGATCAGCTTCGCTTTCGCGCAGAGCTGGCGCAGCTCCTTGGTCGGGAAGGGACGGAGCGACCGGATCTTGATGAACCCGACATTGATCCCCTGGTCCTTGCACAGCCGGATGGCCTCACGGGACTGCGCTGCGGCGCTGCCTGAGGCAATGATGAGGGCCTCGGCCCCCTCCACGTTCTCAGGTGCGCACAGCCCGCCCATATATTGCTCAATGTACCGCCGCGATCGCTCGACCGCCGCCCAGACCTCCTGCTGCCACACGGCATGGATGTTGTAGGCCA
>CAZSUT010000104.1:0-5424 GCA_964610095.1 uncultured Nitrospirales bacterium | reverse complement strand
CGTACACGCTCGATGGCGACGAGGTCATCATCATCAAGGCCTCCGACGTCCTCGCCAAGCTCTAATCGGCGCGCCCGCTTCAACCGACAGGAGAGTGACGCATGGCAGCAAAAGAGCTGCACTTCAACACCGAGGCCCGCGCGAAGCTCAAGAAGGGAATCGACCACCTGGCGGAGGCCGTGAAGCTCACGCTGGGTCCCAAGGGCCGCAATGTGGTCATCGACAAGAAATTCGGCTCGCCGACCATCACCAAGGACGGCGTGACCGTCGCTAAGGAGATCGAGCTGGCCGACCCGGTCGAGAACATGGGTGCCCAGATGGTGAAGGAGGTCGCCACCAAGACCAGTGATCTGGCCGGCGACGGCACCACCACGGCGACCGTGCTGGCCCAGGCGATCTACCGCGAGGGCCTGAAGAATGTCACGGCCGGCGCCAACCCGATGGAACTGCAGCGGGGCATCGCCCGCGCGGTGGACGCGATCGTGGAGGAGCTGAAGCACCTCTCCGTCGCCACGGTCGGCAAGAAGGAGATTGCCCAGGTCGGCACCATCTCGGCCAACACTGACAAGGAGATCGGGAACCTCATCGCCGATGCGATGGAGAAGGTCGGCAAGGACGGCGTGATCACGGTCGAGGAGGCCAAAGGCCTCGAGACCACGCTCGAGACGGTGGACGGCATGCAGTTCGACCGCGGCTATCTCTCGCCCTACTTCGTCACCGATCCGGAGAAGATGGAAACGGTGCTGGAGGACGCCTATCTCCTGATCCACGACAAGAAGATCTCGGCGATGAAGGAGCTGCTCCCGCTCCTCGAAAAGGTGGCGCAGAGCGGCAAACCCATGCTCATCATCGCCGAGGACGTGGACGGTGAGGCGCTGGCTACGCTGGTGGTCAACAAGCTCCGGGGCACCCTCAAGGTGGCGGCCGTCAAGGCGCCGGGCTTCGGCGACCGGCGGAAGGAGATGCTGACCGACATCTCGAAGCTCACCGGTGGGCAGGTCATCTCCGAGGAGATCGGGTTCAAGCTGGAGAACGCAACCCTCAACGATCTCGGCCGCGCCAAGCGGATCGTGGTCGACAAGGACGACACGACCATCGTCGACGGCAAGGGCAAGGCCGACGCGATCCAGGGCCGCATCGCCGAGATCAAAGTGGCGATCGACAAGAGCACCAGCGACTACGACAAGGAGAAGCTGCAGGAGCGCCTGGCCAAGCTCTCCGGTGGCGTCGCCATCATCAATGTTGGCGCCGCGACCGAGACCGAAATGAAGGAGAAGAAGGCCCGGGTCGAGGATGCGTTGCACGCGACGCGCGCGGCGGTCGAGGAGGGCATTGTGCCGGGTGGCGGCGTTGCACTGCTCCGCTGCGAGCGGGTGCTCGACAGGGTCAAAGGCACTGAGGATGAGAAGATCGGCATCGAGATCGTGCGGCGTGCCTTGGAGGAGCCGATTCGCGCGATCGCCCAAAATGCCGGGGCGGAGGGCTCCATCGTGGTCGCCAAGGTCAAGGAAGCCAAGGACAAGAACTTTGGCTACAACGCGGCCACCGACGCGTTCGAGGATCTGGTGAAGGCCGGGGTCATCGACCCGACCAAGGTCACCCGCACCGCGCTCCAGAATGCGGCATCGATTGCGGGCTTGCTCCTCACCACGGAGTGCGTGGTGGTGGAGAAAAAGGAAGAGAAGGCGGCTCTGGCCGCCCCGGGCGGCGGCATGGGAGGGATGTACTGATCGCGCCGTCGTCTGCCCGATGGCCGAGGTAGGTATCGCATTCGGTCACTTCGCGATGCCGGGAAATAATGAGGGGCCCAGATCGTCCGGACCCCTCATTGCGTTCGCTGCCGTCGCGCTCCCGCTCCCGTCCGCTTCGCCTTCGCCAGGCGTGAGCACCTTCTGGAGGTCGGGCGGGAGCGCGGACGAGCCCTCGACCTTTATCTGCGGTGGCGCAGGCGTCGCCCCGCCCGTCGCGGGCGCCTGGATGAACGAGCGGAAGAGCTCGATTGGGATCGGGAAGAGCGTCGTCGAGTTGTGCTCGGCCGCGATCTCGGCCACGGTCTGCAGATAGCGAAGCTGGAACGCGGTCGGTTCGACCGCGAGCGTGCGCGCCGCCTGGGCCAGCGTCGCCGACGCCTGGAGCTCGCCCTGGGCGTTGATCACCTTGGCCCGCCGCTCCCGCTCCGCTTCGGCCTGGCGCGCCATCGCCCGCTTCATACTCTTGGGCAGGTCCAGGTCCTTCACCTCGACGGCGGAGACCTCGATCCCCCAGGGGTCGGTGCGCTCGTCGATGATGCGCTTGAGGATCCCATTGATCTTTTCCCGGTCGGCGAGCAGTTCGTCGAGCTCCACCTCGCCCAGCACGGAGCGGAGCGTGGTCTGCGCGAGTTGACTCGTGGCGTAGAGGTAGTCCTCGATCTCGATGACGGCCTTGGCCGGGTCCATCACCCGCATGTAGAGGACCGCGTTCACCTTGACGGAGACGTTGTCGCGGGTGATGACGTCCTGCGGCGTGATGTCGAGCGCCACGATCCGGAGCGAGATCCGCTTGGCGTGCGCGAAGATGGCGGGAATGAAGATGAGCCCCGGCCCCTTGGTGCTCCAGAAGCGGCCCAGGAAAAACGTGACGGCCCGCTCGTACTGCCGGATGATCCGAAGGCTGACGAACAGATAGAGGACGACGACGGCGAGACCAGCGGTCAGGACTTCCATGGGACCCTCTCTCAGGCAGCCAGCGACTCGACGGTGAGGAGCGATGCCCTGGCCGCCGCCGATGCACGCGCTGCCGAGCCCGTAGCGGGACGGCAAACCACAGCGCCGCGGGGGATGGACGAAGGTCCGGAGCGTAGATGCGGCCAGCCGTCACCAGACTACCTCGCCCGGCCAGCCTCAGTCGCCTCCGGCACCTCGACCAAGCGGCCCGTTGTCACGTCGTAGATGTACCCATAGACAGGGACCTCCGGTGACACGAGGGGATGGTTCCGAATGCGGCGCACGTCAGCCACGACACTACTGAGCTGGTCCTGGATCGTGAGCCAGTCAACAAATTCCCCTTCGGCCGACCCCGGACCCGGCCCGGCGTCACGCCAACCGCGCCCGTCGAAGATCGCGGTGCCGAGGCTTTGTGCTAGGAGGCCGCGCATAACCTCGTCGGTGAAGGTTTCCATGCCACAGTTGGTGTGGTGGATGACGAACCACTCGCGCGTGCCGAGCAGCTTGTGGGAGATCACCAGCGAGCGAATCGCGTCATCGCTCGCTCGTCCGCCCGCGTTCCGGATCACGTGCGCGTCACCCTCGGCCAGGCCGGCAAACTTCGCCGGGTCGAGTCGGGCATCCATGCACGTGAGGATCGCAAACCGCCGGGCGGGTGGCATAGCGAGCTGACCCTTGTCGCCAAAGCGGGCCGCATAGGTTCGGTTGGCAGCGAGCACCTCATCGAGCACGTTTGTCACGGCGGGTATCTCTGGGTTGGTGCCATCACGCTGATCGGGGCCAGCGGGCGTTGCAAGTCAGCCCTTAGGCGGCATCCCAACTTTACACCAAGACCGCCGGTCGGCGCCGTGGCGCGTAGCCATGTCCCGGGCCATTCAGGGCTGCGGAGGCGTCGCCGCCACCGGCTAGCGCGCGGCCTCATGCCAGATCGCATTCCAATCGAGCCGCGCCACCCATCCGCCCGTGCCGGCGTCAGCTTCCACCACGCCCTCGACCACAAGCTCACCCGGGGTGCCATCGGGTTGCGTATCGTCGCCGTAGAGAAGCAGGGGCAGCCCCTCGGCCAGGGCATCCCCCTGGCGGGCGAGATCCGCGCGCGTGGCGGGATCGTCCAGGCGGAGCCGGCCGTGTTCGTCCGCGTTGTGGAAATCAGCGTACACTCGGGGAAGCGCCATCATGACCTCGATACAGCAACGGGGTGGTGGCTGGTGGCGTTTCAAGCCCGATAGCCGCCGCCGCCTCCGGAGCTTACGAACGGCGCCGCGCCCCGAGCCGGCGAGCGCAGGCGCCCATGATGCGCCGATACACCCCGGGATTAGCGATCCGGTCGGGCTCGGCCCACCGACCGTAGGCGACCATCAGCCCCGCGGCGAGGCTCGGGGAGCGTGAGACGCCGGCCAAGCAGTGCACGACGATCCGACGGACCGCCAGGTGACGCTCGACGAACTCGATGACCTGGTCCGCCTGCGCCTCCGTGATGCTCCGGCGGCGCTCCTCCCAACCCGGTTCTGGGTCGTCATCGAACACCAGGGAGAGCACGGCAAGGAACTTCGGGCTGAGGTCCGGCACAGGGGCGCCAAGGTCGCGGATTGAGATGCACACCTCACGTTCCCCGGGTGTATACGCCTTCGCTGATGTCTCGCTCATCCAGATCACCTCGGGCAGCATGCCGCCGCGCTCCCTATCGTGAAACGGAAGGTTGCCCGCGCCGACGCCCTCAGGCGCCGCCAACCTAGCTGGGCGTCCGCCCCGGTATAATTCAGTATACTTCAAGATTGCTCTACCGGGGCCTGCAGTTGAACCCTGTCTCCTACAAGGGCTTCGCCATCACGGCGCGCACGTTCCAGATCCCGGGCTCCGGACGCTGGACCCTTGATCTCTTGATTGGCCGCCACTGGGGCTTGCGAGCCTTCAGCGGCCCTAGCACCTACGCTACAGAAAAAACGGCCATCACCGAGTGTTGTGAGTTCGCACGGCGCATCATCGACGGGCGAGTACGAGATTGCTCCGTCGATGATCTGTTGTGAGCCTGGGGCGTGACCAGCGCATGGAGCTGCCGGGCGCGCGTGCAAGTGCCCCTTCGGTACCGTGGTCAAGCGCTATCTCCGGCCGGCAACCGGAACCGGAGGCACCGGTTCCTGGGAGTCGATGAAGGCAGAGAGAAGGGTGCCCTTTGCCGTACTACTTCGCACGAATCGAGCGCGCAAACGGCAGGTCCATTGACCAGGTGGAGATCCGCGTGACAGTCGAGGACCTCAGCCGGCAGTCATGGAGTGGCGAGTTCGTGTCCCGCAGCAAAGATGGGTTCCAGCCGGATGAACGATTCCGGTTGGTGTTGAACAATGGGCAAGAGGGAACCGCGAGCGTGAGCCGGACCCACTTCGACAGCCGTGCACCCGAAGGGACCCGCGTCGAGTTTACCGGCTTGGGGCCACTGCAGTGACCGGCAGTCGACGCCGATCGCTCACCCACGCTGCGGCGCAGTCCAGCAGGGGGCCGGGTGACCAATATCCCAGATCGGACAAGGGTGAGGGAGAGCGAGGCGGTGAGTGAGCCGTGACGAGACTACAGCTGCGCCAGCGGCTGGATGACCATCTGCGCGAGAGGTGCTCTGATCTGTGGCCCACGGTCGGCGACCGGAAGCAGGTCGTCGATCGCGTCGCCCAGGGGTATCGATCCGATCCCAAGAAGCGTCACTGGCTCGTGCAGGAGCAGACCG
>CAZSUT010000103.1:0-5469 GCA_964610095.1 uncultured Nitrospirales bacterium | reverse complement strand
AGCGGTCCGAGGTGTTCGATTCGTTCCGCGAGCCGAAGCTCAAGGGCAAGTGCGCGGACTGCGAGTACTCCGACATCTGCGGCGGCTGCCGGGCGCGCCCCTACGCCGACCACGGAGATTGGCTGGATGCGGACGAGTGGTGCCTCTACACCCCAAAGGGCGGCCCCAAGGTCAAGGTCAACGAGATCGGCGTGGACACCACCCCGGAGAAGTTCGAGGTGCGCTGGTCCGACGAGGCCACGGCCCGCTTCAAGCGCATCCCCTACTTCATGCAGGCGATGGTCAAGAAGAGCTTGGAGGCAAAGGCCCGTGAGCGCGGGCTGTCGGTGATCACACCCGAGTTCATGGAAGAGCTCCGCAAGGCGCGCTTCGGCAACGAGAAACCGGTCTTCAGGTTCTGATGGACAAGTTCATCGACGCATTCGTCAACCAGTGGATTCCCATCGTGAACCACTGGCTCCACCTGATGTCGGCCATCCTCTGGATCGGCGGGCTGGGCCTGCTGATGATGGCGGTCGTGCCGGCGTTGCGGAAATCGGTGCCGGGCGAGCTCGTCAAGCCGCTCGCCAACGCCATCTACCAGAAGTACCAGCGGATCATCGGCGGCCTCATGCTGATCATCCTGGTCACCGGCGGGATCAACATCGCCTACGTCAACAAGCTGATGAAGGCGACCAACGGGGAGGGCTTCACCAACCCGTACCTGATCGCGCTGGGTGTCAAGCTCTTCTTCGTCATGTGCATCATGACGCTCTTTCTCTACAACATCATCTTTCCGCCCGAGCCCGAAGAGAAGGGCAAATCAGACGATGAAGAGAAGGATCCGGAAGGCGTCCCGTTCCTTCGCGCCTCTTTCTGGTTCGGCATCTTCATCGTGCTCATGGCCTCGACCATGAAGCACCTGCATCACTAATGCGGAAGAAGAAATGGGTAGAGTTACGACGCGGTGAGGAGGGGTTGGAAGGCGGGGTCGGCTTCGACGACTCCTTTGAGCGTGTCGTTCAGGAGCAGATAGCGCCACGAGTCCACGGAGGCGCCGGCGAGTTGTAAATACCAGCGGCGCGCCTCGGTCAACTTCTCCAGCATCGCGTGATTGTCGCGGTTCGGCATGTAGGCCATGCTGTAGGCCATTGTGTAGGTGGCCGTGAACTTGTCTAGAGGCCGATCCGTCAGCTTGAACGCCTCCTCCGCCTCCTTGTAAGCCTGCATGAGGGTTGGATCATCCAACATGCGGTTCCAGGCGACCTTGCCGATGCGGGACCAAGCCAGCTCCAGCAGAACGCGCGCCCTGAGCGCTGCGCGCTCCGGCGGGATGACCTTCAGCACCGCCTCGTGCGTGGCGATGGCCCCCTGCGGGTCGTTGTTCCACCGATAGGCGTTGCCCAGGCGAATTCGGTTCTCCAGATCGTCCGGCTGCAGGCGCGCGAGTCGCTCCATCGCAGGGAGCATCCGGTACAGATAGTCGGCCGGGGTCGGCGCGGCAATGCCGTCTTTCCCGATCATGCTCCTCGGGTAGGAGATGTCGATGCGGGACGCCTGGGCGTAGGCGTTCCAGTAGAGCTCATTGAAGCGGGCGGCCAGCGCCGCATCGCCGATTGGCACGTGGTGCACGGCAGCCCCGGCGTTCACCAGCGTCTGGTAGAGTTCGCCTGTGAGCACCGTCAACGCGGCTACGTGGCCGGGATCCACGATCAGCACGCGATTCAACAGCGCGACGCGGTCGCGTTGTTCGGCGTACTGCGCCATGCGTTGGAGCGCGGCACTCAGCACCTCGGGTGCGTCGGCCGGCTTCCACCATGCGCCGGAGCCGGAGACGTAGCCGCCGGTCTCGGTGACGAACGGTACAGCATCGCCGCCAGGGCCGGCCACCGGCAGACTCAACACCCCTGTATCGCCTGGAAACCCCAGCTTTCGCAGGCCCGACAGCACCACCCACTTGACGGTGACTGCTTTCAGCGCCTGCGCGGTGGTCTTGACCGTGGCGGTCAGGTTGTACTCCTCGGGTGCGTACGTGACCGGCGAGGTAATCGGGTCCTTGTAGATGACCCGGAGCCGGACCACTGCGGCCGGCACGGACACCAGGGGCGCGCCCGGACGCATCCGGAACGAGGCGGCAGGAATGGGCGCGCTACCCATTGGCTCGACCCGAAGACCAGTGCCTGGCGGGGACAAGCCCAGTCGCGCCATGACGAAAAACGACGGGGGATAGCCGGTGGGCTCGTTCCTGTAGAACACCAGGAATCCCTCGCCCGGCCAGATCGCGTTCACCCCCTGGTCCCGTTGCTCGACGGCGGTGTCGTGGGCCTGAACCAGTATCGTCCAGCACCGCCCGTAGACCGGATCAGGATCAGGGGGAAAGGCCTTGAGCGGCGCGGCGGCGGCCGAGACCATCGCGAACTGGCAATCGAAGTCGAGCCGCCCGAACGCCACCCGATCGCCCGAGGCGATGGCTTCAGCGTACTGCTTGGCCGCCGCGATCGCGGGTGAGGTCTTGGCCGTCGGCCGTTTGCCCTTCTTCGCGTACTCGGCCGCCGGCATCGCTCCCGCAGCCGGGGCAAACAACGGCACCCACCACAGGCCTGAGACGATGCACGCCAGCACGGTCACTAGAAAAACACGCGAATGCGACACGCACGATCGCCGCATACCACGCCTCCAATCAGCAACACCGAAAAGATCTGTACTCTAGCACGGTCTGAAAAGGAACCGAAAGAGCCCAAAGACGAAGGACTGCCACCGCCGGGAGGGGCTAGTACTCCCCCAAGTGGTAGGGGACGTCGGTGACGATCACGCGGAACTTGAACAGCAGCGCGGCCTTGATCAGCAAAGCGCGTTGATTGTGCAGCAGGTTCTCCCACCAGCGCGCCGGCAGGACCTCCCCCAGTACGACCGTGACCCACCCGCCGGGATTCTCCTGCCGGACCTTTTCGATATAGTCCAGAAGTGGCGGCAGGAACGAGCGATAGGGGGAGGGTAGGATCAGCAGGGGGATGCCGCCCCCCCACTTCTCCCAGTCTGACTTGACCTTTGCCGTCTCCTCGGGATCCACGTCCACGTGGACCGCGCGGATGTCCTGCGCCCGCTGCCGGACGTAGTCCAAGGCGATGACGACCGCCCGGTTCACGCTCCCGATCGGCATCACCACAACGTTCGGCGGCGGGTTCTTGGGCCGGTCGTACATGGCCAGCGACAGCTGCCAGTCGGCCATCTTGTAGTGCCACTGGATCTTCTTGAACATGCCGATGAGAAGCGGGATCAGAAAGATCACCACCCAGGCGCCGTGCGCGAACTTCGTGATGGCCAGGACCACGGTGGCCACGCCGGTCGCGACGGCGCCTGTCAGATTGATCACGAACTTCTTCCGCCAGCCGCGGCCCTTTCGGTCTTGCCAGTGCCGGACCATGCCCGCCTGGCAGAGCGTGAAGGACAGGAAGACCCCGATGGCATACAGCGGGATCAACGCGTGCGTGTCGCCCTGAAAGATGATCAGCAGCAGCGCCGCGCTCAGCCCCAGGATCAAGATCCCGTTCGAGAAGGCCAACCGGTCACCGACATTACGCATCTGGTGCGGCAGAAAGCTGTCCTGGGCCAGCAGGGAGGCCAGGCGGGGAAAGCCGTTGTAGCTCGTGTTCGCCGCGAGGATCAAGATCAGCATCGTCGCGACCTGCATGAAATAGTACAGGGCGCCCCCGCCGAGCGAGAGCCGGGCGATCTGGGAGATCAGGGTCTCTTCTTCGCGCGGCACGAGCCCGTAGACATAGGCGAGGATGGTGAGGCCGAGGAACAGGCCGCCCAACATCGCGGCCATCCAGATCATGGTGGTCGCGGCATTCTTCGAAGCCGGATCCCGAAAGGCCGGCACACCGTTCGAGATCGCTTCAACGCCGGTCAAGGCCGTGCAGCCGGAGGAGAACGCGCGAAGGAGCAGAAACAGCGTGAGCCCTTCCACCGCCGGAACGGACGGGAGCGGGCGTGATTCCGTGACGCCGAAGAGCATCTGCCCCAGGCCGGTGACGATCACCAAGCCCAGGCCGCCGACGAACATGTAGGTCGGCAGGGCGAAGATCTTGCCTGATTCGCGGACGCCACGCAGATTGCCCAAGGTCAGGACGACGATCGCCAGCAGGCCCAAGCCTACACGATGCTCATGCAGTTCCGGCACCGCGGAGGTGATCGCAGCGATTCCCGCCGCAACGCTCACGGCCACAGTGAGGACGTAATCGATCAGCAGGGCTGCGGCCGCGACAAGTCCCGGGAATTCGCCCAGGGTGGACTTGGCCACGACAAACGCCCCGCCGCCGGACGGATAGGCATAGATGGTCTGCCGGTAGGACGCGGTGAGAATGGCCACCAGTCCGACGATCACGAGGCTGATCCCGATGGAGTAATGCAGGGCGGCCGTGCCGGCTAGCACTAAGACGAGGAGGATTTCCTCGGTGGCGTAGGCGACCGAGGAAAGCGGGTCCGACGAGAAGATCGCGAGCGCGACGGGATTCGACAGCCGCTCGTGGACGGCCTGCTTGGTCGCCAGGGGACGGCCGAGCAACCAGTGCTTAAGCCACATGGTCCTGCTCCGTTCGCGTATCATTGAGCGGCTCAGGCGGTGTGCCTAGTTCCGGTCCCGACCTGTTGCCTGGGCCGAACAGCGAGTACAACACCGGCAACACGACCAGGATCAAGACGGCAGCCGTCACCATCCCGCCGACCACGACACGGGCAAGCGGTTGCTGGGCCTGCGCACCGATGCCGGTGGAGACCGCCGCCGGCAAGAGCCCGAGCGCGGCCCCGAGCGTGGCCATGAGGATGGGCCGCATCTGCGATTCCGCCGAGCGCATGATCGCGTCGTCACACGCGACCCCTTCCCGGAGTAACTCATCAATGCGAGAAATCAACAGCACGCCCCCCAGGATCGCCACGCCCAGCAGCGAGATGATCCCCACCGCAGCGGAGATGCTGAAGTGCGTCCCGGTGAGAACCAGCGAGAGAACGCCCCCCACGAGCGCAAACGGCACCGTCGCCAGCACCAGGAATGCGTCGCGGAAAGAATTGAAAGTCACATAGAGTAGGAACAGGATCACCAGTAGGCTCACCGGCACGATGACGGCCAGACGCTGCTTCTCATCTTGAAGCTGATCGTACTGGCCGGCGATCTCGTACCGCAGGTCGGGTGGTAAAGGGACGCTCTCCGCGATGCGCGCCAGCGCTTCGCGGACCGTCCCTTCCAGGTCACGCCCCCGGACGCTGAACTTGATCGGAATGTACCGTTCATTGTTCTCACGGTAAATGATGAAGGCCCCGGTCTGAGTCGAGATCCTGGCGAGCTGTTTGAGCGGGATGCGTTTTCCGTCCGGCGTGCTGACCTGGATTTCGCTGATCGCCTCGACATCCTGGCGGTACTGGGGCAGGAAGCGGACGACCAGATCGAACCGGCGCTCGCCTTCGAGGACCTGCGTGACCGCCTGTCCGCCG
>CAZSUT010000102.1:0-5603 GCA_964610095.1 uncultured Nitrospirales bacterium | reverse complement strand
CTCGGCCACCTCTCCACCTAACTTGTTGGACGCGACCCTTCGATCAAATGGGTCGCGATATGCGATACCTCACCTCCAGTGGTCTTTCTCCCAGAGCAGTCACTTCGTTCAGCTGCAGGTAAAATAACAGCATTCGGATAGGCGGTCAAACTTTCGAAGAAGCCTCAGGGCAGCAAGGCATGCAGTCCAACAAGTTTGGTGTGGCGGAGGGGGTAGGATTCGAACCCACGGAAGGCACGAGGCCTTCAACGGCTTTCAAGGCCGCCGCTTTCGTCCACTCAGCCACCCCTCCACACCTCCGTTCACGTCTTGGCGATCCGTTCCAGTCCTCCCATGTAAGGGCGCAGAGCTTCCGGGATGGCCACCGACCCATCAGGCTGCTGGTAGTTCTCGAGAATCGCCACCACCGTTCTCCCGACCGCCAATCCTGAGCCGTTCAGGGTGTGGACGAACTCGGATTTCCCATCGGCTTTTTTGTACCGGATGCTGGCCCGTCGAGCCTGGAATGCCTCGAAGTTGCTGCAGGACGAGATCTCGCGGAACGTACCCTGAGCGGGAAGCCAGACTTCGAGGTCGTATGTTTTGGCCGCGGCGAAGCCCAAGTCTCCGGTGCACAGCGTCACGACACGGTAGTGCAAGTTCAGCCGTTTGAGAACCTCCTCGGCGTGAGCCGTCAGACGCTCCAAGTCGTCGTAGGAGCTTTCCGCGCGGCTGAACATGACCAGCTCGACCTTGTTGAACTGGTGCTGCCGGATGAGGCCGCGGGTATCCTTCCCGTACGACCCTGCTTCGCGCCGGAAACAGGGGGTGTACGCCGCGTACTGGAGCGGGAGCATGGCCTCGCGGAGCGTTTCTTCCCGGTGCAGGTTGGTCAGCGGGACTTCGGCTGTCGGGATGAGGAAGTAATCGTCATCGCGCAGGCGAAAGAGGTCGCTCTCGAACTTCGGGAGTTGGCCGGTTCCGGTCATGCTGGCCCTGTTCACGAGGAAAGGGGGAAGGATTTCCTGATACCCGTGCTTGGTGGTATGCAGGTCCAGCATGAAATTGATCAGCGCCCGTTCCAGGCGCGCCCCCGCGCCGCTGTACACCACGAACCTGGCGCCAGTCATGCGGGCGGCGCGCTCGAAGTCCAGGATGCCGAGCGATTCGCCGAGCTCCCAGTGGTGCTTGGGCGGAAATGCCAGCGCGGGCGGCTTTCCCCAACGACGAATCTCCTGGTTCTCCGACGGATCATTGCCGGCTGGGACGGAGGCGTGCGGAACATTGGGGATACGCAAGGCCAGGTCCGTGAGTCGTTCTACAATAGAACGCAGGTCCTTTTCCCATTCTCCCAACTGAGGGACAACCGTTTTCGTCCCTGCTGCATCTTGGAGCGTTGTGACCTCGTCGAACCGCTTCTCACGCATCAGCTTGGCGATCTTAGCCGAGAACTCCTTAACACCATGCCGGGCGTTTTCTATTTTCATGGTCAAACTGCGGCGCTCCTCCAGCAGCTTGCGCAACTCGTCCCAGGCGACGTCAGCCCCGCGCGCGCCCAGGCGGGTGCGAACCTCTTTCAGATGCTCCCTGATGAGACGGGGATCGAGCATAATTGTGGGCACTCTAGCACCGGCTTCTCGGGCGAGTCAATCAACGGGACTCGCTTGAAACCCGCGCCAGTGGCGCCGATGATTCGAGTTCTCTGCCGCTGGAAAGCGTGGCGTCGCGTGAATTGCGCCCTCGCCGAGGGTCGCGTATAATGGCTCGCCATGAGCGGATCAGCATTAATCCGTGTTGACGGTCGTCGGCCCGACGAAGTCCGTCCGGTCAAGATCACGCGCAACTTCATCAAGTACGCGGAAGGGTCGGTGTTGATCGAGATGGGGGAGACCAAGGTGATCTGCACCGTGTCGGTCGAGGAGAAGGTTCCGACTTTTCTGCGAGGCCAGAACCGGGGCTGGGTGACCGCGGAGTACGCCATGCTCCCGCGCGCCACACCCGAGCGGGTCGTGCGCGAGGCCTCCAAAGGGAGGCAGGGAGGGCGGACGCTCGAGATCCAGCGCTTGATCGGCCGCTCGTTGCGGGCCGTAACCGACATGGACGAGCTGGGCGAACGGACGTTCTGGGTGGATTGTGACGTGATCCAGGCGGATGGTGGGACGCGCACGGCTTCGGTCACCGGCGCGTTCGTGGCCCTGGCCGACGCCGTCGCCGTGGTGAGGGCGAAGGGACTGATCAAGAAGAACCCGTTGAGAGACTATCTGGCGGCGGTGAGCGTCGGGAAAGTAGGGGGCGAGCTGTTGACCGATCTCTGTTATGCCGAGGATTCTCTGGCGGAGGTGGACCTGAATCTGGTCATGACCGGCAAGGGACAGTTCGTGGAGATCCAGGGGACCGCCGAGAAGTGGCCATTCACGCTGGACGAGCTAAACAAGTTCCTGACGTTGGGCTGGCACGGCATCAGCGCGTTGGTCAAGCTTCAGCAAGAGCTTGTGGGGGATCTGCGCTGATCACCGAGTTGGTGGTGGCGACCGGCAACCGGCACAAGTTCGAGGAGATCCGTACAATGCTGGCGGACCTGCCGGTCGTGGTTCGGTCGCTGGCCGAGTTCCCCGGCGCGCCGGAGGTGGTCGAAGACGGTCGGACCTACCGGGAGAACGCTCTCAAGAAAGCCTGGTCTGCCGCCAAGTTCACGGGCAAGCCGGCCTTGGCCGATGACACGGGGTTGGAAGTGGACGCGCTGGTAGGGAGGCCCGGACTCTATGCGGCCCGCTTTGCCGGTGCAGGCTGCACCTTCGCGGATAATATCAAGAAGCTGTTGCGCCTCTTGGAAGGGGTGCCGCTGCAGCGCCGGGGAGCGCGGTTCTTGTGCGTGTTGGCTCTCGTCGACCCCAGCGGGCGCGAGCAGGTGGTGGAGGGCGAACTGTACGGCCGGATCAAGGAGACGCCGGTTGGCGGTGGCGGATTCGGGTACGACCCGGTCTTCTACGTACCGGAGATCGGAAAGACCCTGGCCGAGCTGACGCCTGAGGAGAAGAACCGGATCAGCCACCGAGGCCGTGCCCTGGCCAAGGCGAGAGCATTGATTCTAGCAGGATGATGTCGGGGCGTAGCGCAGCCTGGTAGCGCACCAGCTTTGGGAGCTGGCTGTCGGAGGTTCAAATCCTCTCGCCCCGACCACACCTCTGATCTTTAGTGGAAACGCGCCCGTAGCTCAGTTGGAGAGAGCCCCAGCCTTCTAAGCTGGTTGTCGCAGGTTCGATTCCTGCCGGGCGCGCCACTGAGCTTGTTGAGAGAGCAAAAGCAGTTGCTATTCAGGGGCGTAATAAGGTAAACAGACAGACTGACCTATGAAGATCTATCTCGCCAATCCACGGGGCTTCTGCGCCGGCGTGGACCGGGCCATCGACATCGTAGAGCTGTCGCTCAAGGCTTACGGCGCGCCCATCTACGTCCGGCATGAGATCGTCCACAGCCGCCACGTCGTCAACGCGCTCAAGTTGAAAGGGGCGGTGTTCGTTGAGGAGCTGAGCGAAGTGCCGGACGGCCAGACTGTGATCTTCAGCGCGCACGGCGTCGCCAAGTCGGTTTGGGAAGAGGCCAAACGGCGCGGGTTGAAGATCATCGACGCGACGTGCCCTCTTGTCATCAAGGTCCATAACGAAGTCAACCGTGATTACACTCAGGGTTACGAGTTGATTCTGATCGGGCATGCCGGCCACCCCGAGGTGATCGGGACGCTGGGGCAGGTCCCGGACAAGTTCCACCTGGTCAGTTCCGTAGAGGATGTTAAGAACCTGCAAGTCGAGAAGCCTGACCAATTATCCTATGCGACCCAGACTACGTTGAGCGTGGATGAGTGCCGGGACATCGTGGCCGCCCTCCATAAGAGATTCCCGAAGATCAAGGGCCCTCACCAGGAAGACATCTGCTACGCCACCCAGAACCGCCAGAACGCCGTCAAGAAGCTGACGGAGGTGGTCGATGTGATCCTGGTCATCGGCTCCCCGAACAGCTCCAACTCCAACAGGTTGCGCGAGCTCGGCGAGCATTGCGGAGTCCCTTCCTACCTGATCGACTCGAGTGACGACATCAACCTGGCCTTGCTCCAAGGCATCAAGGCGGTCGGGATCTCCGCCGGGGCCTCGGCCCCGGAGGTGCTGGTCACCGAGGTGTTGGAGTACCTCAAGGCGCACGGTGGTGAAGTGGTCGAGGAGATGACAGTGGTCGAGGAGGATGTCGAGTTTCTGCTGCCCAAGGAGTTGATCTCAGCCGCTGAAATCATCCGGTCATAGAGGAGCACACCGCGTGAGTGCAACGCGGCAACTCCGATCAGACGGCAACAAGCCAGCTTCCCGCCGACGGCGAACAGGTGTTTCGATCCCGGTTACGCCCGCTCAGAAGCGCAAATTCAGCGAACGCCTTCTCAAGTGGTATGCCCAGCATGCCCGCGACCTGCCCTGGCGCAAAACCAGCAATCCCTACAAGATCCTGGTGTCCGAGATCATGCTGCAGCAGACCCAGGTGGATAGGGTCCTCCCCAAGTACCAGGAGTGGTTGACCAAGTACCCTACAATGGAGGAGCTGGCCGACGCCCCGCTCTCGGAGGTGAAGGAGACCTGGTACCCGCTTGGGTACAACATCAGGCCGGTGCGTCTGCACGCGATCGCTAGGGAGTCGGTCGCCCGCTACGGGGGGGCGCTGCCGAAGGACCCCGAGCGGCTGCAGGCCTTCAAGGGCATCGGCCGCTATACGGCCGGCGCAATCCGTGCCTTCGCGTTCCGCGAAGATGCGCCCATCCTGGACACCAACGTGATGCGGGTCCTGCATCGGGTGTTTGTGGGCAAAGGGGATCCCAAGAAGCAGAAGTCCGCCTTGTGGAACCTCTCGGAGGTCTTGATCCCGAAGGGGAAGGGGTACGATTTCAATCAGGCGCTCATGGACTTCGGCGCCATGGTCTGCACGGCGCGCGATCCCTATTGCCTGCTCTGCCCAATGAAGGACTTTTGCAAGACCTATCCATTTACATCGGGAGGGGGCCCCGCAGACGCCCCTCCCGGGCCCACGCAACCTGATCGCTAATGGCCATCGCGGAGCCAGTCCAAGTGGCTGCAGCACTGATCTTGCATGATGGGCGCTATCTGCTCACGAGGCGTAAGGCCGATGTCCATTTGGGCGGACTCTGGGAGTTTCCGGGAGGAAAGCGAGAGCCGGGCGAATCGCTGGAGGATTGTCTGTGCCGGGAACTGCGAGAGGAGTTGGGCATCGAGATTACTGAGCCGGTGCCGTTTCAGGTTATCCGCCACGCGTATCCGGAGAAGACAGTCGAGCTTCATTTCTTCCGATGCTCGATCAAGGACGGGCATCCACGCCCCTTGGGCTGCGAAGCCCTGCAGTGGGTGCCACCGGAGGAGTTGGCCCGCGTGCCCCTGCCGCCTGCCGACCGGCCCCTGGTGGAAAGCTTGCAAGGTAAAGGGCTACGATGAGTGCGCTATGGAGTTCCCGATCGACGCCAAGCTCAAGGATGGCACGCCTATCCAGCTAATCTTGGCTGACCACAGGGACAGCGAGCCGCTACGCCGGCTGTTCCAAATCATCATCGAAGAAGGCGACTCCTATCCCCA
>CAZSUT010000101.1:0-5672 GCA_964610095.1 uncultured Nitrospirales bacterium | reverse complement strand
TCAAGGGCTGATGGATGTCGTGATAGGCCCCCATGCCAGCCCAGGAAGCCGTTCGCGTCTATCGATCACTCATCACCTTGGATGTGACCTACCCCCATTGGTTGTACCACCCCCAATGTTAGTCAGGCACACATCGGCTGCGGTTTGATAGTCTCAGGCGCTGGGGCCGATAGCGCAGCACTGTGCTAAATTTGTGATAAAAGCCAGCCCAAGGCATTGAAATCCAATAAAGCAGCAGAATCAGTAAAATCAGAGCAAGCCGTTGAATTTTGACTTAAACGGGGAGACCAGACCTTAAATCAAGTCCTTATCGAAAATGCTTTAACTGAACTGCCGAGGCGAGGGTCGCGGGTTCAGAGACCCCGCTGTTCCCTTGTTCCGCTTCCGCTGGTCTGGCCGTCTAGCACCTCGCGAACTTTGCGCGCCAGAGCTTCGGGGGTGAAGGGTTTCTGCAGGAATGCCATATGCGCAGCCAGGACCCCGTGCCGAACGACGGCATCGTCCGTGTACCCCGACATGTACAGTACTTTCGTCTCCGGATGCTCAGACTGCAGTTGCTCGGCGATCTCGCGCCCGCTCATCTGGGGCATCACGACATCGGTGATCAGAAGGTGGATCGGTCCCGGATGCTGGATACTCAGGACCTGGGCTTCGATCCCGTGGCGCGCCTCCAGGATGGTATAACCCAGATGCTGCAGCATGTCCCGCACGAGCCACCGCACCTCTGGTTCGTCCTCCACCAGCAGCACGGTCTCCTTTCCCTGGGGCAGTGAGGACCAGTGAGTGACCGGCGGGACTGATTCCGCTGGGGCAACGACTCTGGGCAGGTAGATCTTGAACGTCGTGCCCTGCCCGCGTTCACTGTAGACCCAGATGTAGCCGCCGCTCTGCTTCACGATCCCGTACACCGTGGAGAGGCCCAACCCCGTGCCCTTGCCCTGTTCCTTGGTGGTGAAGAAGGGCTCGAATATCCTGGATTGAGTGGCCGCATCCATCCCGCAGCCTGTGTCGCTCACGGCCAGGCGCACATACGAACCGGGTTGCGTGGGGATATGCCGGCGGGCATACGCCTCGTCGAGCTCGACGTTGTCGGTCTCGAGCAGGAGTTTCCCCCCCTGGGGCATCGCATCGCGGGCGTTGATGGCCAAGTTCATAATGACCTGCTCGATCTGTCCGGGATCAGCTTTCACCTGTCCCAGTCCTGCCTTCAGCTCGATGACGAGCTCGATGTTCTCGCCGATCAATCGCTGGAGCATCGGCTCCAGATTGGTCACCACGGCGTTCAGGTCCAAGACCTTCGGTTGCAGCATCTGCCGCCGGCTGAAGGCGAGCAGTTGCCGGGTCAGGGAGTGGGCCCGGTCCCCGGCCTTCTTGATCTGCTCGAGTTCGCGCCGCGTGGAGTCCTCAGGGCCGATCCGACTGAGCAGCATGTCGCTGTATCCCGTGATGATCGTCACGATGTTGTTGAAGTCGTGGGCGACGCCTCCGGCCAGCTTGCCGATCGCCTCCATTTTCAGCGCCTGACGGAGCTGTTGCTCGAGCTGTCTGCGCTCCGTGATGTCCACCGCCATGCCGCCGAGGAAGCGCCGTCCGGTATGGTCCTTCACGGGAAACTTAAAGACCAGCCAGTGATGAGAGGACCCGTCTGGCCCTGGGAACACTTCGAAAATTTCGGCCGGCCTGTCCTCGGCCAGGATCGCCTGGTCGTTGTCGCGCAACTGGCGCGCCGTCTCCTCGGGCCAGAGATCGAAATCGGTCTTTCCCAACCACTGGAGACGCGTCAGCTTGAAGAAGCGTTCGAACAGTTGGTTGACGTAGACGAAACGCCCGTCCTCGTCTTTCATGAACGCCACGGCGGGGCTGTTGTCCATGAAGGCATGAAAGCGGTCTTCGCTTTCCCGCAGTGCCCGACGCTCTTGGGCCCGCTCCAGTACTGTCCTTACCGACACCGACAGGCGGCCAAAAATTTTGCAGTGCGGGGGCGCTTTGATGACGTAGTCGTCGAGGCCGGCCTTCATGGCCTCCACGGCGATTTCTTCGCTGCCGCTCCCCGTGACCATGATCACCGGACAATCAGGGTACCGACTTTTGACGGAGTGCAGGATGGCCAGGCCGTTCGTCCAAGGGAGCTGGTAGTCCGTCAGGACGAGGTCGTAGGCCTCGTCTTCCTCCAGGGCGCGGGCAAAATCGGTCGCGCTGAGGGTCGGGGTCATCAGGAGATCGGCATACTCGCGCATTAGTTCGCGCTGGATCAAGGCACGGTCGTTCGGATTGTCTTCGATGATCAAGATGCGGAGCGGGCGGCTCATGGCATCCCTGTCCAGCTTCCCGATGCAGTTATGCGAGAACTTTTTCCGATTTCCGAACGGGGCGGCATGGTGCGACTTGAGGAGGAATGCAGATATCGTGCCCGAAGGACGCCGGCCTGATGTGTAGCCGGTGGGCGCTGGCCTTGGGCCGAATAGTGGTGACGGCCAATGGACTGCACTATCTAAGGGTTCGATACGGGACGGTCGGAAAAGGCGGCGCCACGGAGGTTTTGAGCGGGCATTCCTAGATACCGGGCCATAGGGATTTGCAGGGGCGCGCGGTCCAATTCTGTACAACGTCCGCTTTTTGACTTAGGGGCGGCTGTGCCATAAGATGCGGTTGCGATATCGGGAATAGCCCGGAGAAGAAGGTGGTGCGCCCGGCAGGACTTGAACCTGCGACCTGCGGGTTCGAAGCCCGACGCTCTATCCAACTGAGCTACGGGCGCACGGGAGTTGTAGCGTAGTCGCATCCGTGGACGCTGTCAATTGATGACGGAGTGATCGTCCATGACGGTCGAGGATGAGCGGGTCGGGTTCGCGGGCTTGCGTGTGGCAGCCTTTGAAAGCCGGATGGCTGAGCAGATGATACAGCTCATCGAACGGTACGGCGGCCGCCCGCTGGTCGCGCCGTCCATGCGTGAGGTGCCTCTGGAGGAGAACGCCGACGTGCTGCGTTTCGGCGAGCGCCTGCTTGCGGGCGGGTTCGATCTAGTGATTCTCCTCACCGGCGTAGGCACCCGCTTCATGTTGAAGGTACTGGATTCCCGTTGGCTGCGGGAGCAGACGTTGGCCGCCCTCGGCAAGACCATCACAGTCGTACGCGGGCCCAAGCCCTTTGCGGTGCTCCGTGAGAATAACCTGCAGCCCACGATCTCTGTGCCTGAGCCGAACACGTGGCGGGATCTGATCAAGGCGCTGGATGACCTCGGACGGTCGCTGAAAGGGATGAGCATAGCCGTGCAGGAGTATGGAGTGCCGAACGTCGAGCTGCTGAAAGCCCTCGAGGCGCGCGGGGCGATTGTCACGCGGGTCCCGGTGTACCAGTGGAGGCTGCCCGAAGACACCGGCCCGCTCACGGACGCGGTGCACGCAGTCCTGCGCGGGGAGGTGGACGTCGTCTTGTTCACCAACGCGGTGCAGGTGGATCACGTCCTGCAGATGGCCAAGCGGTTGAGCGGCGTCGATCGCCTTCGCGCGGCCTTGAGCAGGATTGTGGTCTCGGCTGTCGGCCCCATCGTGGCCGAGCGCTTGCGTCGCTACGAGTTGCCGGTGGATTTCGAGCCTTCCCACCCCAAGATGGGCATTCATGTGAAAGAGACCAGCGAGCGAGCCGCGGAGCTCCTATTCCGCAAACGCGCCACTCAGGCCCGCTAGACCACGGTTCTGGCTAATTCAAACCTGCGAGTTTGCGACGGATACAGTTCGCGGATCGAGCGCCTTTTCGTAATCCTTTCAAAGCTGTACAAGCAGCAAAGAGATATCCCCCTCCCTAGCCTCTCGTTCTCTACAACTCATCTTCTTGATGGCGAAATGTAACTTTTCAAATTCGGCAGTGTCATACACAGAGTCAAGGAAGGCAAGGAGAACAGCCTGGAATGTTCTCGACTCATACAAGGAGGGCCAGATGTCTAAGACGACACAGGCAATAAACTTTCGATTGTCGGTCATCCTCGCTCTTGGTGTCTTGCTGACATGGGTCGTCTGCGTTCCTGCCGAGGTTCGGGCCGACGATCCAAGTCAGAGGATGATGCGGGGAGGGCATCCAGAGCATGGCAGGGCCATGCACGACTTTGTAGGCCACTCACTCCACAGGTTACTCCGGCATCACAAAGACGTGGGCTTATCTGAGGAGCAACGCGTCAAGATCAAGGCTCTCGTGACCGACTATACGAAGACTCGTATCAGAGAGGAAGCCGACCTCAAACTGGCCGAGGTGGATGTCAGAACACTCGTCCACAATGAGAAGGCCGAGCTATCCGCGATCGAGACAGCCCTGAAGAAGTCGGAGAGCGCCCATACGGCCTTGCGTCTGGAGGGGGTGAAGGCCCTGCGTGCGGCGGCAGCCGTGCTGACCACAGAACAGCGCGAGAAATGGCGCGCCATTAGGATGGAGAGGCACGGAGGGAGGCACACAGAAGGCACACAGTCGAGCGAGTATGGTGATGACCCAAAGGCTAGCCCTCACGAAGACGCACAACCGGACGAGGAGAGTGATGAGCTGAGGGCAGTCCGCCAAGATCTCCACGAGAGAAAAGGCTAAAAGGATCTGAGACTGGAACCGGAAACGGCAAGGATGCCGTTTCTCAGAAGGTCCTGTGCTACTTGACATCATCGTTGATTCGGTGCTGGTCGTTGTCGGGTCGTTGATCGTCCTCCTGCTTCTGTTCGCGGCCCTCTCCGGACTTGTGCTGTGTGTCTTCCGCTGGTGGCATGTCAATCCGAACGAGGAGGATGCGCCCCGTTCCGACTGACCTCTCCCCTTTCAGCCGGTCCAGGTTTCATGCTAGGTTTGGTTCCCATGTTCATGCAAGAACCCACGAAGAACACCAATCCGGAGCGGACTCAATCCGCTGCGTTGCTCAAGAGCTGGGGGATCGGGCTGCTGGCGGTCTGTCTCCTTGCCAGTGGCGCGTACGTCTTCTTCACAAAGTCGGGCGAGGCGCAGCCACGTCCAGCCAAAGGGTCGCCCGGCCCCGCGCGCGCCGTGCCGGTGGTTGCCGTGCCGGCAAAGACGGGCGACATCGGCGTGTATCTCACCGGGCTCGGCGCCGTCACGCCGCTCAAGACCGTGACCGTGAAAAGCCGCGTCGACGGAGAGCTCATGTCGGTTCTGTACCGGGAAGGGCAGATCGTCCGCAGCGGGGATCTGTTGGCCCAAATAGACCCGCGCCCATTCGAAGCGCAGTTGACCCAAATGGAAGGGCAGATGGTGCGTGACCAGGCGCTCTTGAAGAACGCCCAGGTCGACCTTGCGCGCTACCGGGAGTTGATCAAGCAGGATTTAATCCCACAGCAGCAGTTGGACACCCAAGTGTATTTGGGGCGCCAGTATGAAGGGACCATCAAGAGCGATCAGGGGCAGATCGACAACGTCAAGCTGCAGCTGATCTACTGTCGCATTACCGCGCCGGTCAGCGGGCGAGTCGGGTTGCGTCTCGTGGATCCGGGCAACATTGTTCACGCCACTGATCCGAACGGTCTGGTGGTCATCACGCAGCTTCAACCCATTACGGTGGTGTTCACCATCCCCCACGACAGCCTCCCCCCGTTGCTCCGCCACATCAAATCCGCGCATCTGCTGCCGGACGAGGCGTTCTACCTGGAGCAACACCGGCGGCTGACCAGGGTACCCCTGCTGAC
>CAZSUT010000100.1:0-5678 GCA_964610095.1 uncultured Nitrospirales bacterium | reverse complement strand
TGTCGTGATGTGCCCCCATGCCATCCCAGGAGGCCTTGCGAGTCTATCGGTCACTCATCACCTTAGTCGAAGGTAAGTCGATTGACAGCAGGCGGGTCAAGAATGGGCGGGCTCGTGATTCTTTTCGGCTAACTGCCGCTCTACTTCGGTCACTCTGTCCTGCAATCGTTTGATTTCTCGTCGAAATCCACTCTGTTCTTCCAGGAGCTGCTCCTTTTGGGTCCGCTCCCATTGTAAAGCTACCTTCAGTTCATGTACCTGCGCTCTCAGGGGCTCTAGCTCGTGCTCGCCAAGCATTGACGTCTCTTTGAATATCGGAAGGGATGAAGGACAGCCCCTCATAGACTCGTTATCGGCGAGAGTCAAGCAAATTTTTCAGGTTTTTGGCACTAACTGTGGGAAAAATTCATGCCAGGTGCAGACGTCGCCCGTATCGACCAGTGCTCCAGTAATCCCGGCGCAGGTATGAGAACGGAATTACCAACAATATCGTAGCAATCGAATACTGATCGCGTGCTGTGGCCTGAGATCTCCATCGCCACTCGGTCGGGGATCCCAGCCCTGACTATGTTTTCGGATCGTCGTCCGGCGGAGGTCAGGAAGAGGATTACTGCATCCCGCCCTTTGGGGCATCCCGATAGCCGCCCTGGTATCAGTCGTGATACAGTTGACCCCTGGTGCTGCCTGAACGGCCAGCGGGACACATGGCAACATCGGGGGAGGAAAAGCCGTAACCATGGCGACGATTCTGGTCATCGACGACGAACGATTGCTCTGCGACCTGCTCCAAAACTTGTTGCGTGCGCACGGCCACGAAGTATTCACCGCCTATAACGGGCGTGAAGGCATCGCTTTGTTTCGCCAGCGCCGCCCCCGCTTCACATTGTTGGACCTTAACCTGCCGGACATCAACGGGATCGAAGTCCTCAAGGAGATCCGTGAGATTGACCCGCAGAGCGCGGTGATAATCCTGACGGGGTGTGCGACGGATCAACTGGAGCAGCAGGCGCGCGACCTGGGCATCACCGACTTTCTCATCAAGGACCTCTCCTTCGATGTCCTGATCGGGGCCGTAGAGCGGGCGATGCAAGAACCGGGCACGCCCGCGGACTCAGCGGCGGCCTCGGTGGGCGTGCCGCTGACGTTGCGGGAGAAGCACTCCATCCTGGTCGTTGATGATGAGTCGCAGATGCGCGAGATGCTCACGCAGTACCTGTCCAAGCACGGCTATCACGTCCTCTCCGCGCAAGACGGACTGGCCGCGGTACTACTGGCGGAGCGGGAGCGGCCGCATCTCATCGTGCTGGACATCAACATGCCGGGCATGAACGGTGTTGAAGTGCTGCGCAAACTTCGCGCGAAGAACTACGATGGCGGGGTCATGGTGCTGACCGGCGTCCAGGACGAAAAGTTGCTGAAAGAAGCCCTGAACTTAGGATCCATTGATATCGTGGGCAAACCTGCCGATCTGGAGCGCATCCGGCTGGCGATCGAAGTGAGCCTGATCCTTTCGAAACGCTAGGCCCGCGGAATTTCCACGGGAGGGCTGTGATGCCCCGGCAAGACATCAGCGCAGCGCTCATCGGGGCGACCATCCTGCTGGCTGTCGGTATCTTCGTCCTAGACTTCTTCTATCCGTTGGGCGTGGCAATCGGCGCCCTGTACACACCTCTCGTTCTCATCACGTTGTGGTCGTTTTCCCGCCGCTTCACCCTGATCGTGACCGCCGGCGCCTCGACGTTGACGGTCGTGGGCCTCTTCTATCCCGTCTACGGAGCGTCCGACTGGCTCGCGGTGACGAACCGGGTGCTGAGCCTGATCACGATCTGGGTTGCGGCAATCCTGGTGCTCCTGTATAAGCGAGCGGAGAAAGAGCGGGACGTGCTGGTTCGGCAGCTGCAGGTCGCTCTGGCCAACATCAAAACCCTGCGCGGCCTGCTGCCTATCTGTTCGTCGTGCAAGAAGATCCGCGATGATCACGGGTACTGGAATCAACTGGAAACTTACATCGGCGCCCACTCGGACGCGGAGTTCACCCACGGGCTCTGTCCGGAGTGCGCCCAAAAGTTGTACCCGGACTATTACGAGAGCAAGGTGACTGAGAAGTGAAGCGTCGGACAGTCAGCGCGGGGCATTCTCATCCGGCTTGACGCTGCGGAGGAACGCTTCGAGCTCTTTGATGATCACCTCGCGTTCGGCCGGGGTGAACTTCTCCCAATCGCGGCGCAGCGGCTCCAGCATGCGTCGTACCGCGTCATAGAGACTGTAGGCTTTCCCACCATCCAACGGCATACACCCGTCCTCACTGACCTCGTTGCCCTGTCTCCCTCATGTATCGGAAACCAGTCCCGCCGTCAAGGCATGGATACACAGGACGGGCTTGAAAAGAGTCCGCCACATCCGTAGGATGGCCTCGCGTGTTGCCGAACCTAGACATCGATCCCGTCCTGATCCGGGTCGGCCCGATCACCCTCCGATGGTACGGGCTGATGTACGTCTTGGGCCTGACCGCCGCCTTCTTCATGATCAAGGCCCGCGCCGCCGCCCGCAACGTCGCGCTCTCCATCGAAGACCTGCACGATCTCATCCTGTACGCCGCTCTTGGCGTTATCCTCGGCGGCCGTCTCGGCTACGTCTTCTTCTATAACCTGTCTTACTATCTCGAACATCCGGCGAAGCTCCTGGCGGTCTGGGAAGGCGGGATGTCCTTCCACGGAGGGTTGCTCGGCGTCATCGTCGCAGTTGGCGCCTTCTGCTGGCGCAAAGGGTATGCGTTCTATAGCATCGCCGATCTGGCCGCCCCGACCGTCCCGATCGGCCTGGGACTGGGGCGCATCGGCAACTTCATCAACGGCGAACTGTATGGGCGCGTCACCGACGTGCCCTGGTGCATGGTCTTCGACCGCACCGGCGGCGGTCTGTTCTGCCGGCACCCCTCCCAACTCTACGAAGCCTTGCTTGAAGGCCTCCTGCTCTTCGGGATGCTGTGGGCGGTGGGACGACGTCCACGCCCGCCGGGGACGCTGTGCTGGGCGTTCATCGCGGGCTACGGGGCCTGCCGCAGTTTCGTCGAGCTCTTCCGCGAGCCGGACGCGCACCTAGGACTGTTGGCCGGGGTACTCTCCATGGGGCAGCTGCTCAGCCTGCCCATGCTCGTGCTGGGTCTTACCATGCTCTGGTCAGTGCAGAGAAAACAGTCAGTTCAAAGGAGGAATAAATGAGCGTTTCGTTCTTGTCCGTTGGCACTTTGGTCTTCATCCTTTCATTGGCACTCTTGCTTGGACTACGACTCGCCGATGCGGACGTTCCCCCGGCCGGTTATGGCCAGCCCAGCGGCGAGTTCGACATCACCCTGTCGCGCGTCCCGGTCAGTGAGCGGGCCGCCGCCAAGGCCCTGAAACCGCCTTTCCAGCCGACGCCGGAAATCCTGGCCGAGGGCAAGGCCATCTTTCTGGGCAAGGGGACGTGCTTTCAATGCCACGGTCCCGAAGGTAAGGGGGACGGCGGCGCCGCCAAGATCCTGCCCATCCAGCCGCGCAACTTCACCAATCCCAAGTTCAACAAGGCGCGGACCCCCGGCGAGATGATGTGGGTCTTGAAGAACGGCAGCCTCGGCCAAACGGGGCAGATCCCAGGGACCGGGATGCTTCCCGTCGTCGACCGGTTCATCGAAGAGGAAGAAGCCTGGAAAGTGATCCTCTACGAGCGGAGCCTCGGTGAAGCCAAGGAACAGCACCCCTCGCCTTGACTAGGTTCAAGGAGGGGATGTAGCCTCAATCATGCTGTTTTTCACGGATGAGGCGAGCGTGCGATGAGTGACAACCCGCGCGTGGCGCTGGTCAACATGCCCTTCAGCTCGAGCAAGTACCCCTCGATTCAACTGGGGGCCCTCGCCTCCCTGCTCAAAGCCCAGGGGATCGGCGTCAAGACCTACCACTTGTACCTTCACTTCGCCTACCAGATCGGACCGTCCCTCTACGAAGTGCTGTGCGAGAAGCGGGGCCTGCTGGGCGAGTGGCTCTTCTCGCACCTCCTGTTCCGCGACAACCCCCAGAACAGCGAGTACACCCGCACGTTCAAGCCCATCTTCGAGTCGGTGGCCCGGGAGATTGGGTATTCCCAGTCGTACCTCGAAGAGCTGAAGCTGCAAGGAGCCCCGCAGTACCTGACGCGGATGCTGACGGAGATCGACTGGGGCCAATACACGATCGTCGGGTTTACCTCCACGTTCGATCAGAACATCGCCAGCCTGACGATGGCAAAACTCATCAAGGACCTCTACCCGTCCATCACGATCGTGTTCGGTGGAGCCAACTACGATGGCGAGATGGGACTGGAGCACTTGCGCGCCTGGCCCTGGATCGACTCTGTAGTAGTGGGCGAAGGGGAAGTACCGTTCCCGGCGCTGGTAAGGCAGCTCCTGGACGGCAAGGAGCACGAAGAGCCGCCGCCCGGCGTGGCCTATCGCAAGAACAACGCAATCCGGTTCAAGCCGAGCCCGCACCTCTTCACCGAATTCAACAAGACCGGCCCGCCCGACTATGACGACTACTTCGAGCTGCTCGATCAGTTGGATCCGCAACGTTCCCAGAGCCTCAACCGCATCCTCCTGTACGAGGGCTCTCGCGGGTGCTGGTGGGGAGAGAAGCACCACTGCACGTTCTGCGGGCTGAACGCGCAGGCCATGGAGTTCCGCGCCAAGTCCCCTGTGCAGGTCTTCGAGGAATTCACGGTCCTCTCCAACCGCTACAATACCACTCGGTTCCGATTCGTGGACAACATCATCGACATGAAGTACATCGACGAGCTGTTCGCGAAGTTCGCGGAGGAGCGGCTTGATTTGGAAGTGTTCATCGAGACCAAGAGCAACCTCAGCAAGCGGCAGATCCAGACCCTCGCCCACGGCGGGGTCAAGTCCATGCAGCCGGGCATCGAGAGCCTGAGCCAGAACCAGCTCACCGAGATGAAAAAGGGCGTGAGCCCCCTGCAGAACCTCCAGACGTTGAAGTGGAGCTACTATTACGACATACACCTCGCCTGGAACATCCTGCTGGGCTTCCCCGGAGAGACCAACGAGGACTACCGCCGACAGATCGACCTGATTCCCTCGATCCTCCACTTCCAGCCTCCGGAGGCCGTGGGCGAGATCTGGATCGAGCGGTTCAGCCCCTACTGGAAATGGCCGGAGCAGAACGGCATCCGGATCACCGGACCGGGGCTCGCCTACGAGTACGTCTACGATCCTCGCCGGGTGGACCTCAACAAGATCGCCTACGACTTCGAATACGAGCTCGTCGAGAAGCGCGTGGACCCTAGCCTCATGGAGGAGCTGACCAGGCTCACGCACGAGTGGCAGCGCCTGCACGCCACGGAAGACAAGCCGTTTCTCTACTATTCGAAGGCCATGGACTTCGTCACGGTCTTCGACGGCCGCGCGCCCGACAAGCCCATCAAGCAGCGGTACGACTGGCCGCACGCCTTCATCATCGAGTTCTGCAACGACGCGCCGAAGTACTTCGGGCAGATCAGGGGCGAGTTGAACGATCGGGCGGGCGGGACCGGCTATGACGAAGCCACGATCAAACAGGCCTTGAATGAACTGCTACAGAAACGCATCCTCTACGAAGAAAAAGGCCGCTACTTCACCCTCGCCCTCCCCGTAAATCGTACTTTCTAGC
>CAZSUT010000099.1:0-5720 GCA_964610095.1 uncultured Nitrospirales bacterium | reverse complement strand
GCCCAGATCTACGGCGCCGATCCGGACAAGTTCTACCAGGTGGCGCAGGTGGTCTGCGAGCTGGGCTTCGACGGCGTGGACATCAACATGGGCTGCCCCTCCAAGAACGTCTCGGCGCGCGGCTGCGGGGGCGCGTTGATCCGCAACCCATCGTTGGCCCGCGAGATCATCCGGGCCGTGCACGCCGGGGTGCGGGATTGGGTGGCCGGCCATCGTATCGAGTCCATTGGTCTTCGTCCCAAAGTGGTGGAGCGGGTCCTGTATCTCACGTCGGGCCGCGACGGCTCACGACCGCGAAAGCTCGTTCCTGTCTCTGTCAAAACCCGCCTGGGTTTTGATTCCGTGGTCATCGAAGACTGGGTCTCGGTTCTGCTGGAGGAGCGGCCCGAGGTAATCTCGATCCACGGCCGCACGCTCGCCCAGATGTACCGGGGCCGCGCCGATTGGGGGGCGATCGCCCGCGCTGCCAAGCTGATCCGTCAGACCTCGACCTTTGTGCTGGGCAACGGCGATGTGGAGTCGCTCCACGACCTCGTCACGCGGGTGCAGGAGACGCAGGTCCACGGTGTCTTGATCGGTCGTGGAGCCCTCGGCAACCCCTGGATTTTCCGCGCGAAGGAGTGGGCCAGGGCGCAGGCGAACTGCTCGGCGTGCGCCGCGCCTCTGTGCGAGGTGTCCCTGCCGGAGCGGTTCCAGGTCGCTCTCGAGCACGCCCGTTATTTCGAAGCCCTCGGCGGAGCCCCGCGGTTCGCCGCCATGCGCAAGCACCTGGGCTGGTACTGCACGGGGTTCTTCAAGGCAGCCGAAGTTCGTTCACAAATGTTTCGAGCCACGAGCTCCCAGGATGTCGAGCGAATTCTGGCCGCCATCGGGTAACGCCTCACCTTGACGCTGGTTCTGGCCTCGACTTCACTGCGCCGCTACCAGATCCTCGCGCTGCTCGGGCTGCCTTTCGTCATGGTGCCCCCCACATGCCGGGAAGTGCTCTCCGGGGCTCGCCCACCCGCACAGGAAGCCCTCCACCAGGCACGCCAGAAGGCGGCCTCTCTAGCCTCCCTGTTTCCCGGCGAGGTGATACTCGGCAGTGATACGCTCATCAACATCGACGGGCGCCTCATCGGCAAGCCGAGCGGTCCCGACGACGCGCGGGCCATCCTCCAGCGCTTGCGCGGGCGGTCCCACGACGTCGTGACTGCTGTCTCGATCCTGCACCAGAGCAAGACCGTTGACGCCGTCGAGACGGTGACAGTCGCCATGCGCAACTTTACGGACACGGAGCTGGACGCCTACCTGGCGACCGGCGATCCCCTGGACAAGGCAGGAGCCTACGCCATCCAAGGGGCGGGGCGGAGCCTGGTGGCCAGCCTCGACGGGGATTACCTGGCGGTCGTGGGCTTGCCGCTGAGGGCCGTTGCCCAAGGCCTGGCGAAGCTGGACTGTCCGGTGCCCGTGGATGTGGACCGTCTCTACCGCGAGCGGGCGGTGTTCAACTGGCGGACGTTCGAGGCGCCGTAGCGGGCAGCGCGGGGATGAATAAGCCGCAGGAGAATTCCATCTTCATCGCGTCGTGAAAGCCCATTGAGATGGGGATCAGCTCTCGGTTCGGGATCAGGGCCAGGTATCCCGTGAACGGGTGCGGGGCGGTCGGCACAAACACCAGGCTCAGCCGTCCATGCGGCGAGCACTGCAGTTCCTCGGGGGCCGCTCCCATGAGCAGCCCGATCGCGTACAGGCCGTGGCGTGGAAACGGCAGGAGGACGATCCGGTTTTCGCGCTGGCGGTCCATGAAGGCGAAGATGTCGGTGATAGCCTTGAAGGTGGTGTAGATGCTCCGCACCAGCGGGATGCGCAGCAGCGCCGCCTCCGAAGCCTTCACCAGCCGCCCCCCCAGCATGTTGGACGCGACCCCGCCGGTGGCGAAGATCAAGAGTATGAGGGTCAAGGCGCCGCGGCCGGGTATGGACGAGCTGGCAGCGGGACCCAGGACTGCCACCAGCGCGCCATCGACTGTGGTGAACAGCGCTTTGAGAATCAGGAACGTGCCCCAGAGCGGGACGATGACGGCAAGGCCTGTCAGGAAGTACCGCCGTAGGTGCTGCGCGATGGACATGCGACTCGCTTAGGGACCCGGTCGTGCGTCGCTGATTACTCGATAATGACGGCTGTTCCGCTCAGAGTGACGAACGCAACAGAGCCCTGCGACGGGAGTATTTCAAGGCGTGCCCCCACAACGCCGTTGCCCCCCCGTTCGAGGGCCTCGGTCTTCAGGTCGGCAATCGCCAGGTCAACCGCCTTGCGCAGCCGCATCCCGATAGGTCCTCCGCTGAGACGCTGCAGGTTCTGCCCTGGAGGGAGCAGCTCATCCGGCTTGCCGATCCGGACGACCACTGTGGCTGTCACGAGCCCTGCATATCCGGTGATACGCTGGTGTTCAAAGGCGAACTGCGTGGTGACTGGGACTGAGGTCTGCTGCGTCTTGGACTGTTGGGGCATAGTCTGGGCTGTGGGCCGCGGCGTGGAGAGTGGAGCTGCGGTCGGCCAGGATTCCAGGCGGTCGATCTGTTCCAAGTAGTCATCGGGCACCGGGATGGCCGCGCGCGGCGGCACGGCGGCTCTCTCCTTCGATTTGGACTTGGCGGCTTTCCGCTCGGTCACGCCTCGGCCCAAGTCTCTCGTGCCATAGGTGTTGTCCTGTTTGGGCGCGCTGGGGATGCTGGGCTTGCCGGAGGGGCGGACGTCCGGCCTGCTCGGGTCGTACCCGCAGTTCATGCACACTTTCTCCGGTAGTACGTCGAGCCCGCAGAGTGGACACATCATTGTCGGCCTCCTTTCCTCACCGGACGCGTTGGGAGTCCGGAAGGGGGCGGACGCCGGGATGGTCCGCCAGGATGTATTTGTCCAGGAAGGCGAGGGTGCTGGCCCAGGCTTCCGCCGCCGCGTCCGCCTTGTGGACGTCCGGTCTCGTGTCGTTGAAGAAGGAGTGGGTGGTGCCCGGATACTTGTGGACCTCGCACATCACCTTGTTGGCGGTGAGCGCGCTGACCAGGTGGTCCACCTCCTGCTGGGTGACCGACTCGTCTTTCTCCGCCTGGTGATAGAGCACGGGGCAGCGCAGGGTCGAGAGCTTCTCGATCGGCACGTTGCCGTAGAAGATGGCGGCGGCCCGGAGCTGACGGCGCGCGCAGGCGAAACTGAGGCCGTGAGAGCCTCCCATGGAGAATCCGAGTACCGCGATCCGGTTCTTCTTCACATAGTCCTGGAAGTTCAGATATTCGGCGGCATCGTTCAAATCATGCATGAGGTCGGCGGTGTTGACCTTGCCCATGAGTTGCGCGGCGAGCGCGGGATTGCCGGTGACAGGTCCCCCGATCCGGCTGTACTGATCCACGGCGAGGGCCACGTAGCCGTGCTGGGCCAGCCGATAGGCGAGGTCCTGGTAGTGGGAGTTGAGCCCCCACCACTCGTGGAGGATGAGCACGGCGGGGAACGGGCCTCCCTTTTGGGGCCAGGCCTGGAAGCCCTTGATGAACACGTGCTTGGCGACCTTGGTGGGCGCGTAGGGATCGATGGCGACATCCAGGGGGTCGGGCATGCCGGTGCCACTGGGAATGCGGACCGTGGCCGCGCCGATCTCTTTGCGGTCATACTTGGGTGCGGGGGCGTTCATGTCACGAGCTTCTTGAAAGTCGAATGGATCGCCATGCTGGTGTCGAATGCTCGAGAGGTGCGACTATTTTCTGGTGCTTCCGGCGTCAATATTAATGAAAGGCAGGGCACCGCTTCCACCTATTACTTGCGGGAACTTCCCGTCCCACTTCTCGATGGCCCGCAGCTGCAAAATGATGGGGCTGATCGTTTCTTTTTGGATCCTCTGGGATTCGGCTTCCGCCTTGGCCTGCACGATCTTCTGCTGGCCTTCGATCTTGACCCGCTCCAGATCCCGCTGGGCCTTCAGCGCCAACTGCTCGGCCGTCTGCTTGGCCTCGATCGCCTCGTTGAACCCTTTCGAGAACTGGAAGTCGGTGATGTTCAGCTCGTCCAATGAGATATGGGAAGCCATCAGGCGCTCATGCAAGGCAGTTTTAATCTCGTCCTTGACGAATTGCCGCTTCGTGATCAGCTCTTCCGCCGTGAACTTGGCGGTGACGGCTTTGACGATCTCCTGCACGGCCGGATCGATGATCCGTTTTTCGTACTCCAGGCCGATCGTCTGATACACCTTGTTCACCCGGTCCGGGAACAGATGGTAGTTGAGCACGATCTCGGTCGCCACCGTTTGGAGGTCCTTGGAGGCGCCGGTGGACCGGGTGTCCGACTTGCGGATCCGGACGTCCATTTTGATGACCCGTTCGATGATCGGAACGATGAAGGAGAAACCCTCCGTCAGGATCTTGTCCTCGACGCCATGGAGCTGGTTGAACACCACGCCCCGCTCACCGGCGCCGACGATCACGAAGGGGGAGAAGATCCACAGGAGGATGAGTACCACGGCGATGATGACGAAGGGGCTCATCTTCTTCAAACCGGGCACCTCTCTCAACGGATCAAATTCTTTGTTCAGCGCCATGGCGTCCCCCCAGCCGTCACCGGCTTATTCGCTGCTTCCCAGCATGTCGTCGATCAAGGGCCTGTTCCTGTCGTAACAATTGGGACAGATATGATCAAAGAGAGCCTCGTGGTCGGCGGCAAAATTGCGGGCGTCCACGAGTTTCTCCGAGACGACGGTCTCAAAACACGGATCGCAAAGTTGGAACGGCCCGCGCATCAGGCTGATCGTGTGCATCGTGTCGAACGGAGGTCCTTGTAACTCAGGCTTCTGCGACGATGTGCGTGTCGGTCTCCTCGACGCCGTCGATGATGTGGATCTTGGAGATGACGACGTCGGACAAGGCTTTCTCGTCGTGCACTTCGATGAAGCTGAAGATGTCAGGCTGACCGAAGCAGGGGTGGACCTGATGGACCCCCGGGATCGTCTTCAGGGCTTTGACGACGTCTTTGGTCTTTCCCGCTTTGACCTTGATCAGGATGTAAGCTTTGGTTGCCATGGCTGCCTCCTGGCGCTCGTGTGGGGGCGATCTTAACAGATCGTCGTAGAATAAGGAAGGAGGCCCGCGGGCTCACCGGGACGGCATGGCGCGCCGTTGGGCTTCATAGATGCGGTGGATGTTTCGCCCCGTGGAGCGGAAACGGTCGCGCGCCTGGCGGTAGATCCTCGCCATAAGGTCGAGATCGGCCGGACTGACGTTGAATTCCTGAAACCCCGCCATCACGTCGGGACGGGCAGTCGGCGGGTGTGTTTCGGCATAGGCGACGATCGCCTCCAGCGCACGGGATGTGAGGCCCTCCCGAGGATCGGGCTCGGCTCCGTGGGCCTCGCTCAGTCGCAGGGCTTTGGCGAACCATCCCCGGGTGGCCGGGTTGGTGCTTTTGGTAAGAGCCGCCTGGGTTTGAATCAGAGCATGGATCAGCGCGTTCGCCTCAGGAGAGGTCTCAGGCGGCAGCACGGCGGCCTCTTCGAACACCGCGAGCAGGGCCATGATGTGCCCGACGAGCGGGCGGCTGGACTCCCCGGCAGCGGACGTTACCCAGAGAGCGCACGCGACAGCGAGGGACACCAGCCGGAGCATGCTTCCCATTGTACCTTTTCCGCGTTTGGACTGTCTTATCCGCCGAGGGGGGCATGCTGGCGAAGGTCTTCAGCGTGGCGGTGAGCGGACTGG
>CAZSUT010000098.1:0-5839 GCA_964610095.1 uncultured Nitrospirales bacterium | reverse complement strand
GGAGGCGCGTTCCGTGACAATGGCTTCGGGCGGGCCCATCGCCACGACTTCGCCGCCCAGGTCGCCGCCCTCCGGCCCCAGGTCAATCACCCAGTCGGCTGTCTTGATGACGTCCAGGTTGTGCTCGACGACGAGCACGGTGTGGCTAGCGTCCACTAAGCGGTTTAGCACGGTCAGGAGTTTCTTGATGTCATCCATGTGGAGGCCAGTGGTGGGCTCATCCAGGATGTAGAGCAGGCCCCGGGCCGCCCGGCTTCCGGTTAACCCCACGAGTTCGCCGGCGATCTTGAGCCGCTGGGCTTCGCCGCCCGAGAGTGTCGTCGCAGACTGGCCCAGGCGTAGGTAGCTCAAGCCTACCGAGGCGAGCAGGCGCAGCTTGACGCTGATCGAAGTCGTGCTAGCGAAGAAGCTTTGCGCCTCCGCCACGGTCATGTTGAGCACGTCGTGGATGGACTTGTCCCGGTGCCGCACCGCCAGAATTTTCGGCTGGAAACGCCGCCCTTCGCAGACGTCGCACGTCGCATAGATGTCCTCGAAGAAATACATCTCCATCTTCTGCAGGCCCGACCCCTGGCACGCCTCGCAGCGGCCCCCGACCGTGTTGAATGAGAAATCGCCAGGCAGCAGACCGGTCCTTCGGGCTTCCGGGAGGGCCGCAAAGAGGCGCCGGATGTCGTCGAAGACCTTGATGTAGGTCGCCGGGTTCGAGCGCGGCGTCCGGCCGATCGGTTCCTGGTCGATTAGGCGCACCCCGTGTAGATGCTCGACCCCGCCGATCGCCTCGAACCGGCCCATTGGCAGGTTCTCCACGCGAAAGGCGCGGGCGAGGGCCCGGTAGATGGTCTCCTGGACCAGCGTGCTTTTCCCCGAGCCCGAGACGCCGGTCACACAGGTGAACGTGCCCAGCGGGATCTTCACGGTGATGTTCTTGAGATTGTGTTCCGTCGCCCCGACCAGCGCGAGCGCGCGCCCCGTGCCCTTGCGGTGCCGGTGCGGCACCGGAATCGTTTCCTGACCGCTTAGATAGCGGGCGGTCAGCGCGGTCGGATGCGCCAGGAACTCCGGGTACCGGGCGGCGCACACAACTTCTCCACCACTTTCTCCGGCCGCGGGCCCCATTTCCACTACGAAGTGTGCGGATTCGATCATGGTGCGATCGTGCTCGACCATGATGACGGTGTTCCCCGCTTTGGCGAGGTCTGCCAGGATGCCGGTGAGGGTGGCGGTGTCGCGTGCGTGCAGGCCGATAGTCGGCTCGTCCAGGACATAGAGCGTGCCGGTTAACTGCGCGCCGAGCTGGGTCGCCAAGCTGATCCGCTGGGCTTCCCCGCCCGAGAGCGTCCGGGTCTGGCGCGAGAGGGTGAGGTAGCCGAGACCAACACGCAGGAGGAAGCCCAGCTTGGCGGTCAGCATGGCGAGGATGTCCTCGGCGACCTCCCGCTCGAAGGCGGACAGGGGCAGCGATCGCGCCCACTCGGCTGCGGCGGCGATGGTCAGGTCTGCGACCTCGGCGATGGTCCGGCTGCCGACCCGCACGGCCAGTGCCTCGGGGCGTAGGCGGGTCCCCTCGCAGGTGTCACAGGAGACCGGACTGCGGTAGCGGCTGAGCATCACGCGGACATGCAGCTTGTAGCGCTTGCCCTCGAGGTACTCGAAAAAGGCCTTGATGCCTTCGGTCTTGCCGTCCCCTTCCCAGAGCAAGGTCCGTTCGGCTTGGCTCAGCTGGTTGTACGGCCTGGTCACGTCAAAGCCGCGTCGCTTGAAGGCCAGCAACATCTGCTTCTGCCACCACTCGGCCGAGGGCTTCGTCCACGGCTCGATGGCGCCGCCCGCCAGACTCTTGGTCTGGTCCGGGGCGATGAGGTCCTCGTCGTAGTGCAGGATGTTGCCGAAGCCTTTGCAGGCGGGACAGGCCCCGAGCGGGTGGTTAAAGGAGAAGAGCGCCGGTTTCGGCGTCTCGAAGGTCCGCCCGCAGGACTGGCAGCTATAGGCCTGGGAAAACCGATGGCGTCCCGCGCCGATGAACTCCGCGACGCAGCGTCCGCCCCCTTCGCGAAACGCCGTCTCCAGCGTGTCCACGAGGCGCGCGCGGTCGTTCTCGCGGAGCACGAGACGATCCAACACGACCTCCAGCTCGCGGCAGCCTTTGAGCAGGGTTGCGATCTCCGATGCGGTCTCTGCCGTCACGTCCACAATCTCGTCACGAATTCGAAGTCTGAAGAAGCCGCGGCGCACCAGATCCTGGACGAGTGCGGCCAGATCCTGGTCGGCTTTGACGTCGACGGGAAACAGCACGATGGCGCGAGACTGGCCATGCTCCTTGAGCAAGACCTCGGCCACGTCCCCCGGATGGTACGCGCGCACTTCGGTGCCGCAGGCGGGGCAGACCGGATGGCCGACCTTCGCGAACAGGAGCCTGAGCAGATCGGCGATCTCGGTGGTCGTCCCGACCGTGGAACGCGCGGTGCGGACGGGGTTCTTCTGCTCGATTGCGATGGCCGGCCGGATGTGCTCGATCCGATCCACGTCGGGACGGTCGAGTTTTTCCAGGAACATCCGTGCGTAGGTGGATAGGGACTCGATGTAACGCCACTGGCCTTCGGCGAAGATCGTGTCGAAGGCCAGCGAGGATTTCCCGGAGCCAGACACGCCGGTAATGACGGTGACCTGGTCGTGCGGAATCTGCAGCGAGATGTTCTTGAGGTTGTTCTGCCGCGCGCCGGTAATGATCAGCTCGTGCTGCGTGCCCATAGGTTGAGTGTGATAACTCCTCAATAAAAAGACAATTTTGTCATCATATCACATCAACGCCGTTCGCTCCGCATAGCGGTTTCATATGGTTTGGCCATGACAAGAAGAACATGTCCGGCCAGCTTGTCCGCCGCCGATTTTTCTATTGATTCGCTGTTAGGAGTTGCAATACGATGCGATGCTTTTCAAGCTCCGGCACCCACCTGAGCACCCCTCGAAAGGAGGAGGGGCCTTTTGTTCGTACGCTTCTGGGGAACCCGCGGGTCCATCGCCGTGCCGGGGGAGCGGACCACCAAGTATGGTGGTAACACCGCGTGCGTGGAAGTCCGGACCGATGACGGCACGATTATCGTCCTGGACTGCGGGACGGGCGCCCGGGGGCTGGGCCATCACCTCCTGCAGTCCGCGCCCCAGCCCCTCCGCGTCCACCTCTTCATCGGGCATACCCATTGGGACCACATCCAGGGCTTCCCGTTCTTCGGCCCGGCCTTCCACCCCAACACTGAGCTGAACATCTACGCCCACTCGGGCTTCCATCGCCACGTGGAGGACGCCATTGCCGGGCAGATGCAGTACTCCTACTTCCCCGTGAGACTGCACGATCTCCGGAGCCGCATCCATTTCACGGAATTGGATGAAGGGTTTTTCCGCATTGGTGAGGTGCTCGTGCAGACGCAGCACCTGAATCACACCGCGCCGACGCTGGCCTACCGCATCTCCAGTCATGAGACGACGTTGGCCTACGTCACAGACCATGAGCCGTACTGGAAGCCGCCGACCGGGGGGTTCCATCATCCCGGCGATCAGCGGCATGTGGCGTTCCTGAAGGGGGCGGACCTCATCATCCATGACGCCCAATACAGCGATGAGGAGTACGCCGGCAAGATCGGTTGGGGGCACAGCACGGTGGAGTACGCGACCGACGTGGCGTTGGCCGCGGGAAGCAGCCGCCTGGCGCTGTTCCATCACGACCCCGCACACGACGACGCGACCGTGGCTCGTCTGGAAGCGATCGCGCAGGATCGCGCGGCCGCGCGCGGCCGCGCGCTGGAGGTCTTTGCCGCCGCGGAAGGGCTCGAGCTGCACATACGCGGCAGTCGGCCGTCCGTGGCGTTAGGCGACGTGGCGGCGATCCGGCGTCCGCCGGTCGCCGGCAAGCGCGTGCTCGTGGTCAGCTCCTCCGAAACCGAGATTGCCGTCATCGGTCACCTGCTCGCCGAGGACAACCTTGTCTTGCTGCCCACAACAGGCAAGCGGACGGCGCTGGAGTGCGCGCCGGACGTCTCTCCCGACCTGGCCATTATCGCCGGACGTCTCTCGGATGGTTTGGGGGTGGAGTTGATCCAGCCGTTGCGCGCGCGCCTGGACCGTCCGGACTTCCCAATCATCCTGCTCACGAATGAGTTGACCTTGCAGAGTGACTTGCGGGTCAGCGGAATTTCCGCCACCGATTGCCTGACAAAGCCCTTCAGCACGCCCATGCTGCGTACGAGGGTGCTGGCCTGGCTGACCCGCGCGCTGCCGCCTGGCAAGGTTCGCGCGGACGAGACGATCAGCCGCGGCATCCCCAAGCCGGCGCCGCCCGCGAGCGTGCCCGTCGCCGAAGCGGCGCGAGCTGACGTCGCTGCTGCCGCCAGCTACGGTGATACGTTGGCGATGATGCCGCTGTTTCGGTCGCTGGACCGAGAACGATTGCTGCGCCTCGTGTCACGGGCGTCCGAGCTTGTCTTTACGGCAGGCAACGTGGTGATTCGGCAGGGAGAGACGGTCGATTATGTGTTCGTCGTGCTGTCCGGGCTGGTGCGTGTCGTTCAGTCGACGTTCGAAAGTCCACTCGTAGGGCAGGTGCTCGCCGAGATTGGGTACGGGGAGGTGTTCGGGGAGTTGTCCATGCTGACCGACCAGCCGCGCACGGCGACGGTCGTCGCAGTCGAGCACACCCGATGCCTGGCGCTCGCTCCCGACGACTTCATGCAAGTGCTCCAGCGTTCGCCGGATTTGGCGATCGGGTTGTTGCGCGGCCTGGCCTGGAGACTGACCAACGCCGACCGCCTGCTCGCGCGCTACGCGCCCGACCCGCTGACCGGGCTGCCAGGCAGGCGGGCCTTCCATGACCATTACCAGCGCCTCGCGGCCGGTCCGCGTCGCCGGCAGAGCGGCGTGATCCTGCTGCTGCTGGATGTCGTGCATCTGAATGAGATCAACGATCGTTTCGGCTACATGGTCGGCGACGAAGTCTTGCGGGCAGTGGCTGATGCCCTCAGGCGTGCGATCCGCACCACCGATCTGGTCGCCCGCTACGGAGGAGACGAATTCGCCGCGCTTCTGGCGGATGCCGGTCCGGCCTATACCGAGGTGGTTGTGAACCGTGTAAACGACAAACTCACCGAACTGGCCTTGCGGCGCGGGCTTCCGGTCACGATCCAGTGTGCCATCGGGGTGTCCAGCAGCCAGGATCCTCCGGCGACCGCCGATGAGCTCCTCTGGGAAGCGGACGAGGATATTCGCTGTAAGTAGATTATAGTTAGACCCGCCGAACACTTTAGATTATTTGACAAAATCGGCCATCTCACTTAGAATTCATTTTCCTCTGGACTAATCAGTCATTCCTAACGGCGGGGGAGACCGAGGAGGCGAAGGTTGGAGGAGAGCTTCTTTAGAATCAATCGGTTACCGCCCTACGTGTTCACCGAGGTGCAGGCCCTTAAGCTCGAGGCACGCCGGCGCGGGGAAGATATCATTGACTTCGGGATGGGCAATCCGGACGGGCCGACTCCCCCCCATATCGTAGAGAAACTCATCGAAGCTGCCAGGAACTCGCGCAACCACCGCTATTCCGCCTCGCGAGGCATCACCAAGCTCCGCCATGCGATCACCGCCTGGTACCAGCGCAACTACGGTGTGGAATTTGACCCGGAGACGGAAGCGATCGTCACCATTGGGTCCAAGGAAGGGTTGGCCCACTTGGCGCTGGCAATGGTGTCGCCGGGTGACGTAGTCTTGACCCCCACGCCCACCTATCCGATTCATCCGTACAGCGTCATCATCGCGGGTGGTGAGGTGCGGGGAATCCCGCTGCGCCAGGACA
>CAZSUT010000097.1:4108-5956 GCA_964610095.1 uncultured Nitrospirales bacterium | reverse complement strand
CCAAAACCCGCACCAATTGCCAGGGCCCACCAGAGCGGCTCCATGCTTGGTCCTTGTGCCTCCAGTCCCTTGATGATCGGAATCATGGCGACCACGAACGGAATATTGTCCACGACCGCGGACAGCAAGGCGGCGACCCACAGGAGAAGCACGGCCGTCAGCAAGACATGCGACCCGGCGAAACCAGCCATGGCATGAGCGGCGGCTTTCAGCACACCTGCCGCTTCCAGCCCGCCGACTGCGATAAACAGAGAGGTGAAGAACAGAAGGACGTTCCAATCCACCGCCTTGAGAAGATCCCCGGGATTCGGGAGGAGCCAGGCCATCGCCAACGCGACGCCAAGAAAGGTGATGACGGCCAACTGGAGATGTAGCGTATCTTGGAGCGTGAACAGCGCGAGCATGACGCCCAGCACGACCAGCAGCTTGGTCAGGCCGGGACGGTCCTTGATCGAGTCACGCGGGCGCATGGACGAGAGGTCTGCAGGCTGGCCAGAGCGTTCCTGAAGCGCCGTGGCGAATAGCCAGCGCAGCGTCCACATTGTCGGGTAGTAGGCGACGAGCACGACGGGCAGGAGGACGATCAGAAAATCGTTGAACGTGAGCCCTGCGGCGGAACCGATCAACACATTCGGGGGATCTCCGATCAATGTCGCGGTCCCTCCAAGATTGGAAAGGAACGCCTCGCCCATCAGCAAAGGCGCGGGGCTGATCTTGAGGTGAGCCGCAACCATGATGGTGACTGGCGCGAGCAGAAGAATGACGGTGGCATTATTAAAAAGCATGGAAATGATCGTCGTTAGTCCTCCCAAGATCGCCAGCAATCGCACCGAGCTGCCTCCTGCTTTCTGGGCGGCTAGGATCGCCAGCGCATCAACGGCGCCGGTATTTCGGAACATGGCCATGAGCATCATCATACTGAGGAGCAGGCCCAGGGTGTTGAAGTCAATGGCGGCGAGAGCTTGCCCTTGAGTGTAGAACCCCATCGCCAATCCCACGGCGAGCATCACGGCGGCACCGACCCACACGACGATGGTCCGGTGGACCCAGTCCGTCAGGAGGACGACGATGGTGACGAAGAAGATGAGGCTGGAGACCCAGGCCGCGGCCATGGGCTTAATCGTGACCTTGCGCCAGCAACCTGTAGGCCTCGCGGTACCGGGCGCTCGTTTGCGCGATGACGTCGGCAGGGAGGCGGGGTGCAGGCGGCTGCTTGTTCCATTTGAGGGACGTGAGGTAGTCGCGCACGAACTGCTTGTCGAAGCTCGGCTGGGGACGGCCCGGTTCGTATTGGTTGAGCGGCCAGAACCGCGAGGAGTCCGGCGTGAGGACCTCATCAATCAGCATGGGCTGGCCGGACGCGGGGTCAAGTCCGAACTCCAGTTTCGTATCGGCGATGATGATGCCTTTGCTCTCGGCATAGGCGGCCGCCCGCGTATATAGCGTCAAGCTGACTTCGCGGATGAGCTTGGCTGTGTCAGCGCCGATGAGCGATTCCATCTTCTTGAAGGAAATGTTCACGTCGTGCTCGCCCTGTTCGGCTTTGGTGGACGGGGTAAAGAGCGGCTCCGGCAGCTTCTGGGATTCGACAAGCCCCTTGGGCAGGGGCTGCCCGCAGATCTCGCCGGTTCGCTGATAGTCCCCCCAGCCTGACCCCGAAAGGTAGCCGCGCACGATGCACTCGACGGGCAGGGGGTCAGCCTTCCGAACGAGCATGCTGCGGCCTCCTAGCATGGCGCGGTGAGGCTGGCACGACGCGGGAAAATCCGCCGCGTCAACGGAAATGAAATGATTCCAGAGGACATCTTCATACTGGGAGAGCCACCGGAACCAGAAGGCCGAGAGCTG
>CAZSUT010000097.1:0-4008 GCA_964610095.1 uncultured Nitrospirales bacterium | reverse complement strand
TCCAGCCGCGTGCGAAGCTTACGGAGAATCGGGCCTCGAGGCAAGAGAAAACAGCGTCCGATTCTGCTACAATGCGACCAGTGAAACTGGTCAGCAACCCGCCGAATCCCTTTGAGTCCCAGTACCGGGAGTTTCTGGAGCCGCCGCCCTTTGTCAAGGTCCAGATCTACGAAGACGACACCCGATCGATCCTGAGCCACAACGACAGTCCCGATCTGGCGTTCCGCTGGAGCGTGAATCCGTACCGGGGCTGTTTCCATGCCTGTGCGTACTGCTATGCGCGCCCGTCTCACGAGTACTTGGGATTCGGGGCGGGGACGGACTTTGAGTCAAAACTGGTGGTCAAGCGGAACGCCGCGGCCCTCTTGCGCGAGGCCTTCCTGAAGCCGTCATGGACGGGCGAGCTCGTTGTCTTCTCGGGCGTCACCGATTGCTATCAGCCGGTGGAAGCGTCCCTGGGCCTGACCCGCGCGTGCCTCGAGGTCTGTGCCGAGTTTCGCAACCCGGTCGCCATCATCACGAAGGCCGCGCTCATCCTGCGCGATCTCGATCTGCTTCGGCGACTGCACGAAGAGGCCGCGATCCGCGTCTTCCTGAGCATCCCATTCATCGATGATCTAATGGCCCGGAAGGTGGAGCCCCAGGCGCCTTCCGTCACCAAGCGCTTGGCGACGCTGAAGGCAATCGCCGAGACCGGCATCCCCACCGGAGTGTCAATCGCACCGGTCATTCCGGGGCTCAACGACGACCACATGTTCGAGATTCTTCAGAAGGCGCGGGCCGCCGGGGCTCGGACGGCTTTCTATAGCCTCTTGCGACTGCCCGGCAGCGTTGAGCCCGTCTTTCTTGAGCGGATGGCGGCGGCGTTCCCGGATCGCATCAAAAAGATCACCCACCGCCTGCAGGACGTGCGGGGCGGCGTGCTCAACTCCTCGAGGTTTTTTGACCGGCACCGTGGGCAGGGATCCTACGGGGAGATGCTCGACCAGCTGTTCCAGACGGCGAAGCGAAAAGCTGGATTCCCAGTGGAACAGGACTCTCCTCTCCCGTCAACTTTCCGCCAACCACGGCCGGAGCAGAGCGGCCTGTACTCGTAAAGTTTAATTATTAATTGCTCTGAGAGACAGGTGCGCGGGGCGTGATCCGTGCTTCGACCTTGGCGGCAATGGGGCCAGCTTTGAGAGCGGAGAGCAGTACGTCGCGTAAGGAGATCTGGTGATCGCGCCTGTCAGTGGCTTGGAGGAACATGGTATAGCCGTCCCCGCCTTCCGCGATGAAGTTATCAGCCGCGACTGAGTATCGACGGGCAGGATTCAGGGGCGCTCCGTTCACCTGGACAGAGTTGATCCTGGAGCCGCTGGGAGCCGTCGGGTCAAAGACCACGGCTAAACCTGACACCTGCAAGAAGCGTCCGGACGCCTGAGGCAGATGGCTCACACTGTTCTCGAGCGCCGCTTTTAAGGTGGCCCCGGTGACGGTAAAGGATGTGAGAGAAGAATCGAAGGGGAGTACCTCCATGACCCGTTTCCAGGTGACAGGGCCGGCGGGTATACTGCTGCGGATCATCCCGGAATTCACAAGGCCAATCTCAGTCCCGGCGTGTTGGCGCGCCAGATCCGCGAGCAAGTTGCCGAGGTTCGTCTCCCTGGTTCGGATGTCGCGGTTTTCTCCTTCGAACCTGTGCGCCGCTTCGCCTATGACCTGATTGGTTTGCTCGTCCAATCGCCACGCATAGTCCCGGACCAGCTTTGCTATGTCCGGGTCCGACGGAACCGCTGCAGTGACCGGCAGATTGTGGGCTTCGGCGACCATGATGGTTTTTTCGTGGTAGAGGAGATCCAGACGGCCAAGCGTCCGGCCTTGTCGATGGGTCTTCACGAAGACAGGCCCTACGCCCGTCAGTTCCACGCGACCCTTGACTGGCTTCGTCTGACCCGGTGGGACTAGCCCCTCGAAACCCTCGGTGTGTCCCCCGATGATCACATCGAGACCTGGCACGGCTTTGGCCAGGGCCAGGTCTTCTTCCGGGTCTTGATGCGTGATCGCCACCAGGATTTCCACTCGCTCGCGCAGATCCTCGACCGCCTGTTTGGCTGCCACAATGGGATCGACGAACTCGACTTCTCGAACGACGGCGCGGTTGAAGTTATCGGGATAGTTTCTCTTGCCAATGAGGCCGATCAGGCCAACCCGCACATGCCCCAGGTGCTTAATGGCATGACGCTGGCATACTTCGGGATCCTGAGGCAGGACGTTGGTACAGAGAAACGGGAAAGTTGCCTCCTTGCGAAGGCTTTTCAGATGCCGCGTGCCGAAATCGAAATCATGATTGCCAACTGCGACGGCGTCGTAGCCCATGAGGTTCATGACGGCGATGTCCGCTTCGCCACGGTACATCGAGGACATAGCCGTTCCCATCAACAGGTCTCCGCTGTCCACGACGAGGAGATGTTCGACTTCCTGGCGGACATGCTTGATCAGGGTCGCACGCCGTTCGACGCCCCCGAATCCGGCGAACGGGCCGTCTTCGATCGGCTGGATGGTGCCGTGATGTTCGCTGGTGTGCAGAATCGTGACGGCAACCTGAGCGTAGGCCGGGTCAGTGACGGAGAGTGCGAAAAAGAAAGCCAGAGCGAGGAAGGGATGCATCACGAAAGGCTGGTGCTGTTCGTGCTGACGGAAACGCTCGGCATCAGTGGCCACCATGGTAATGGCGGGTCCTCGGGCTGTCAAGGCGAGCCGAAGTGGCTGGCGCTAGCGCCACATGCGCGCTCACCGTGCCGTGTGCCTCCTTGACTGGCACAGGATGCCATGCTACGGTCCCGCGCTCCGTATGCATGAACGCGTCCTCCAGTGGATCGAACTCGTCCGGCCGTATGTCGATGATTATGGCTATTTGGTCCTCTTCCTGGGCGTCATGGCAGAGAACGCGTCTTTGCCAGTCCCCGGAGAGACCATTTTGATCATCGCGTCGTTCTATTCCCACCACGGACACCTCAATCTGGGCTATGTCATCCTCTTGGCGACGGTTGGCTGCATCCTGGGCGACAATGTCAGCTTCTATATCGGGCGGCGCCTCGGGCGTCCGTTCATTGAGCAGTATGGACGCTATCTGCTGATCACGCAGAAACGGCTGGCTTATGTGGAACGCTTCTTTCACAAGCACGGGGACAAGACGATTTTCGTCCAGCGGTGGATCACAGGGGTGCGGGTGATCGGAGCGTTGGTGGCGGGAACATCCAAGATGCCCTGGGGCCGGTTCTTGCTGTTTAACTGCTTGGGCGCTGTGACCTGGGTCACGGCCATTTCCTTGTTGGCGTACTTCTTTGCCGTGAATCTACCCCTCCTGCTGACTGTCCTAAGCCGCTCAGGCTGGGCGCTGCTCGCTCTGATAGTGGGGGTCGCATTGATCTTCTACCTCAAACGGCGTTTAAGCGTGGACCATGAGCCGTCGTCCCCTCGCTAAATCACTCCTCAATGTCGCCCCACCGCTAAGTCCACGAAACATTTATTTAAATCCTTGAAATTGGCTTGACAGGATGCAATCTTCTTCATATACTATGTTGTTTTAATAGATTTTTGGTTCACCCAATACATTCAGGTTGAGGGGAAAAGAGCCGTTTTTACTCGGCGGAAGGTGAGCGCGTCTTTGCCTTTCCCCCGGGGAGCTGGTGGTATGCGCAATCAGGCCGGAGTGGCAGGAGTCCCCTCTCTTGCTTAGGGTATGTTTCTTCTCGGATTCCGTTAGGGGGCGAATCGTGGGCAGGTACTCAAGTGGACAACGAGGCCTGACTGTAAATCAGGTGGCTTCGCCTTCCCAGGTTCGAATCCTGGCCTGCCCACCACACCATGCGTGCTGGGCGGAGGACAATGATCTCTGGTGGACTCGACGGGGTCACCTGATACAGGACTTTTGGTGAGACAGAGGGTCATGACACTGCGACTTGGCGCGAGCGGGCGTAGCTCAGGGGTAGAGCTCCAGCCTTCCAAGCTGGCTGTCGCGAGTTC
>CAZSUT010000096.1:1191-6078 GCA_964610095.1 uncultured Nitrospirales bacterium | reverse complement strand
AAGGCCGAAGCCCGTACCGACGACCCGGTCGTGCTGGTGCAGGACTATCACTTCGCTCTGCTTCCGAAGATGATCCGGGAACGATTGCCGGAGGCCACCATCATCTCGTTCTGGCATATTCCGTGGCCTAATGCCGAGCGGTACGGTATCTGCCCGTGGCGCCAGCAGATTCTGGAGGGACTCTTGGGAAGCAGCATTCTGGGGTTCCACACGCGGGTGCACTGCAACAATTTCATCGACAGCGTCGATCGGCTGCTGGAGGCCAGGATCGATCGGGACGACTCGACCATCTCCTACGGCGGCAAGATGACGGCCGTCAAGCACTACCCGATCCCCATCGAGTGGCCCTCGCGGTGGGTCCGGGACCAGAAACCGGCGGCGGAGTGCCGAGAGCGGATCCGGGCGCTCCACGGGATGGAGCCCGACCGTCTCATTGGCGTCGGGGTGGACCGGCTCGATTACACCAAGGGCATCATCGAACGCTTCCTCGCGGTGGAACGCCTCCTGGAATTGCAACCGGAATGGGTCGGCAAGTTCTCGTTCATCCAGATCGCCGCGCCCAGTCGCGCCGGGATCGAGCAGTACCAGCAATTCGCTGGCCAGGTTCTTGCCCTGGCAGGGCAGATCAACAAGCGGTTCGGCCGCGAGGGCTACGAGCCCATCTGTCTGAAGGTGCAGCACCACGAGCCGCCGCAAGTGTACGAGTATTACCGAGGCGCGGACGTCTGCGTGGTTAGCAGCCTGCACGACGGCATGAACCTCGTGGCCAAGGAGTTCGTGGCGGCGCGCGATGATGAACAGGGAGTCCTGATTTTGAGCCAGTTCACCGGAGCCTCCCGTGAGCTCCCTGAAGCCCTGGCCGTGAACCCGTACGACATTGACCAGTTCGCGGCCGCGCTCCACCTGGCCTTGAACATGCCGCCGGCCGAGCAGCGGACGCGGATGCGGAGCATGCGCGGGCTGATCCAGGAGTTCAATGTGTACCGCTGGGCGGGGCGGATGCTGATGGATGCGGCCCGCATGCGGCAGCGCAGCCGGGTTATGCGGAAGGTCGGGCAACCGACCTAGGCTGATCAGAGCGATGCACTACCTTCTGGCGTCACGCGGCAGGCAGCAGTTGGATTTGCTGACGAGGACGCCCACACTCTACGCCTTCGATTTCGACGGCACTCTGTCACGGATCGTCCAGAATCACCAAGACGCGCAACTCGCGCGCCAGATTCGGGATGGGCTTGTCGACCTCGGTAAACGTGCCTTCACGGCCGTCGTCTCGGGGCGGTCGGTGGCTGATCTGCGGACCCGTGTCGCCGGCGCCGTGCCGCATCTGATCGGGAACCACGGACTGGAGGGGTTGCACGCGGCGTCGCAGGTCCTGCGGCAGGCCCAGGAAACGTGCGGGGCCTGGAAGAGGCAGATTAAGAACGGCTTCGGTGTCGAGTTGGCGCGCGTCGGCGCGACGGTCGAGGATAAGACCTATTCCCTCGCACTGCATTATCGCGAGGCCGCGCGGAAGCGAGAGGCCCGCGAAGCGGTGTTCAAGGTGCTGGCGCAACTCAATCCTACACCGCGGATCCTGTTCGGAAAAGACATCATTAACGCGATTCCAGGCGGTGCGCCGCACAAAGGCATCGCGTTGCTGGAGCTGATGCATCAGTTGAATCGCACGGTCGCCCTGTACGTCGGCGATGACGAGACGGACGAGGATGTGTTTTCGCTTCCTGACGCACGCATCGTGACCGTCCGAATTGGCAAGAAGAAGACCTCAGCAGCCAGCTTCTACCTCAGGCGGCAGTCCGAAATCACCGAGCTGCTGCGGTATCTTGTGAAGGCATATGATAGAAATGAAAGGGCCGGAGTAAACCGCCGTGAACCCATCATCAAGCGCGCCTGAACGGGCACGGCGATAGGGACCGTTCTTACTCCCAGGTCCTGGGCTTGTGGCCGGAGCCTACGTATTCCGCCATGATGATCTTCCAGATCCACTCGTCTGGCAGCTCCACTTCCCACCGCGGCATGGCCGACTTCCAGGGATGGGCCTCGATCGGCAGCCCCACCCCTCCCTTCTTGATTCGCCAGAACAGATAGGATTCCTGCAACTGGGCAATCGTCCCAGAATCAACGAAGTTCGCCGGGGCCGGATTCCACCCGTCGGAGGCCGGCCCGTTGCCGTTGAACAGAGCGCCGTGGCACGGCGAGCAATAGGCGGCATAGAGCCCCTTGCCCCTCATGACGTTCTCCGGCGTATTGGGAACCGGGTTCGCTAGTCCCACGAACTCCCCGGGAGGAGCCGGGTGAGTTGATTAGCCAGGTTGAGGATCGAGCCGTGCAGCCGGAAGTGTCACGGTGAAGACTGAGCCCTTACCGACCTCGCTCGCAACCCGGACCGTGCCCCCGTGCGCCTCGGCGATTTCCTTCACGATCGCTAGACCCAGTCCGACGCCGCCTGATTCTCGGTCCCGCGCGCGCTCCACCCGGTAAAAGCGTTCAAACAGGTGCGGCAGGTGTTCCGGCGCGATGCCGACCCCTGTGTCCTTGACTGCGATCACCACCGTATTCCCCACTTCTTCGATGCATACTGTCACGGTGCCGCCCGGAGGCGTATGGCGGAGCGCGTTGTCCAGAAGATTGATCAGTATGTGGCGGAGCCATCCTTCATCGCCCTGCACCGGTGGAGTGGGATGGGCGTCGAGCGCCAGCGTGACCTGACGATTATCCGCCAACACGGCAAGCTCGCCGATCAAATCCTTCACCAGAGGCTCTAATTCCAGAGGTGTTCTATGCAATGGCGGACGAACCCCCACAAACTGCACCATCGTCAAGAGCGATCGCGTCAACGCGATCAACCGCTCGACCTGCCCAAGGTTGCCGATCAGGACTTCGCGGTACTCTTCCGCCGATCGGCCCTTTCTCAACGCCACCTCAAGACTGCCCATGATCACCGTCAAAGGGGTCTTGAGCTCATGCGCCGCGTTCGCAATGAAGCGACGCTGCGATTCGAAGACGTTCTGGAGGCGTTCGAGCATCGCGTTGAAGACATGGGCCAGGCGCTGGAATTCCGCATAGGGCGCATCCAACAAAACCCGGGTTTTCAGCGACGTCTCTGAAATTCTTTCGGCCGTGCTGCTCAGTGCTTTCACAGGAGTGAGGACTTCGTCGGCTAGCCAGCGGCTGCCGACCCACGCAAGCCCCAGCGTCAGCACGGCGATGACCGCCAGGAGAGCAAGCAACTGCCTGAGCGTGTGTTGTACGTAGCGCATCGAAGTTTCCGCCTGGAGGATGTACCGGACAGTACCGTTGCGAAAGACCGGTACGGAGATGCGCCGTACCGGCGGCGCATTGGCAATCTCGATCGTGTCGTAGACGGTCTCACCGCGCAGGACTTTTGTCCGTAGAGCTTCTGGGAGCAATGGGCGCGTCTGGGCCGAGGCGCCTTTCCATACGATGGTCCCTTCCGGCGTGAGAATCAGGAGAGAACGGGCGACTTCACGCATTTCCCTGTTTTCTTCATTGTCCGTTTCGTGTTGGTCAGATAATGCCGGCCTCTGAAGGGATTCCGGCAAAGCCTCGTTCGTCTCCTCGATGAATTCCGCCCAGTTTTCTCCGAACGCCAGTAGGCGCGCGTCTTGGTACCGATGCAGGATGGTGGACAGCCCGTAGTAGAGCAACACGCTGAAGGTAACGAGCAGCGCCACGATTAGCAGGAGAGCCGAGAGACGGATCTGGCTCCGGAAGGATCGCAATGTTCAGTCGTCCTCTGTCTTGAGTACGTATCCGACGCCGCGGACGGTGTGGATGAGCGGAGAAGGGAAGTTGCGATCGATCTTGGTGCGCAGGGCCCGGATGTGCACGTCCACGATGTTGGTCATGGAGTCGTAGTGAATGTCCCAGATGTGTTCGATGATCGCCGTGCGTGTGAGGACTTGATTCGCGTTCCGGAGCAAATATTCCAGGAGCGCGAATTCTTTGTTCGTGAGGGGAATCTCCTGGCCCGCGCGCCACACCCGATGCGACACCGGGTCCAGTTCCAAATCGAGCGCCTTGAGCCGTCCGGAGGGCAGGACGCTCCCCCGCCGCAAGAGCGCCCGGATACGTGCCAGGAGTTCGGCGAACGCGAAGGGTTTGGTCAGGTAATCATCCGCCCCCGTGTCGAGCCCAGCCACCCTGTCCTCGACAGTCTCCCGTGCGGTGAGCATCAGGACTGGCGTGCTCTTGCGTTCGTCGCGGAGCTTGCGGCAGACACTCAGGCCGTCGAGTTTTGGGAGCATGATGTCCAGGATGACCAGGTCATAGGAGTTGACGCTCGCCAGTAGGAAACCTTCCTCGCCGTCCATGGCCACATCGACGGCGTAGCGCTCCTCCTGGAGACCCTTTTGAATGAACCGGCCCAGATTGGGGTCGTCTTCGACGAGCAGAAGCCTCATGTGGTCAGTGGCTCGATCCTCTGCTGCTTGAATGATACGACAATCGGCATCGAACCGCACTCGTTTTCGCTCCGGGGCAGTCCTGCCGGAGCCCCCGACGCAGCTCCTCCACGACCAACCGCTCGGATTCCAGCCAATCGTCCACGTCATGGCCATGATCCCCGCCCCGTTGTTCAAATAACTCGTAGGCTTTCCTGGCCACCCAGGCATAAAACTCCTCGTCATGCTGCTGGTTCCCGTCCGAAGATGGCTTTTTTACGGTTTTGTGCTTCGACATTTGACGCATCTGGATATCTGGTGCTGATTGTGTCATGGCTCTGCCTTTCTGTTTAAAGACACAGAGCGGCATGTGATGCCGCTCCTTTAGAGGGATATCACCCTGCGGGAACTTCTCGGACACACATTCATCTGGCTGAGGAAACCAGAACGCCTGAATCGTGTACAAGAGTATCCAGGTTGTTTTCCG
>CAZSUT010000096.1:0-1091 GCA_964610095.1 uncultured Nitrospirales bacterium | reverse complement strand
GTCACCGTCTTGTGATCAAGCTGATCATAGATTCGATACGCGCTCTGTTCTGACCCACCTAAGGAATCTAGGTCCGTCACCGAGATCTTAATCGTCTTTGTCTCACTAGGTTTCAAGACTTCCTTCACGTTCAACTTGTCGATCGCGAAGCCGTGCTTGTGTTTGGTGTCATTAGTTACGACGAGCTCCATCGGCTGGTGCCTTGCCTTCTCGTCCACAATGATAGTCGAGGGCAGGATCACGGTATGTTTGCTCATCGTGATAATCACGGCATGGAACTCTTTGGGCTCGCCGCCCAGCATCTCAACGGCGTAGGCTTTGGCCCCCAAGGTGGCCAGCATCATCAACATCCCTGCGAGCAAGAGCATTGCTTTCTCTTTCATGACGTCACCTCCTATACCCTTGTCATTTGCCGCTTTCGATCATCAAATGAGCTCTGCGATTTTTCCAGTAGCACGATTCATCTTGCTCGGTGCAGACCTGACGCTCCTTCCCGTAGCTGATGACCTTCACGTGGTTCTTGATCCCGAGGGTCTCGAGGTATCGCGTGGCTTCCTGTGCTCGCTTCTCCCCTAGCACGAGGTTGTATTCATGGCTACCGCGCTCGTCACAGTAGCCCTCGATCACGAGTTTCGCCTCGGGGTGTTGCTTCAACGTCTCGGAATCCTCAACGAGGTACTTCTTGCCGTCTGCGGAGAGCCCCCAGCGGTCGAACGCGAAATAGATGTCTGCGAGCCGATGCGATGCCACATCGCTGCCCTTGCGGACCTGGCTTGTAGGCTGCTCGGCCTTGGCCATGACCATCGGTGCCGGCTGTGTCACTTGCTCCTCGACAGGATTTTTCGAAAAACCTTTCAAGGGCCCATTACCTGCGGCTTTCGTTTCGGCCTGCCCTGGCGTTGTTGGGTTATCTGCGGTAGTGACCGCCACGTTTTTAGTGGAACAGCCTGCTAGCACGAGGGCTCCAAGCAGTCCCGCCATTGCTACAATGCTAATGATTCGCTGGCCTTGGTTCATCATGCCGTCTCCTCCTTCCACCGTAGATAGATGGTCTTGGTCTCTTTGGCCGAGAGCGTCACGTGCTCCTTGAT
>CAZSUT010000095.1:0-6216 GCA_964610095.1 uncultured Nitrospirales bacterium | reverse complement strand
GAAGGCGCTTGGCCGCACGATCACCTTTCAGGACATTCCGGTCGAGCCGTGGCGGAACGCGCTACTCGAGCGCGGCTTGGCGGTTCACCTGGTGAATCACCTTGCGACGATGGCCGAACTGCACCGTGCGGGACGTTACGACCGTATGTCGGACGACGTGCTCACGCTAACGGGGCAACGGCCGCTGAGCGTGCAGGAGTTCGTCAGGAAGAATGCGGCGAGATTCACCGCGTCGGCAACAGCGGCCTGAGTGTCTGCGGATGCCGGCCCCTTCAATAAGTAGCCCATCCCTGCTTTTCCACTCGCGTGAGTCGGCTCCGAGCATCTTGACAGGGGCCGGGAAAAGAGGTAAGCAAACGCCCCCGTAGGGGCTTCCTGAGCGTGCTAGGGCCGCCCACCCCGAAGGAAAGTCTTATGACCCGAAAGGAGAGACTGCCATGACTATGCTCATCAAGACGCTTGCCGTGGTCGCGGCTGGCACCGTCGTCGCCACGAGCGCCTTCGCCCAGAGCGCGAGGGACATCCGCGGCGCCACGCCGTACATCGAAATCAAGAACGAGCCTCCACCCAAGCTGATCGTGGCCCCCCCGCTTCCCGAGGGGCTGGCCCATCCCGTCGGCATCTTCTGGGCCCAGTACCGAGTGGAGAACGTGCGCATCGCACCCGTGTTCGGGGAGGGTGCCCTCCAGGTATCTCCACGTGTCGGGCATCTGCACATAACCGTCGACGACCTGCCCTGGTGGTGGGCGGATGCGAGTGACAACAACACAATCGACATAGCCGGGCTGCCGCCCGGCCAGCACAAGGTGAAAATCGAGCCGGTTGACGCTAACCACAAGGTCTTCCCCGGACAGTCCAAGACAGTGACGTTCACCATACCTAAGAAGTGAGCGTCGCAGTCTCACTGAAGGTCGCGGAGGCTTTGAACTTAGAAAAAGGGTCGGGAGTCGTTGTTTTGGGCGTTCGCGGAGCGGGGCGCTCCGGTACAAGCAACGGACGTCTGTATTTCATCGCGTTTAAGGCCGATGATGGCAAGGGAGCGACCTGTACGAACGCCGTCACGGTAGGCGTGCCGCATGATCGAGGCCAAAACGCCATGCCCATTGACACGGGTCAGCGCTATGATTCGACTCAACCGTGAAAAGTCGGTATTTAATAGGGCTCAGATTTCTGACTTGGTCACTGTTCGTGATCAGTCTAGCTTTTGCCTTTGCCTACTTCGATGTCGTGTTGAGTATTGCCGCGAAAGATGCGAATAAACAGAAGGCACTTGAGTCGTTTGCAAAATATGGTTTTGATCCTGAGATTCCAGGAATCCAAGCGGATGGAAAAGTGTTGATAGACAATGTCGTCACGCGATTTGGCGAAGACGTGAGAACAAAATACGAGACAGGACCAGACGGTCGGGAACCTCAGGTGATCAATGAGTTGGCGACTTTAGAATATCCTGGATTAACCATTAGGGTGTGGAGGAACGATCATATGCCTGAGAGGCGGTATAAGATTTCCTCCATCGTGCTCACAAGTCCTCAATACCGGTTGAAATATGGTCTCGGGATTGACCAGTCCAAGGCGTTGTTTTTGAAAGTACTGGGGGCTCCGAATTATCCCGAATCCCCTAAGAATTATAAAGACAACGGGCAGCCGCTGTCTTACGAGGTGGGAACCGATCCGGATGAGAAAGTCGATGTGACCATTTATTTTGATCAAAATAATGATGCCACAGAAATTAGGTGGTATCCTCCTCCTCGTCTATGAGCCATCGGTCCTGAAAGGAATTCTCCCCCTGATAAGGTTTATTAAGCCTGCGTGGCCTTCTAGGCTGCTTTCACTTTTCAAGTGACCAGCACCTCTCAAACCGGTCTCGGTTCTAAACTGCTGTTTTAGGTAGTTCAAACCGGATGGTTCGCAAAGCGTACAGTTTCGGGGAGCCACCATCCTGCAAGGGATTCATTTGAAAGCTGAAAGCAAATTGATGTCAGCAGCTGTGCTGTTGTTACTTCTGGTCGCATGCACTCTGGATACCGGATTCCTTATTCCCAACGAGCCACAGGCAGGAATCATTGGTTACATCGAGAATTCCCGATTCCATCCTCTGGTGGTAGTAACTTCAAAAACAATAAGCAGAGCCGATTCCGCTAAGCTGGATCTCAAAGGTCAATTGCGAAACGCCTTTCGTGACAAGTCCGCAACCTTTTCCATCCAGAAGCAAGAGGACTATGTTGATCCGTATGACGACAGTGAAACACCCAGGCGGTTTGGACTCGTCAATAAGAAAATCTCAAGTGTTAACGATTTCTATACACTCCAGCCATCCATTTTCCCTTCACAATCACCTAATGTGAATAAAGAGATCGTGGGGAATTTTTATTCCTTTCTCTCGCGTGACAAATGGGGCCAACATTTTTTTAAAGAGAAAAAGTTACTAGATAAGCCGGCGGAAGAAATTGCGAAGAAAACCAATGTCAGAATTCATGAAATTACAGACTTGAACCATAATTCAAGGCCAGAGCTTTGGATCACATATGAACTTATGTATGGGGAAATAGGGCGCATGGTGTATGAACAGGCTAGTGACGGAAGCAGTTGGGAGATGATAGCGAATCACTGCTATGTATGTGAATAGAACCGGCCGGAAGTGACTATACGGAGACAAAAATGAAAGAGAGCAGACGGAGCATTGAGCAGGTGCTCGGGTCGATTCACACAACCGAGGTGACGCGGCGAGGGTTCATGATGACGACCTTGGCTGTGGGGTTCGCCTTGGCCGTCCGGCCCGTCTCCGCCGAAACGATCGTCACGGACGCGGAGGGCTTGACGGCCGGTGAGGTCAAGATCCCGACGAGCGACGGGCACATGCCGGCTTACCGGGCGATGCCGTCACAAGGACGCATGGTTCCGGTGGTCGTGGTCGTCCAGGAAATCTTCGGGATCCACGAGCACATCAAGGATGTCTGCCGCCGGTTCGCCAAGCTGGGCTATTTGGCCGTTGCCCCTGAGCTCTACGCTCGGCAGGGCGACGTCTCGAAGCTGTCCGAGAGCAGCGACATCGTTACCAAGATAGTCTCGAAGGTGCCCGATGCGCAGGTGATGGCGGACCTCGATGCGACCGTGGCGTGGGCCAAATCCTCGGGAAACGGGAATATTGAGAAGCTCGGTGTCACGGGATTTTGCTGGGGCGGCCGGATCGTCTGGCTATACGCGGCGCACAGTCCCCAGGTCAAGGCGGGCGTGGCGTGGTACGGACGGTTGGTCGGCAAGCCCAGCGACCTACAGCCCAAGCACCCGCTCGACGTTGCAGCGTCGCTCAAGGGGCCGGTGCTGGGTCTCTACGGCGGGGACGACCAGGGCATCCCGCTCGACACGATCGAACAGATGCGGACGGCGTTGAAGGCAGCGGGGAGCCCGTCAGAGATCGTCGTCTATCCGAATACGCCGCACGGCTTCCACGCCGACTATCGGGCGAGCTATCGAAAGGAGCAGGCCGAGGACGGGTGGAAACGGTTGCAGGCCTGGTTCAAACAATACGGCGTGGCGTAGTTATTTCAGCATTATTCCGGCTTGATGAAATAGAAGTGGTTGGTGGGACCCTTGCCGTGGCCGATGGCCAGCGCGTGGCGGATGGCCTCGGTGGTGTAGGCCTTGGCGGCCTTCACGGCCTGGCTCAACGGCTTGCCGAGCGCGAGGTGCGCGGCGATCGCCGAGGCGTACGTGCAGCCGGTCCCGTGGGTGTGCGGCGTGTTGATGTACTCGCCCTTGAAGACCTCGAAGAACTTCCCGTCGTAGAGCAGGTCCGTGCCTTTGTCAGCCAGCAGATGCCCGCCCTTGATGAGCACGTGCTTGCATCCCATTTTATGAATGATCTTCGCGGCCTGGCGCGCGTCAGGGAGGGTCTTGATCTCGATGCCCGAGAGCTGCTGGGCCTCGTGGATGTTCGGCGTCACGACGAGCGCGAGCGGGATCAATTCCTTGATCACCGCCTCGATGGCGTCCGGCTTGAGCAGGGGATGCCCGCTCTTGGAGACCATCACCGGGTCCACGACGAGGTTCACGACCTTCTGGGGCTTGAGCAGCTTGGCCACGACCTTGACGATCTCGGCGGAGGAGAGCATGCCGGTCTTGACGGCCGCCACCTCGAAGTCGTCGAACACGGCGTCGATCTGTGCGGCGATGATGGAGACCGGCAGCTCGAAGACGTCGGTGACTTCCTCGGTGTTCTGCGCCGTGATGGCCGTGATCGCCGACATCGCGAACACGCCGTTCGCCGACATCGCCTTGATGTCCGCCTGGATCCCGGCGCCCCCGCCCGAATCCGACCCCGCTATCGTGAGGACTTGTTTCATTGCTTTTGTCGTCCGGGGTCCTGTCGTCGCATCACCGGGGTACCCGTTGCCCTGGAGCGGGTCCTGTCGCTGAGCTACCGTGCTTGTCATTGCGAGGCGCAGCCGAAGCAATCTCGGCCGAGGTTGCCGCGTCGCGGACTTCTCGCAACGACAGCTCCGCTCCGCCCGGGTCCCATGCGGCACCACCCTTCATTATTTATTTCCCTCGCTCGCGGTATTTACAACAGCCTATCACGTGATCGTCCACCATCCCTGTCGCCTGCATATGCGCGTAGCAGACCGTCGAGCCGACGAACTTGAAGCCAAGTTGCTTCAAATCCTTGGACAGGGCGTCGGACTCCGGCGAGGTCGCCCTGATGGTATTTCGAGTCACCCCGTTGGGGTTCCGCAATGTCCGATTGCCCGTGAAGCGCCAGATGTACCGGTCGAAACTGCCATACTCCTTCTGGACCTCCAGAAAACGCCGCGCATTGGTGATGGCACTTGCGATCTTCAGGCGGTTGCGGATGATACCCTCGTCTCTCATCAAGCGTGCAACGTCGGCCTTACCGAATCTCGCCACTTTCCGCACATCGAAGTTCTTGAATGCCTTCCTGAAATTGTCGCGCTTGCGCAAGATGGTAATCCAGCTCAGTCCAGCTTGAAAGCCCTCCAGGATCAGCATCTCGAAGATCTTCCGATCTTCATGGACCGGCACACCCCACTCCTTGTCGTGATACTCACAGTACAGCGGATCCTCCCCGCACCACCAGCACCGCGGCTTATTCGAAACGGACGAGCCGCGCGTCATAAATCGATGGGGTGGTGCCGCATGGGACCCTGGCGGAGCGCAGATGTCGTTGCGAGGAGTCCGCGACGCGGCAACCTCGACCGAGATTGCTTCGGCTGCGCCTCGCAATGACAATCAGGGTGGCTCGGCGACAGGACCCCCACTTTGATTCTTAAACCGGCCACGACTCCTCGTTCCACGCCATCTCCCAGAACATCCACTCGTACCGCGAGCTGATGATGAACGCCTGCTCCAGACGCACCTTCTCGCCCTCGCTCACTTGCTTCGCCCATATATCCACCTTCTCCCGCATCCACTTGCCCACCTCCGCAAACTCTGGCGAGGCGTAAAGTAGCATCCAATCACGGTACGGGTGAGACTTCGGTGGCTTGCCCTTGCGCAGCAGATGTTGTCCTACCACGCAGTAGATCCAGGCGCAGGGGAGAGCCACGACCGTGGCGTCAAGGACTGAGCCGTTCTGCGCGATGTGCAACATGTGCCGCGTGTAGGCATAATTGGTCGGCGCCATCGGGACGCGGGCCATCTGCTGCGACGTCAGCTTCCAGCGCTTGCCGTAGGTCTCGTGGAGGGATCGTTCGACAACTAGCGTGTCCTCGGCGAGCTTGTTGAACCGGCTCGTCGAGGCCGCGTCCGGCGCTTTTTTAGCCGCGGCCGCGAACACCTGCGCCAGATCGGCGAGAAACAGGGCATCCTGGAGGATATAGTACTTGAACTTCCGCTCGGGAAGCGTCCCATTACCGAGTCCCACGACGAACGGGTGGGTGAACTGGGCGGCCCAAATCGGTTCGGCGATGGTCCGTAAATGCTGGCTGAACTTCATGAACGTCCTTCGTGATTGCGGGAATCACCTTAACGGAAGCGGGGACGGCGACGCAAGTGGGTCGGCGTGTGCTATATTTGGTCCATGTGGCCCAAGATTCTTGTGGTGTCGGGGCTGCTCTGGATCGGCGCGGTCGTGACCGTCTCGGCCGCTGAGCCGCGCAAGTTGCCCGCCCTTCCCTCGCCAGAATTCCGCGTGGCCGAAGTCTTCGACAACCGGCTGGAGCTCTGGATCGAGCTGTACGCGACGAAGAACCCGGATGT
>CAZSUT010000094.1:0-6685 GCA_964610095.1 uncultured Nitrospirales bacterium | reverse complement strand
TGCAATCGGACGAGCCGTGCTGCCTTTACTCGCAAGAAAGAAGGGCGGACTCTCGGCCGCCCCCCTCCCCTGAAAAGACCAGTCGGCCTTGGATACAGACCGGAGCTATGAGCGGCCGCGCAGACCGGTCGGCCCTAGTTGCTTGCGGCGATCTGGTGGAAGGTCGAGTTCGAAACCTCGTAGGCCTCAACCTTCGGTGTTCCCTCAACCACCTTCGCCAGGCTCGTCAGCACCTGCGGATAGATGTCGCGGCTATAGTTATCCGCGTCCTCTTTCCGATCCCACAGACTGATCGCAACCGCTTCGGAGCGGTCCGGGGCAATGAACGAAATCTCGTCCTTGAAGCCATTTTGTTTCCGAAGCAGGGGCAGGATGTCCTTCTCGAGCGTCTGGGTAAACTCGGGGGCCGTGTTGGCCTTCAGGTGCAGGGACACATTGCGTGCGTACATATCCGCCTCCTTGGCTACTCCGACGTGAACCTATGTGACTACTACGCTTGCCTGCGCGTGTTACAGCGACTAGCCGCTCAGTACATCCCGCCCATGCCACCGCCGACGGGCATGGGGGGCATCTTCTCCTTCTCCTTCTTCTCCACCACCACGCACTCGGTGGTAAGGAGCAGTCCCGCGATCGACGCGGCGTTCTGCAGCGCCGTGCGGGTGACCTTGGTCGGGTCGATGACGCCGGCCGCGACCAGATCCTCGTACTCGTCGGTCTGGGCGTTATAGCCGTAGATCAGCTTGTCCGACTCCTTGACCTTGCCCACCACGATGGACGCTTCCGCTCCGGCGTTTTGGGCGATGATCCGGATTGGTTCCTCGAGCGCGCGGCGGACGATCTCGATGCCGGTCTTCTCGTCGTCATCGGTACCCCTGACCTTGTCGAGGGCCTTCCTGCACCACAAGAGCGCGACACCGCCGCCCGGCACGATGCCCTCCTCGACCGCCGCGCGCGTCGCGTGCAGGGCATCCTCCACGCGCGCCTTCTTCTCCTTCATCTCGGTCTCGGTGGCCGCGCCCACGTTGATCACGGCGACGCCGCCCGCGAGCTTCGCGAGCCGCTCCTGCAGCTTCTCCTTGTCGTAATCCGACGTGGACTTCTCGATCGCGGCCTTGATCTGGGCGATGCGGCCCTGAATGTCGGCCTGCTTGCCCTTGCCACCGATGATCGTGGTGTTGTCCTTGTCGATAAGGATCCGCTTCGCGTGGCCGAGATCGTCGAGCACGGTGTTCTCGAGCTTGAAGCCCAGCTCCTCGGAGATCACCTTGCCGCCGGTGAGGGTCGCGATATCGGTAAGCATCTCCTTGCGCCGGTCCCCGAAGCCTGGGGCTTTCACGGCGCAGACCTTCAGCGTGCCGCGCAGCTTGTTGACCACCAGCGTGGCCAGCGCCTCGCCCTCCACGTCCTCGGCAACGACGAGCAGCGGCTTGCCCGCTTGCGCCACCTTCTCAAGGACCGGGAGCAGGTCCTTCATCGAGGAGATCTTCTTGTCGTGCACCAGAATGTACGCGTCCTCGAGCACGGCCTCCATCTTCTCCGGATCGGTGATGAAGTAGGGCGAGAGGTAGCCCCGGTCGAACTGCATCCCGTCCACGGTCTCGAGCGTGGTCTCGAGACCCTTCGCCTCCTCGACCGTGATCACGCCGTCCTTGCCCACCTTGTCCATGGCGTCGGCGATCTTGTCCCCGATCTCCTTGTCACCATTGGCGGAGATGGTGCCGACCTGCGCGATCTCCTTCCGGCCCTTGGTGGGCGCGGAGATCCGCTTCAGCTCCTCCACCACCAACTCGACCGCTTTGTCGATGCCGCGCTTGAGCGACATCGGGTTGGCGCCCGCGGTGACCGACTTCAACCCTTCGCGGAAGATCGCCTGCGCCAGCACCGTCGCGGTGGTCGTGCCGTCCCCGGCGATATCGGAGGTCTTGGTCGCCACTTCCTTCACCATCTGGGCGCCCATGTTCTCGATCTCGTCTTCGAGCTCGATCTCCTTGGCCACCGTGACGCCGTCCTTGGTGATCGTCGGGTTCCCGAACTTCTTGTCGATGACGACGTTGCGACCCTTCGGACCAAGGGTGACCTTAACGGCGCTTGCCAGCTGGTCGACGCCCCGCTTGAGGCGCGAGCGGGCCTCTGTATTGAATTCGAGGTACTTGGCAGCCATCTATTCCTCCCCCGCTCAGCTGAGCTTGGCGATGACGTCGGATTCCTTGATCAGGATGATCTCTTCCTCGTCGAGCTCGACCTGCGAGCCGGTGTATTTCCCATACACGACCCGGTCGCCGACCTTCAACTCCATCGGGACCCGCTGGCCCTTTTCCATCCGGCCGGGCCCCACCGCGATGACCTCACCCTGGATCGGCTTCTCTTTCGCCGTATCCGGGATGTAGAGACCACCTTTCATCTCCTCGGTCTCTTCCGTCGGCCGGATGGCTACCCGATCCGCGAGCGGGAAGACCTTCAGCTTCGTCTTCGTCGCAGCAGTCATGACGTGCTGCCTCCACCGGAAGTAAGAGGGCGGCCCATGCCGCCCCTCGTCGCCGCCCCTCCGAACCGATCGGTCGGCCTTGGTTGCGAGCGGCGATCTTGCCTTAGTTCTGAGCGGCGATCTTGTGGAAGGTCGAGTTGGCAACCTCGTAGGCCTGAACTTCAGGGGTTCCCTCAACCACTGCCGCCAGGCTCTTGAGCACTTCGGGATAGGTGTCGCGGCTATAGGCGTCCGCGTTCTCCTTCCGATCCCATAAACTGATGGCGACGGCGTCGTTGCCGTTTGGATTGAGGAACGTGAGCTCGTCCGCGAAGCCGGTCTGTTTCCGAAGTCGAGGCAGGATGTCCTTCTCGATCGTCCGAGTAAACTCAGCGGCGGCATTGCTCTTGAGATGCATCGACACCTCTCGTGCGTACACTTGCCCTCCTAGAGGTTGTGACGTTGCTTAACAACTTTAGTTCACTAAATTGCAACATATGACGCTGTACCATACTTGTCAAGTAAAACGCTAAGCTTGGCAAATAGAAACAATGAGTTAACTTTCGTCTGTCAAGTAACAGATTTGGCCAAGGAGGGAGCCCGTGAATGTGTCGTTGGTGATCAGGCGTCGGCTGGAGGAATTCGGGCTGGAGCAGCAAGATCTCGCCCAAGCGGCTCAAGTGACCGAGTCCTACATCTCTCAGTTGCTCACGGGAAAGCGAGCGCCCCCCGCACCGAACCGCACCGACATCTACGACAAGATGGACAAGCTCTTGAAGCTGCCGACGGGGGAGCTCGCGCGGTTGGCGGACCACGAGCGCAAGGAGCAATTGAAGAGAGAGCTGGGGGACGAGCCCGCGCCGTTGTTTCGGGAAGTCCGCGCGTTGATCCTCCGCAAATGCCAACCCGACACCGAACGACACGTGCGCGCGGTGTTCGAGCAGCAGCCCTTCGGCGAACTCGAACGCCTGGTCACTCAGAAGCTGCTGGACGTGGTCAAGGGACTGGCCCAACAGGAATTGGAGAACGAATTGTGGGTCCGGACGCTAGCGGAACTCGGCGGTCGAAGCTATGAGGCGATGCGCGTTCTCGTGCTCGAGTTCCTCGATACGGACATCTTCCACGTGTCCGCTGAGAACTGTGTCTCGTTCTTGGACCCGCTGATTGAATCCTGGGACATCGACCTCGCGACGTTTGCGCTGGAAATCATTTTAAACGACCGACTGGTCGCCGGGAACGTGAAGAAGTTTGAGTTTATCGAACTGGAATCCGAACAGCACTTCGTCGAAGAGCCTGGGCTCAAGGAATTCCTTCGGGATTCGTCTCTCAGCGGCACGGCGACCGCGAAGGAAGTCGAGTTTCTCAAGCGGCTGAAGTTCCACGGCCAGCGGCCGACGCCCCTCTACTATTACCGGGAGTTGCAGAATCTCAGAGACCCGCTCCATTTTCGCACCTCGTAGACCGGAACAAGGAAGAGACATATGACCATCGAGCCTAATGACTTTCAGAGTCGACTGCGCGTCCTCCTGGGACTGCAGGGCGCGGTTCTTACGGACGAGGAGCTGTCCCACACGGCGGAGCGTTATCCCCGGTGTCGAGGGAAGGAGCACTGGGATGTGCGCGAGTACGTCCGGAGCACCGGGGTTGGCGCGCGCGAATACCGGGTGGTGCGGGGCGGCAGCATCGAAGATGTGTACCGCAGCACCGAGCGAGTCTGCGCGGCCGCCGTAGGGACGGCCTTGAACGAGCTCGAATCCCAGGAAAGGTCGGGGGAGGCTCCAGGAGGAGGCGCGCAAGTCCTCCGCGACGCCGCGCGCGGACAGATTCCGCATGGCAGTACCTGCCCCACGACGCCCGGAAATACCTGGCTCACCGGCTAGTCACACGTTTTAGCCGCAACGGACCTCAGGATTAAAGGCTGTGATGACCCGGAAGAAGCAGCCGTGGGCGCAGCAGCGTGGCTGGATCGTCCCGGCGGACGGCAGCCTTCCGCAGGAGCTGCCTCGGTACATGGTCGGTCACAAGCTCATCTCCTGGCCCGGAACGATGCCCGAAAAGGAGCCCGCAGAGCCGGTGAAGGACCTGGCCTCGAAAGACTACTATCATCGCCACGTGCTGAACCCGGAGGGTGTGTCCGTCTACGTACCCGAGGGTAGGGACGCGGAATCCCTGCCAGCGTCCATCAAGGACGAAATCCGGCGCCAGCTGAAAGGACAGTCGTAGGAGCTCCGGTCGATGGCGCTCAGATCCATTCGACCTTGACCCCGCGCTCGAGGAACCAGTACTCAACCCCCGCGGCGCGAAATCAGGATGCCAGAGGAAAAACCCATCAAGGTCTCGTTGCAGCCTCAGCGTCTTCATGCTCCCCCGCGCGAGCCGGCGCGAACGCAGGGCGGCGCGTGCTAGCCGATCAGCGCCGCGGGACCGAGCAGCGGCGATCCGCCTGATGCACGTACAGGGGGTCGCCACCTGAACTAGACTCGGGTGGTGCCTCCACGTGCAAAGCGACCTCCTGGAGTGGATGCAGGAGGCCGTTTTCCCTTTTTATCAAGGCGGCGTGACGCCGACGGCGATATGATGGAGGAGGGCGAAGATGTGGAGGAACTCTGACGAATAGGGCCGCTCAATGTTGCAAATCTGGTGGATCTAAATCTAGAATCTAGGATTCGCCCTCAGAATCTAGATTCGCAGGCGCAGATTAATGCAGATCAGCGGCGCTGGGTTCTTCTTCGCCTCGGGATCGCTAACCTCACCCTTGATCGCAAACGCCATGCTGTTCGTGTCGCACCATTGATGTCATGGCCGCTCATAGCGCGGCCGTCGAGGGGTGGGAAGCCGCAAACGGGGGTCGTTTGGGCATCGGGCCGTTAGGGCGGAGCGCGCCGCCTAACGGATCGCGCTTAAGCTGCGGGCGACCCGCCCGCCGACGCAAGGCCGATGGCCGACAGGCCGCGCCCGCCAGGGCGCAAACGCTCCGCTTCCCTTGAAGCGATCAGCGCCCGCCAGCGTCAAGCGGCTGGGCTCGGCCACCTTCGCAGCACGGTCAACGGGATGGCGCCTTTCCCGCATCGACCGGCTTGAGATCAAACTTTCCCTTGCTTTCGACAAAGAACACACAGTCCGAGGCCTTATCGCAGCTCGTCGTGTGGCGGTAGTCCCCACCCGGCTGCATGAAGTAAGACCCGGGTCCCAACCGGAATTCGGGCTTTCCTTCCGGGGCTTGAATGTATGTCCCCGACAGGATCACCACCTTCATGTCGTAGGTGTGCGTGTGGAGCGGAGCTGCGAATCCCGCGGGCAACTTGAAAAGCGCGCCATACGCGCCGTTCGCATGGTTGCCCCACAGATCTGCAACCCTGACTCCCGGGGCGCCGGGGCCAAGATCGGTCCATTTCACGTCGCCGGCCGGCATGACAACGAGTCGGCTTGCCGCCGCCTTCGAAGCGCTCTTCGGCTTCGCTTCTCCGGATGCCTGCGCCAAAACCGCCGCTGGCAGAGCGAACGTCATCCCAAGCGTCAGGACGGTTCTTGCCCTCATTGAGCCCTCCTTGCCGTTAGATTCCTTGGCCGAGGACGCCGCGGCGCCGTCCCGGCCGTCGCAGGGCGACCTGTTGTATGTGAGACAGGTGACCGTCGAGAAGTGCCAAGGATTTCCCGCACCTTGGTCGCCGCCTAACGGATCGCGCTTAAGCTGCGGGCGAAATGCAGGCCGGCGCAAGGCAGCTGAGCCGCCGGTCGAGCCCGCGGGCGAGCGAACGCAATTCTTCCCACCCGCGCGCCCGGCAGGTCCAAGCGCATGTTAGGCCGCCAGACGGTACATTCTGACCTGATAGGTAACACCTTGTTCGCAGCTGATGGGTGACACTCTCTAACCTAGGCGGCTCCACCAGGAGGCCGCCATGCCGTGGGAAGAGAGGTCGCTCATGGATGTTCGTCTGCGCTTTGTGCAAGATGTGCATCGGCCCGGCTGGTCGGTCGCCGAGGTGTGCCGGCGCTACCAGGTGAGTCGGCTCAACCCTCTAGTGTAACAGTGCCGTTCGCAGCAGTTTCTCCATATGGCATTTTTCGTCGACCTATTCTCCCCCGACACGGCCGAGGCGTTCGGCCGCTCCGATCGGACTGTCTCCGGCTCAGGGCTCTCCTGACCGGCGCTAGGTGCCCGACGAGGCCGTAGTGCGCCTGGATTGCTCGGCGGACCCGGGTGTCACCGCGTTTCGAAAC
>CAZSUT010000093.1:0-6697 GCA_964610095.1 uncultured Nitrospirales bacterium | reverse complement strand
ACGCCTGAACTCTATCAGTCGACGATGGCCATCATCGGACGATTGGGGATCGAGGTCACCGAATTGACCGCCTCGTCTTGCTGTGGCGCCGGCGTAGTGGCCGAAGCGGACCCGGAGGGCGCCCTCGCGCTCAACGCGCGGACCTTCGCGCAGGCGGAGCGGCTTGGCCTCGATGTCATGACGATCTGCGGGACCTGCCAGGGCGTCATGAGCGCCGCCAACCGGCAGCTCAAAGGCGATCCGGCGCTGCTGCAGCGCGTCAATCGCCTGCTGGAGCCGGAGGGCCTCGCGTATCAAGGGAACGTGCAGGTCAAGCATCTGCTCTGGATTGTGGTCCGGGAAGTCGGGCTGGCGAAGCTCAAGGATGAAGTGCAGGTGACGCTGGGCGATCTGAAGATCGCGCCGTTCTATGGGTGCTACATTCTGAGGCCGTCCTGGGACCTCGGCTTCGACGATCCCGAAAATCCCAACTCGCTCGAGAAGGTCATCCGGGCGGTGGGAGCGGAGCCGGTGGACTACGGCGGGAAGATCAAGTGCTGCGGGTTTCCGCTCATTCTGGAGAAGGAGGACATCGCCCTGGCGATGAATGGTGCGAATCTCAAGGAGGCCAAAGACGGGGGAGCGGATGCGATGGTCACGCCCTGTCCTCTGTGCCACATGAGCCTGGACATCTACCAGGAACGGGCGGCCCGCAAGGTCGAGACGAACCTGAACCTGCCCATCCTGCACCTGCCGCAGATGCTGGGGCTGGCGATGGGCGTCCCGGCCTGGGAGCTCGGCGTCGAGCGTCACTTGGTACCCGTCGATTCGATCCTCCACGTTGTGGATGAAAACAAACGGAAAGGCACAAAGGAGCAGGGCCGATCATGACGGTGTTGACGTTGAACGACTTTAAGCAGTTCTCGCCGGACAAGATGAAGAAGAACAATCTGTTTCAGACGCCGCGGTTCTTCTGCGACATCTACGGCTTCGAGCCGGGGCAGGTCCAGAAGGGCCACGTACACGGCGATCAAGACAAGGTCTACATCGTGCTTGAGGGGCAGGGGACGTTCCAGGTCGGCACTGAGGAGCGTGTCCTCAACCCGGGCCAGGCGGTGATGGCGCCCGCCGGCATGGAGCATGGTGTCCGCAACCACACCCAGCAGCGGCTCAGCGTGCTGGTCTTCGTCGCACCAAACCCGTCGTAACTAGCTATTTCGTCCTGGCCGGCTCCACGTACGGCATCAATGACAGCGCCTGCGCGTCCTTCTTGACCACCAAGACCGCAATCGCTCCCCGGAGTGCATCCGTCAGCGAGTGCGTCACGATGGGATAGGCGCCTGCTGCCTCCACTACGACATCCATGATGGCTGCGCCTGCTGGGGCTACGACATAGGTCTGAACCCCTCTGAGGTGATTAGCGGGGTTGCCGCTCTCCCAGACATCGTCCCAGATTTCGGCAATCGGATGGACGGCGGAGAAGTTGTTCGGGCCTCCGTTCACGAAATAAATCCGAACGCGTTCGCCGGGCTTGGCCTCCAGCGCTTTTCCTCCCGCGACGAGCGGGTCATATTTGAAGATCCCGCCGTTGAAGATGACGTGGTCGTACTTCCGGTCGAACATCCCTTGAACGTCGTCTGGGTTCTTGAACAGTTCGGTCTGCACCAGCACGTACTCGCGGTCGGCTTTGGGCATGGCCTTCGGGTTCGTGGGGTCAACGATGATCGCGCCGATCATTCCGCGGGCAATGTGCTGCAACATCGGCGGCGCACCGCAATGGTAGGCGAAGATCCCGGGTTTCTTGGCCACGAAATCATAGGTGAGAGTCTCTCCCGCATTGATCGCTCGATAGTTCTTGAAGAAATCGGTTTCAGCGGCATGGAAGTCCATGGAATGAGGGTAGGTGTTGGTTTTGAGATTATGGAGAGTGAAATGAACGGTATCGCCTTCCGTCACCCGCACGACAGGACCTGGGAATTGCCCGTTGAAGGTCCAGGCCTTGTATTTATGGCCTTCGCCGTCGATGACGACTTCGGTCTCGATGGCGGTGAACTCCACCATCACGGTCTTGGCCCAAGCCTGAGCGCAAACGGTTGTTAGGGCAAGCGCTATGACCAGGATTTGGACCTGTATCCTAATAGACGAACGTCTTGCGCACATTTGATGGTGTCTCCTCGTGAGAGTTAGTATGACAAACAAGGAAAACGAGTGTACCCGCTGGGTTCTCAACAAGTAAAGTCCACAAATGGGCGAATCTTGACTTCGCAGAAAACCAAGAGCCAGAATGGCTACAGGATGGCTACGCGTCGCGCCATGCTGATCGCCGGCCGGTGGGTGGAGACCGGCACGACCAGCCCTATTCGCAATCCCTACAACGGCGCGGTCCTGGCCGAGGTCTGCCTGGCTGGGGAATCGGAAGCCGACGAGGCCAGTCGCGCGGCGGTGTCGGCTTTTGCGGTCAGCCGCAAGCTGCCGGCCCACGTGCGGTCCGCGGCGCTGCAGAAGATCGCCGGCGAACTGACCGCCCGTAAAGAAGACTTCGCTCGCTGCCTGTCCGCCGAATCAGGCAAGCCGATCAGCGACGCGCGACGCGAGATCGGGCGGGCCATCACCACGTTCACCGTCGCTGGGGAAGAAGCCAAGCGCATCCCCGGCGATATCGTTCCATTGGACATCACGCCGGGCACGGACAACCATTTCGGGCTGTATCGCCGAGTGCCCATCGGGCCGATGCTGGGCATCACGCCGTTCAACTTTCCACTGAACCTCGTCGCCCACAAGGTCGCGCCGGCCCTGGCGGTCGGAAATCCCATCGTGCTGAAGCCGGCGCCGCAGACGCCGTTGACGTCCTTGATGTTGGGGGAAGTCATTCTACAAGCCGGTTTGCCGGCCGGCATGGTCAGCATCCTGCCCTGCACAAACGCCATGGCCGAGCGCATGGTCACGGACGAGCGGTTCAAGCTGGTGAGCTTCACCGGCAGCGCGGCGGTGGGTTGGATGCTGAAAAACAAGGCCGGAAAGAAACGCGTGGTACTCGAGCTCGGCGGGAACGCCGGCGTGATTGTCGAGCCCGACGCCGACTTGGACCATGCGGCCGATCGCTGCGCGGTCGGCGGCTACGCTTATTCGGGCCAGACCTGCATCTCGGTCCAGCGCATCTACGCCCACGAATCGGTCTACCAAGCGTTTCTCGACAAGTTGCTCAAGCGCGTCGCGGCGCTGAAGGCCGGCAATCCCGCCGAAGACACGACCGTGATCGGACCCCTCATTGATGAAGGGGCCGCCAAGCGGGTCGAGGCGTGGATTCAGGAGGCGATGAAGGGCGGAGCCAAAGTCCGTGTGGGCGGGAAGCGACAGGGGAGCGTGGTCGAGGCGACGGTCCTCACGGACGTGACGCCGCAGATGAAGGTGAGCTGTCAGGAGGTTTTCGGTCCGGTTGTCACCGTGAGTCCATATGTGAAGTTCGAGGACGCGCTGGTGGGGATCAACGACTCACCCTACGGCTTGCAGGCCGGCGTGTTCACGCGGGACATCAAGAAGGCGTTTCAATCGTTCAGAGACCTGGATGTGGGCACGGTACTGATCAACGAGATCCCGACCTTCCGAGCCGACCATATGCCCTACGGCGGGGTGAAGGACTCGGGCCTCGGCCGCGAAGGCCTCCGCTACGCCATCGAAGAGATGACCGAGATCAAGCTACTGGTGTTGAACCTCTCTTAAATCTTTCTCCAGTGCTGCCCTTTCGCTGTAAACATACTGTTCTCTTGTCAGTACTGGCCATGCTGTGTTCGGCCGGCGTGAATAGCGTATCGGCCGGCGTCCGCGCGTGGACCAGCATCGGTCCGGAAGGCGGGGACATCAGAGTCCTAACCATCGATCCGAAGACCCCTGCGTCTCTCTATGCGGGAACGGAGGACGGCGGGGTCTTCAAAAGCACGAACGGCGGTGCGAGCTGGAAGCCCCTCAAAGTCGGTCTTCCCACAGTCAATGTTTCCGTCTATGCCTTGGCCATCGATCCGGCGTCTCCGAGCACAGTCTATGCCGGGATTAAGTTCTACGGTTTGTTTAAGAGCACTGATGGCGGAGAAAGTTGGACGGCCGCCAATACAGGCTTGCCACGTTCCAGTACGGTGAATGCGCTGGCTATCGCTTCCAGCCTCACTGAAACGGTCTATGCGGCGACGTTTGGCGGCCTGTTCAAGAGCACGAACGGCGGCAAAAGCTGGAGCAACGTCAGTCCGGGCCTGCCGCGCCTTCAACGCTCTGCGGACGTCCCCGTGGAGTTCAAAAGGGTGACCATTCTCGCCGTTGATTCCACGAATCCTACGACGCTCTATGCGGGGACAGACGCGGATGGCGTGTTCAAGAGCACGACGGCCGGACGGGAGTGGAAGTCTGCCAACACGGGCCTGCCCAAGACCCATGTCAATGCTCTCGCCATCGACCTCAGGGCGCCCGCGACTCTGTTTGCAGGGACGGACAATGGCCTGTTCACAAGCACGAACGGCGGGGGGAACTGGACACCGGTCAACCTGGGGCTCTCCCGAGCCGCTGTGCCTACGTATACCGTCGTGATTGACTCCAGGGACTCTCGTGTGGTCTATGCGGGGACGTCCGGTGGACTATTCCTGAGCGTGGACGGAGGTAAAAACTGGAAGCCTTTGAATCCCGTTGTGACCGGCTTCCCGATCAGATCTCTCGCCCCTGATCCTACCAGCCCCAACATCCTCTACGCAGGCACATTGTTGGGCGTGCTGAAGAGCACAACAGCCGGCCAGAGCTGGAGCGCGGTTAATAAGGGGTTGACCAACACGTTTGTTGAGACCCTCGTCGTCGACCTCAGGGCGCCGAACACCCTGTACGCGTGGACGCGCATTGGATGGACATCCGGCCTCCTATTCAGGACGACGGATGGGGGGAAGAGCTGGAGTCCTATCGGTGGTGGCCTCCCGAACACCTATCCTTCTCGGCTCGTCAGTGATCCGCTGAGTCCGACCACGCTCTATGCTGGGACGAAGCGAAACGGCCTGTTCAAAAGCACGAACGGCGGGGAAAGCTGGAGCCGCATCAACTCAGGCCTCCCACGCGCACAAGTGGAGGTCTTCTCTCTCGTCATCGACCCCGGCATCCAGGGTACTCTCTACGCGGGCACCAGTGACGGCCTTTTCATGAGCGCCAATGGAGGTGAAAGCTGGACACCTATCAAAGCCGAGCCGGACAAGCAAGTTATCAACACCCTTGCCGTTGATCTCACAAACCACCGCACGCTCTACGCGGGACTCAAGGACGGCGTGTTCAAGAGTACAGACGGTGGGGAGACATGGAGCACGGGCAAACTGGGCCCACAATATCTTCTGACTCTTGCGATTGACCCTACGAACACGCGCATCCTCTATGCGGGGACCTATCTCTCCGGCCTCTTTCAGAGTACGGATGGGGGAGAGAACTGGAGGGCTATTAACACCGGCCTTCCGGAACCCGGAACGCAGAATACTGCGTTGGCGTTTGCCATTGACCCCACGGACTCGAATACAGTCTATGTGGCCACGGCCAGCGGCGTGTTTAAGAGCACCAATGGCGGAGAGCGATGGGTGGCATTCAACGCCGGCCTGACGAACTCCTTTGTCAGAGCGCTTGTCATAGACTCTACCGTTCCGAAAAGGATCTACGCGGGCACGCAGGGCGGAGGTGTGTTCGTCCTGCAGGAGTCAGTGTCGAGTGAGGGACCGTAGGAAGCTGGTTTTAGGCGGGTGGCGACGAGCGGTACCCTGGCGGAGCGGAGGGCGCCTACAGCCGAGTCAGCGTGGCTTCAACGGCGAAAGGTGCCTGAGCACGTCGGGGTGGCTCGGCGACAGGACCCGCCACTATGAAACCAGCTTGCGAACCTTCTCCACGATGTGGCGGGCGCTGATGCCGTAGCGGTCGAGGAGCTGCTCCGGTTTGCCGCTGTGCGGGATCTCTGTCACGGCGAGCTTGTGCACCTTCACGCCGTCGACGTTGACCGCCGCCAGCACCGCATCCCCCAGGCCGCCGTGCGCGTAGTGGTCCTCGACCGTAAGGATCAGGTTGTTCGTCACGCGTGCGCAGGCGAGCAGAGTCGCACGATCGATGGGTGCGATGCTGTAGAGGTCCACGACACGGATGGCGATGCCCTGCTTGGCCAGTTCGTCATGGGCCTTGAGCGCCTCGAACACGGTCACGCCGGCGGCGACCACCGTTACGCGATCCTTGTCGCTCTCCCGCAGCACCTTTGACCCGCCGATCTTGAACCGCTCATCGTTCTTATAAAGGATGGGTGTCTTGGGGCGCCCGGTGCGGATGTACACCATTCCTTTGTGATCTACGGCCTGTGCGGTCAGCCAATACGTGCAGACGGCGTCGGAGGGATAGAGCACCACGACGCCTGGCTGCGCGGTCATCATGGCCAGATCCTCGAGTCCCATCTGCGACGGTCCGTCTTCGCCGATGGAAACCCCGACATGCGAGCCCATGAGCTTGATGTTCGACCGGCCGATGGCTGCCATTCGTATGAAGTCATAGGCCCGGGTCAAAAAACAGGCGAAGGTGGCGGCAAACGGAATCTTGCCCTGGCTAGCCAGGCCCACCGCGATCCCAATCATGTTCTGCTCGCCGATCCAGGTCTCGAAGAACCGCGCGGGGAACTTCTTGGCGAACTTCTCCGTGAACGTCGAGTTCTTCACGTCGGCGTCGAGGACGA
>CAZSUT010000092.1:0-6703 GCA_964610095.1 uncultured Nitrospirales bacterium | reverse complement strand
GCATTGAGATCGCGCTGTATCCGAAGGACCTGTCCGAAATCGCTAACCAGCTTAAACCGTAACGGTGAAAGGTGGGGCTAGCAGGTTAGTGGGCCGCTTTCAGATCAAACCGGATCGGCAGGCGCACCACGCTTTTGATCGGAAAGTTGCCGTCCATGGCCGGGATGAACCGCCAGGTCTTGACGGAGGTCAGCGCCGCCTCGTCCAAGACCGCATAACCGGACGGCTTATGGAGTTTAACCGATCCGACAGTCCCGTCCGGCAGGACCAATACTTGAAGTACGGCTGTCCCCTCCCAGCCGGCCTCGCGCGCCGCCCGCGGATATTCCGGGCGCGGGTTATTCCCGAACCGCACTTTCGATCGGACGGAGCCCCCTTCCGCCGTGGTGTCTCGAAGCAGACGCGCTGGAGCGGACGCGACGATGGGGAGAGGGTGGCTGAGAGGCACGGTCCCCACGCTCTCAGTCAGCCAAAGCGGCGGCTCCGCCAGCTCTGGCGCGGAGAACGCGACCGTTTCGGGGAACGCTGAAGCCGAAGGCGCCGCAGGCGCGAGCAGCCTCGGGACGTCGTGAAGACTCGGCACAGGCTCCGCGGCTTGCTCGACTGACTGGTTAGGCGCAGTCGGGGCCAGGGCCGCCACCGACGCGGGCGATTCTGGGGCAAGCGCCACGAGGTCCACCCTCAGCTCCTCCAGTTGCGCTGGCGCCACCTGGGTCGAAAGCGCGAACGCGCCCAAGGCGATCCCCGCCAGGCCGTGGAGCCCCACGGACAGCACGACCGGCAGGCCGAATTCATGGCGCAGCGCTGCCATCCACGCGGATGGTCTCATTGCTTCACCTCCCGCACGATGCGCTGGACCCGCTCATCCGTCCCACCCAACGCCAAATACTTCTTGTACGTCACGAGCGCCCGCGTGGTGTCCCGCATGTGGAACTCGTAGAACACTCCCAGGTAGTAGTAGGCCTCGGCCATCGTCGGCTTCAGGCGGATGGCCTCCTCATACGCCTGTTCGGCCTCGCTGAACTTATGCTGGAGCGCATAGACAATCCCCAAGTTCATGTAGGCATCGGCGTAGTCCGGTTTGAGCTTGATCGTCGTCCTGAACTCCTGCGCGGCCGGCTCCAGCTCACCCTTCGACTTCAAAATAAAGCCGAGGTTGTAATGCGCGTCCACGAAATCCAGCCGGGCCGCGACGGCCTTCTTGTAAGCCTGCTCCGCCTCGGCCAGACTGTTCGCTTTTTCGGCTATCGTCCCCAGCAGGTAGTGAGCGTCGGCATGGTCCGGCCTGAGCTTGACCAGCCGCGTCAACAAATCCTTGGCCTCCTGGCTCTTGCCCTGAGACTCGTACAGGTAACCGAGGGCGTACAGGGCTTCCTGGTGATCAGGTCGCAGGGCCAGGAGCTGCGCGTAGGCCGCCACGGCGCTTCCAAAGACTTGCTGGCGCTCGTACAACTGCGCCAGCGCGAAGAGCGCCTCTTCGTACTTCGGGTGGATGGCCAGAGCCTTCTTCAGTTCCTGTTCCGCTTCAACAGGCTTGCCTTGGACCTGATAGACGAGGCCTAGGTTGTAAAAGGCCTCGGCGAAACTCGGATTGAGCTCGATCGCTTTTTGGAAGGCGTCGGCCGCGTCGGACAGGCGGCGCTGTCCGTTCGCGTACACGATCCCCAACAGATGGTAGGCTTCGGGAAACTTGGGACGGATATCAATCGCCTTGCGCAGGGACTCGGCTGCCGCCTCGTATTTGCCCTGGGAGGCCTGCTGCATGCCTTGGTTGTAATACTTCTTGGCCTCGTCGGCTGCCGAGGAGGCGCCTCCGGCCAGGAGAATACCCAAGGCCACAACCGCGATCGTCACCACTACACGGCTTCGCACGTTTCCGACGCCCCTGATTTCCGTACCATAGCGCAAGCCGTGCGCCGGGTTCAACCGCAGGACATGTCAATCAGCGATGCAGAGAGGCACTGGCCCCTCCGTACTGGCGGACCAACTCGGCAATCCGTTCTTCGGTCAGCAGGCTGCCGAAGATGTGCTCCCGTACGATGCCCTGCCGGTCAATCAAGAAGCTGGCGGGCAGGCCGACGACGCCGTACCGGTTGGCCACACGGTTGTCGTGATCCATCACTACCAGGAATGTATGGCCGTGGGTTTTTATATGTTCGGCCACCTTCTCGACATCTTCCAGTTCATTGACGGCCAACACAACGAAGCCCTGGTCACGGAGCTTGTCATAACTGGCCTGCATGGCCGGCATCTCCTCTTTGCACGGCTTGCACCAGGTCGCCCAGAAATTCAGGAGCACGATCTTGCCCCGCAGGTCTGAGAGCAGGACCTCCTGCCCCAGGAGATCCTTGAGCGCAATCTCCGGGGCGGGACTGCCAACCACAGGTGGACGCCCCGCCATGCCGTAGAAGCCCAGCAGGCTCGCGACAATCACGATTAAGAAGAGAACTCGCTTCATACACAGACCTCGCATTAGTTTAGAAGGACATGGACAAGCCTGCAAGGTAGCTGACATCGGGAATCAACCCGCCGTTATAATCTTGGACCACCGGTACCTGCACGAAGAAATAGGCCCGGAGTTGGTCGCGCACCTGCACCGCAATACCTGGAGAAAATGCCAGCGTGGTTCCACCGGTATTCGACACCGGCCGCCGTTTGATCTCAGGATCTAGCACGATCGGGTCCCCTGGAAATCCCGGATCGGTTGGCTCCTGAACTCTCGCCAGCGAGCCGGTAAATTCGTCATGGACCGCGTAGCGCCAGTTGAACTGACCGGTCAGAGTCAGAATCTTAAGCGTCTTATAATTCAGCCCCCCACTCACCACGTAGACATCCCCGAACCTGTATGAATTGGGGCCTGTAAAGCTGTGCTGATACGACACCCTAGCGAACTGATCCACCACATGCGGAATGATCTCATACGACTGAAAAATTGACGGCGCGATGCCCCACGAGCGCCGCCCGAGTTGGAGCGTGGGTTCTTGCAAGTTTCCATTGATATTGGTCGCATGGGAATTGCCGGTCGGCAGATCCACTCCAAACCCAAACACAAGGAGGGTTCGCAAAGTGGGGAGGTAATTGTATTTCGTGTTGACCCGTATATCCCCGATCCCAGAATCCTGGAAGGCCTCATACATCCCAGCCCCACCGGTGTCAGCGCTGCCTCGTTCGATAATGTGCGTGTGCTTGATATGCTTGTACAGGACGAGGAGCTCAAGGGTCAGGTTGTTGGTGAGGCCGTAATTCACGTCAAGAGTGGTGACCTCCAAGATAGTCCGGTGCTCGGCATGTTCGTTCATCACCAGTCGCCGCGCCTCCTGATCAACCGATGTCACGAAACCGCTGGTACCGGACTGAAGCTTTGAGATTGTGTAGGCATAGGTAAGGCCTACCGACAGTTTCCCTTCTAGTTGAACCGCGCCTTCCTCCCCAGTAAGCAAAAAACATGCAGCCGACCCGCAACTCGCAAGGGCTTCAGACGCCCCACTGATCAAGATCAAAAGGGCCGGGGCAAGAGCCCAGGACCCGGCAATTTTCAACCGCTTCAGGGTCGTACCCATCTGTTCTCCTCCGTTAATCCCGCCCAATGCTTGAACCAGTGGCCGACGCCGGATGCGCGGACGCATTCCGGAGGATCGGACACTACGCTGGAGGCAGTGATTTAGAGGAGAACGGGAGGAGCGCGGGCCTGAAGCTGTGCAAAACAATCAATCGAACGCAGGCTGTCGAGGAACGACAGCGCCGTCTCTACGCTGACCGTGACCGCCGCGGCGTGGAATGCAGCCGTGGCGACCGCGCCGGCCGTCGCGCACATCCACGCGCAGATTCCGGTGGCGTGCATCCCTGCATTGTGGTGCGCGGCGTGCTGGATCTCGTGCGCAAAGGCGCTGCCGGTGGTCGCCCCCAGCATGAGGAGGATGGCCACGGCCAGCACGCAGGCAATCGGCCTAAGCAGCGATCGGATCATCAGTCAGCCTCACCGAGAGATCTTGAGCGCATCATACCCGGCCCCGCTGGACGCTGTCAAATCATCCGGCAATGCGCTCCAGAGCTTCCCTGGCCCGTCCGCGCGCGTTGGCGTCCCAATCATCTTCGACCATCTCGCGCAGCCGCTTCTCCGCCTGCGTCGCCTTCAGCTTGCCCAGCGCCAAGGCCGCCTCGGCTCGCACGAAGGCGTACTCGTCCATGGTTGCCGCCAGCAAGGGACCGATGGCCCGCGGGTCGCTCAGGACGCCCAGGCCGTTGGCCGCCCACGTCCGATCCAGCTTCTCCGGATCTGACTTGAGGATGCGCAGCAACACATCAACCAGCGCGGGGCCGGCGTCGGCCAGCCGTTCGGGGTGGTCCCGGTCATGATCAACGAGCCAGAGAGCCGCGCGTTTTTGCAACGCCGGGTCGGTCGCCTCCCGGAAGACTTTCGCGACCCGGTCGTGGGCGCGCTTGTGCTCGCGACGCGCGAGCACACCACGGATGATGGAGATGGCAACAATGCCGCTGGCAAGGACCACCGCCACGATACCCCAGGGACCGTTGCGCAGGAACTCCCTCCACGGTTCGGGGAAGATGCTCCAGAGGAAGAACCCTACCAGGATCGCGACCAGCAGGTGGGTGAGGATGAAAATGCCGATGTTGCCGCGCTCGCCCTTCATACCCTCATTTTCGCCCAGCGATCCGGAAGGGTCAACTACGGGTAATCGCTGTTTCTTTGCGCGTGGCAATTCAGTATACTTGAGAGGTTGTGGACACAGGCGTGGCATGATCAACGTCCTGCTCAACAAGATTTTCGGCAGCAAGAACGAGCGCGAGCTTAAGCGCCTCCAACCGCTGGTCGCTGAGATCGGCGCCAAGGAGCAGTCCCTGGCCCGGCTCTCGGACCTCGACCTGCGCGCGAAGGCCGACGAGTTCAAAAAGCGCCTGGCTGACGGGGCCACGCTGGATGACATCCTGACGGACGCCTTCGCCGTCTGCCGGGAGATGGCGAAGCGCAAGCTGGAGATGCGCCACTTCGACGTCCAGCTCATCGGCGGCATGGTCCTGCACCAGGGCAAGATCTCGGAAATGAAGACCGGGGAAGGCAAGACCCTGGTCGCCACGCTGGCCCTCTACCTCAATGCCCTGGAAGGCAAGGGCGCGCACCTCGTCACGGTCAATGACTATCTGGCCAAGCGCGACGCCCAGTGGATGGGCCCCCTCTACCACAACCTCGGCCTGTCTGTCGGCGTGATCCAGCACGAGGCCTCGTTCCTCTACGACCCGACCTACGAGGCGGAGGACAAGCGCCTCCAGCACCTGCGCCCCTGCACTCGCCAGGAGGCCTACCGCGCCGACATCACTTACGGCACCAACAACGAATTCGGGTTCGACTACCTGCGCGACAACATGGTGGGGGACCTGGCGGACTGCGTGCAGCGCGAGCTGCATTACGCCATCGTCGACGAGGTGGACAGCATCCTGATCGACGAGGCCCGCACGCCGCTGATCATCTCGGGGCCGACCGAGGACTCGACCGACCTCTACTACCGCATCGACCGCATCATCCCGATGCTCAAGCGGGACGTGGACTACACGATCGAGGAGAAGACCCGGACGGCCGCGCTCACCGAGGAAGGCAACGAGAAAGTGGAGCGGGCGCTGGGCGTGACGAATCTCTATGACCTGGCCAACATGGACCTGGTGCACCACGTCGTCCAGGGCCTGCGGGCGCACGCGATGTACCACCGCGACGTGGACTACGTCGTCAAGGACGGCGAAGTCATCATCGTGGACGAGTTCACGGGCCGGCTGATGCCCGGACGCCGCTGGTCCGACGGCCTGCACCAGGCGGTCGAGGCGAAAGAGGGCGTCAAGATCGCCAACGAGAACCAGACGCTGGCTTCGATCACCTTCCAGAACCTGTTCCGGATGTATCACAAGCTTGCCGGCATGACGGGAACGGCCGACACCGAAGCTGGCGAGTTCGCCAAAATCTACAACCTGGACGTGGTCGTCATCCCGACCAATCGACCCCTCATCAGGCCGGACTTCCCGGATGTGGTGTACCGCACCGAGAAGGAGAAGTTCAACGCGATCGTGGACGAGATCATGGAGTGCCACAAGCGGGGGCAGCCGGTCCTGGTGGGCACCATCTCGATCGAGAAGTCAGAACGGCTGGCTGGCTATCTCGTCCGGCACGGCATCAAGCACAACGTCCTGAACGCCAAGCATCACGAGAAGGAAGCCGAGATCATCGCCCAGGCCGGCCGCAAAGGCGCCGTCACCATCGCGACGAACATGGCGGGCCGCGGGACTGACATCCTCCTCGGCGGCAACCCCGATTTCCTGTTCAAGAAGGCGTTGTATGCCGACCCGGAAATGCCGCCCGAGCGGCAGGCCGCGCTCCTGCCTCAGATCAGGGCCGAATGCGAGGAAGAGAAAAAGGAGGTCGTCTCCCTCGGCGGCCTGCACATCCTGGGCACCGAGCGGCATGAGAGCCGCCGCATCGACAACCAGCTCCGCGGACGCGCCGGCCGCCAGGGCGACCCCGGCTCATCGCGCTTCTACCTGTCGCTCGAAGACGACCTGCTCCGCATCTTCGGCTCCGACCGCATCTCCAAGATCATGCTCAAGCTCGGCATGGAGGAGGGCGTCCCGATCGAGGCTAAGATGGTGACCCGCGCCATCGAGAACGCCCAGAAGAAGGTGGAGGCTCACCACTTCGAGATCC
>CAZSUT010000091.1:3351-6717 GCA_964610095.1 uncultured Nitrospirales bacterium | reverse complement strand
CCACGCTCGTGCCCCTGATCGTCCTCATCTTCTGGATCGGCGTCTTCCCCAATCCTTTCCTAACTCCCATGCATGCCAGCATCGCCCATACGTTCGACGTGATGGCTCGAGGAGGGCAGGCACTGCCGACTGCTGTGGGCTCATTGAGCGGAATGCCAGGGAGCCTGCCATGACCGTGGTCTCCACCGCCGATCTGCTGGCGATCCTCCCTGAACTGCTGGTCATGACGGGGGGCTGCCTGCTGCTGGTGCTGGCCCCCTTGACCCCCCAGCACCGTAAGGAATCGCTCACGTATCTGAGCCTGGCCACCTTGGGAGCCGCCTTCGTGGTGAGCTACTGGTTCATGGGCGCGTTCACGGGCGCGCCTCGCCCGACCTTCAGCGGCCTGTATGTCCGGGACGCGTACGGAACCTTCTGGAAGCTGTTGCTGATCGGGGTCTCCGCGCTCATCATCCTGCTGGCCAAGGCGCACTTGAAGCTGGAAGAGATCGACCGGCCGGAATTCTACGCCTTCATCCTGCTCTCGCTGTCCGGCATGATGGTGATGGTGTCGGGCGCCGACCTGCTGGTGATCTATCTCGGGCTCGAGCTGATGTCGCTATGCCTGTATGTGATGGCCGGCTTCAAGCGGTACGAGCTGCGCCCGCTGGAGGCAGCGGCCAAGTACTTCATCCTGGGCTCGTTCTCTTCCGGCATCCTGCTCTACGGCATCTCGCTGCTGTTCGGGCGCACCGGCAGCACCACGCTGGCCGGCATTCGCGAGGGGATCGCCGACTTGCCCGCCAGCGATCCAATCTTGATGTTAGCGATGAGCCTGCTGGTGGTGGGGTTCGGCTTCAAGGTGGCGGCTGTCCCCTTCCACATGTGGACGCCGGATGTGTACGAGGGATCGCCCACGTCGGTGACGGCCTACATGGCCGTGGCATCCAAAGCGGCCAGCTTCGCGGCCTTTGTGCGAGTATTTCTGGGCGCGCTGGGCGGGCTGAAGGAGGACTGGCAGATGCTGCTCGTCGCGGTCTGCGTGGCGACCATGATCCTGGGCAACGTCGTCGCGATCGTCCAGACCAACATCAAGCGCATGCTGGCCTACTCCAGCATCGCGCACGCGGGCTACGCGCTCATCGGCCTGGCCGTCGCCGACGCCTTCGGCACGGCCAGCGTGATGCTCTACCTCGCGATTTACGCGTTCATGACTCTCGGCGCCTTCACGGTGGTAACAATGCTGCGGCGGGGCGGTCTGGAAGGAGACGAGATCGACGATTTCACCGGCCTGGCCAAACGCAACAAGTGGGCGGCCCTGGCCATGCTGCTCTTCATGATTTCGCTCACGGGCATCCCGCCAACGGGGGGCTTTATCGCCAAGTTTTATGTCTTCATGGCCGCTGTGAGCGCCGGTATGACCGGCCTGGCAGTGCTGGCGGTCATCTTCGCCGCCGTCTCGGCCTATTACTACCTTCGCGTGGTCATGGTCATGTACATGCGGGACCCTGGCGAGACGGCCGGCACGCCCGGATACAATGTGCGGGTCGTGACATCGCCCGCCACCATTGCGGTGCTCTTGGTCGCGTCCGTCGCCGTCCTGATCCTCGGTGTGTTCCCAGACCAGCTCGTCAAGGCTGCCCAGAGCGCCATCCTGCCGTTCAAGTAGTACGCCGGTCTCTGGCTTATAATGAGGTCATGCCATCCGTGAAGACTTTCCTCGTCTGCGCCTGCGCCCTCTTCCTTATCGGTGCAGTCGCGCTCGCGCAGCAGGACCCGCCGGTTCCGCCGGGGCAGCAGCCGGACGAGTTCGAGCGGATCATCCAGCAGATGAAGTTCGAGAAGCCGACGCGCATCGTGGGTCGGTTGCAGGCTATCGACGGCTACGAGGATGCGATCTGGATCGTCTGGACGCACGTGCACGACGGACGCCGCTGGCGGGACCTTCGAAACCAAAGTGACATGATGTTCAAGGTGTTCCCGCGCGACGCCGGCATGATGGACTTCTTCAGGAAACTGAAGCCCGGCACCTCCCTCCACCTGACGGTCCAGACGGACCAGGACGGCAACCGGCGTGTGCTCAGCTTGGACGAGGGAGCATAAGCGGGATCAGCGTTGTCTGAGGTCTAAAAACCGCGCGATGCCCGAGCGCGTGACCAGGCCGAGCACCTTGTCCCCGTCCCGCACCACGAGCCGGCTGCGGTCGTCGTGGATCATCCGCTCCATGGCGGCGGTGATCGGCTCGTCTGGGTGAATTTCCGCCTGCAAGCTGTGAGGCGCCATTACCTCGCCGACCGTGAGGGTTCCCCACTGGTAGCGCGGGATCGCCTTGATCTCCTTGAGCGAGAGCATCCCGACCAGCCGCCCGTTATGCATCACCGGAAACCCCCCGTAGCCGAAGCGCAGGAAGTAGTTATTCACGGCCTCGTCCAGGGTCATCCTGGCCTCCAGCACGACCACCTCCGGTGTCATGACATCGCCCACCCGGAGTCCCATCAGGGATTCCTGGAACGCAACTTGGCGATGGGTATTGTGCGCGGCGGTATAGAGGAAGGCCCCGATCAGGAGAAACCAGACGCCGCCGAGGGCCAGCCCGGCGACCATATCCCAGGCGCCGAAGAGCATCAGCAGGACCGCAAAGCCCTGACCCGCCCGGGCCGCCTGCCGGGTGGCCTTGTGGAAGCTTTTGGACCAAGCCCAGAGCGCGGCGCGCAGCACGCGCCCCCCGTCCAGCGGGTAGCCAGGCACGAGATTGAAGATCGCGAGCACCAAGTTGATGTTGCGCAGGTGCTCAGAGACAGCGGTCAGCTCGGGTGGTGACACCGGCAGCGCGGCGAGCAGCCAGAAGCCGAGGCCGACCACGACCGACACGATCGGCCCCGCGATCGCGATCAGGAACTCCGCCTTCGGCGTCGGTGCCTCGCGCCGGATCTGCGCCATGCCACCGAAGATGAACAGGGTGATCTGGGCGATCGGGATCCGGTACCGGAGCGCGACGAGACAGTGGCCCAGTTCGTGCACTAGGACCGAGGCGAACAGCAGCAGCGCCGCTATGACGCCCAGGACCCAGTATTCCCAGGGCGGACTCTGGGAGAGCACGACGGGAAAGTAGTAGTGGGCCAGTGACCACACCACCAGCGCGAAGACGAGAAACCAGGAGATGTGGATGCGCAACGGGATGCCGAAGATGCGTCCGATGTGCCACGAGTTTCCGAACATGTCGCCTCGCGCCCTTGTCCAGCTATGATCTCTAGTCTACACTAGTTTTCATGGTGTCTGATACTTCGCTATCTGCAAAGTTGGAACATCTCCCGGATATGCCCGGCGTCTACCTGATGAAGGGTAAGCGGGGCGAGATCCTCTATATCGGGAAGGCCAACATCCTGG
>CAZSUT010000091.1:0-3251 GCA_964610095.1 uncultured Nitrospirales bacterium | reverse complement strand
CTGATGAAGGGTAAGCGGGGCGAGATCCTCTATATCGGGAAGGCCAACATCCTGGCTGACCGGGTCCGCTCCTACTTCCTGAAGGGCGCGGACCTGACCCCCAAGACCCGCCTGCTGCTCTCGCTCGTGACCGACATCGAGACCCTGGTCACGCGGTCCGAACTGGAGGCCCTGATCCTCGAGAACAATCTCATCAAGCGCCACCGGCCGCGCTTCAACGTAATCTTAAGAGACGACAAAAACTACCCGTACCTGCGTCTGCCGATCAAGGAGGCCTTTCCCCGTTTCTCGATCGTTCGCAAAGTGCAGCACGACGGCGCGCTCTACTACGGCCCGTACGTTCCCGCCGGAGCGTTGCGGGAGACCTTGCGCGCGATCAAGAAGATCTTTCCCCTGGCCACATGCACCATCGAGATCGACGGCAAGGCCGAGCGGCCCTGCATCGAATACGAGATCAAGCGCTGCATGGCCCCCTGCGTCGGCTACCAGACATCCAAGGAGTACCATGAGATCGTCAAGCAGGCGCGGATGTTCCTCGAAGGCCGGAACACAGAACTCCTGGAAAGTTACCGCGCGCTGATGGAGGCGTCGGCCGAGCGGGAAGATTTTGAGGAGGCCGCTCGCATCCGGGATCGAATCTTCAAGATCGAGCGCGCCCTGGAGCGCCAGCGCGTGGCGCAGACCGAGAACGTGGACCAGGACGTCGTGGGCCTCGTCCGGGAAGGCGCGGCCGCGGACATCCAGATGCTGTTCGTCCGCGGCGGGCTGCTGGTGGGCCGCAAGGACTTCCACTGGGGCCAGGTCCAGGACACCTCGGATGAAGAACTGGTCCGTTCGGTGATCGAGCAGTTCTACAGCAAGGACGTCATCCCGCCGAAGCAGGTGCTGCTCCCCATTCCCCTGCCGGAAGCCGACCTCATCAGCCAGTGGTTGTCGGAGCAAAAGGGCGAGAAGGTGCTAGTCCTGGCCCCGGAGCGCGGGATCAAGCACCACCTCGTGCAGCTCGCGGAGGAGAACGCCGCCGCCGCGCTGACAGACCACTTGCGCGACGAAGCCACGGAGCGTGCCGCCGTCGAGGAGCTGCGGAGGATCCTGCACCTCAGGAACGAGCCGACCCGCATCGAGGGATTCGACATCTCCAACATCCAGGGCAACCAGGGCGTCGCGTCCATGGTGGTGTGGGAGGCCGGTGGACCGAAGAAATCGGACTACCGCAAGTTCCGCATCAAGACCGTCGAAGGGGCCAACGACTTCGCCAGCATGAAAGAGGTCGTCCTACGCCATTACTCCAGCGTCAAGGAGGAGCTGCGTCCCTTGCCGGATCTGATCCTCATTGACGGCGGGATCGGCCAGTTGAGCGCCGCGATGGACGCTCTGCGGGAGCTGGGTCTCTCGCGGATCGACATCATCGCGCTTGCCAAGGCAAAAGGGGAGAAGGAAGAGCGGGTCTTCCTGCCCGGGCGGAAGAACCCGTTCATCTTGAAGCCAACCTCGCCCGCCACGCATTTGTTACAGCGGATTCGCGACGAGTCGCACCGGTTCGCGATCACGTACCACCGCAATCTTAGAAGCCGGGCTCTCCTCTCGTCAAAACTGGATGGAATCCCCGGCGTCGGTCCGGCCAAGCGGCGCGACCTGCTGCGCTACTTCGGCTCGGTCGACGCGTTGGCAGAAGCGAGCGAAGAGGAACTCCAACGGGTCGGTGGCGTCGGCCCGCAGACCGCCCGCGAGATCCACAAGGCGCTGGCTTCGTCGAATTGACACCCTTCGCGACCCTGTGTCACAATCCGCCACGTCATCATCATGAACTACCATTCCAAGCATGAAGGGGCGCGGTCATGGGGGGCCATAGTCACTGGGCAACCACGAAGCGGCACAAGGCGTCCGTAGACGCCAAGCGCGGCAAGATCTTCACCAAGATCATTCGTGAGATCACCATCGCCGCACGCCTTGGAGGCGGCGATCCAGCCGGTAACCCCCGCCTCCGCCTGGCCATCGCCAAGGCTAAAGACGTCAACATGCCCTCCGACAACATCAAGAAGGCCATCCAGCGCGGGACCGGCGAGCTTCCCGGCGTTCACTTCGAAGAGTTCCAACTCGAAGGCTACGGCCCGGGAGGCTGCGCCCTGTTGATTGATCTCACCAGCGACAACCGGAACCGCACGGTGGCCGAGATCCGCAACATCTTCTCCAAACAGAATTGTAACCTCGCCGAGGCCGGCGCCGTCGCCTGGCAATTCCACAAAAAGGGCCTGCTGGTAGTGGAGAAGGGCAAGGTAGATGAGGACAAGCTCATGAGCCTGGCGCTGGACGCCGGCGCCGAGGACATGAAGGTGGATGAGAAAACCTACGAGGTCATTACCGATCCCCATGACTTCGAGAAGGTGAAAAAGGCGCTGATGGACGCCAAGATCGAGACCTCTATGGCCGAGATCACCAATGTGCCAGAGAACTACATCAAGCTGGACGAAAAGCACGCAGAGGCAGTACTGAAGCTCGTGGACATCCTGGAGGATCACGACGACGTCCAGAAGGTCCATTCGAACTTCGATATTCCAGAAGAGATCATGGAGAAGGTCGCAGCGGCAGGATGATTGCCTCGCTCACCGGCCGCCTCGCATCGAAGCATCCGGGAGGAGTCATCATCGATGTGCAGGGGGTGGGCTATGACGTCCTCATTCCGCTGAGCACCTACTATAAACTCCCCGATCTCAACCAATCCGTCACCCTCGTCATCCATACGCACGTCCGGGACGACGCCATTCAACTATTCGGCTTCCTCACGCAGCGCGAGAAAGACGCGTTCCTGCTCCTGCTGGGAGTGTCCGGCATCGGACCGAAGCTGGCCCTGAGCGTGGTCTCCACCCTGAGCGTGGATGACCTCGCGTCAGCAGTCCGCAACGACGATCACCGGATGCTGGCGTCGGTGCCCGGCATCGGCAAAAAATCGGCCGGACGCCTGGCGCTGGAACTCAAGGACAAGATCGAGAAGCTGGCGGGTCCCGTGGATCACCGCGCGGGGAAGGCCACCGAGCCGTCCAACCGGTTGATGGATGATGCCCTCTCGGCGCTGACCAATCTTGGCTACAAGGCAGCCGAAGCGAAAGAAGTCGTGAAGCAGGTGCTAGCAAGCCGCAACGGCGAGACACACCTTCCCAATATCATCCGCGAGGCGCTGAAGGAGCTGTCGAAGTAACATGCCTGAACGCATTGTGACCACGCAGCCGAGCGACGACGAGAAGGCCGTCGAG
>CAZSUT010000090.1:0-6745 GCA_964610095.1 uncultured Nitrospirales bacterium | reverse complement strand
TACGCGGTGCGCTCCATCGGTAGGGTCGCTGGCTCGTCCGTCTTGGCTTCTTCGCACACGGCCTGCGCGAACCGTTCATTGACGGCCACGTAATGATTCCAATCCGACGAGCGGAAGGTGGGCCGGATATGGGCGATGTGGCAGAGGGGCCACAGGCCCTCGTTGGCAAAGCCGTAGTAGTAGCCCGCCTCCTCATCCGCCGTCAGCCAGATGCGTCGGATCTCATACGACGGGTTGTCCGGCGGCACGCGAACGTGGGCGCGTGCGTCCACCACCTCCCGATCGGCCGAGCCGTTGCCATGGGCGATCCAGATGCCGGAGCAAGCGCGCATGACCGGTTCCAGCGCGGAGACCAACCCGCTGGCCGGAACCTGAGTCTCGATCTTCTGGTCCCGCCAGTTATGAATATAGGGTTGGCGGTTGGACACGATCAGGATTTCGTCCCCGGCCAGGTACTCGCGCAGAATCGCTCTCAGGCTGGCCGGGGTCCACGTGATTTGACTCTCGTCGCGCATGCGACGGTCGGCTTCGAGATCATGGATCAGCGCCCTGAGATCTTTCGCGACCGGCTGCAGCTCCGGCGCGTGGTCGTGGCTGAGCGGTGTGAGCAGGCCTTCCCCTTTGAGCATGGCGCGGACGCCGGCGACCCAGCCCTTCCAGCACAAATGCGCCACCAGGACCGTCACGAGAGAGATCACGGCGCCCAGCGCCACGAAGAGGTAAAAGATGTACCATTTCGTGTCGGCGCTGCGTTGTTCAACGAAGCTCATGTCATGCACGAGCATGAGACGGCCGATCGGGTGTCCATGGTCCTTGATGGAGACGGACGCCAGATGCAGGAGCCCGCGGTTCAGCTTCAGCACCCCGGACGCGTCGGAACCGAGGCCAGGGGTCCCAGCGCACGAAATCTCATCCGGGTAGGTCTGGGTCTTATAGAGCAGGCGGTTGTGGAGATCGCAGAATCCCAGCGCATAGAGTCGTTCATCCTGGATGATTCGCTGAAAAGACGCGAGGATTTCGGCCTTCGACTCCGTCAGCGCCAGCTCGGCCAGCGGAGCCTCCATCGTGCTGGCGATCAGCTTCGACCGGCTCTCAAGATCAGTGACGAACCATTTGAGAGTCAGCGCATCAACCAGCGGAACGACGACATACGCAATCAGCGCCAGCACGAGCGCCAGGGGAAGAATGAACCGGAGCGACAATCTCATACCTAGCAGCCTCGTTTGCTTTTACCACCTCAATCGAATATCGTTACTATTATGTACCCTTACGGACTCGTAGGCAATTGCCAGATCTCCGCACTCATCAGCGAGACGGGGTCCATCGATTGGATGTGCCTGCCGAGGCCCGATAGTCCACCGGTGTTCGGCGGAATCCTGGACCCGGACGGCGGGCGATTCGCGATCTCCAGTCTGGCCGCTTCGAAACAACTCAAGACCTCACAGCGGTATCTACCCAACACTAACATTCTCGAGACCGTCGTTTCGTTCGACAACGGAGACTCGTTCCGGATCACGGACTTTTGCCCGCGGTTCGAGCAGTTCGGCCGCATGTACCGCCCGGCGGCCTTGTTCCGCATCGTGGAGGCCGTCTCCGGGCATCCGTCGGTCGTCGTGAGTTGCCGGCCTGTGTCAGGATGGGGGAAAGAACCTGTCCGTTCGATCCGCGGGAGCAGCCACATCCGCTTCGAAATCCGTGGAGATGCTCTCCGACTGCTCACCAACATGCCGCTGACGTATCTGTGCGAGGAGACGCCGGTCGCGCTGACGCAGAAATTATACTTCGGGCTCACCTGGGGGCTGGGCATCGAGGACGACTTGGTGAAGGTGACGCATGAGTTCCTCGACCAGACGGCGCGATACTGGCGGACCTGGGTGAAGAATTGCACGGTGCCGGTGTGGCACCAGCAACAAGTCATCCGATCCGCGCTGGCGCTCAAGCTCCACTGCTTTGAAGACACGGGGGCCATTCTGGCCGGTTGGAGGACCAGCCTTATCGAAACAACGGACGGAGGGCGGAACTGTGAGTATAGCTAGTGTTGGTTGATGGATGCCAACTATGCACTAACCGCGTTCAACAACCTCGGCCACTTTGAGGAAATGGAGGCTTTCCTCAAATTCCTGTTGAACATCGCCCACGCCCACGAACACTCCCGAGACCGTCTGCGGCCCGTGTACACCTTGAGCCAAGGCTTTCCGCTGCCGGAAACCGAGCATGCCAATTGGAAAGGCTTCCGGCAGAGCACGCCCGTCCGGAGCAATAACGAGGCTGCAGCGCAGGTGCAGAACGATGTGTACGGCGAAATGATCCTGGCCTTTGCACCCATTTTTTTCGACGAGCGGTTTTTCGACCTCCGGACCAAGGAGCACGAAGCGCTGCTCGCCTATCTGGCTCAACTGTGCGTACGCAGCATCGGCCAGTCCGACGCCGGGCTCTGGGAAAGTCGGAGCGGCTGGCGGGAGCACTCGTTCACAAATCTCATGTGCTGGGCTGGGCTGGAACGCCTTGAACGCATCCGGCAGGCCGGGCATCTCGCCTTATTATCGCTTGACCTAGCGAGCGCGCGGGTCCGCGCGGCGGAGGCATTGCTCCGCGCTTCAAAAGCGGGAGCCGTTCGCAACGGCCCGACGGATGATAGCTATGACGCCGCGCTGTCGCACCTCACGATTCTCGGATACCCCGACCGGCAACTCTGCGAAGCCACCACCACCCAGATTGCCAGCCAACTGGGAGTCCGGAATGGGACTGCGGCGACCGGCTTCTTTTACCGCTATGTCCGCGAGGACGATTTTGGAAAGCCGGAATCTGGCTTTGTGATCTGCTCCTTTTGGATCGCCCAGGCATTGGCCCGGCTCGGTCGAACCGCAGAAGCGAAGGAGATTCTGGCCGGGGTCATGACCGCAGCGAACAGCCTGGGGCTCTTCTCGGAACACTTCCTTCCGGTGACCAAAACTCAATGCGGGAATTTTCCGCAGGCCTACTCCCATGTGGGGCTGATCAACGCTGCCTTTGCCGTCAGCCCTCCGTGGAGCGAGACCCTTTGACAGAGTAGAGTTACTGTTCCAATTTTCATACTATAGATGAAAGAAGAATGCACTGGGCATGAAGGTTTTCTACTCAGGCTGGGTCTTGGTAACGGTGGGAGCGGGTAGGGGGGTGCTCCCAGTTAGAGCAGGTCAAGATGACAGAGGCATTTTTAGCTCTTGATGCCCGTGACAATTGCCAGCAGCATCGCGGTCACATACATGAGACTCAGACCTGTAAAAACTCCTGTCGCTGTTTGCATCTTCCTCGTTGCGGTATAGAAGATCGCGACAAGAGAGAAAATCACATACAACAGCGAACCGGCCGCCAAGGCATAAAAGATTATCGAGAGGTAGGGCGAGACTGCTTGGCCGCTTATCACAGCGCCAACGCAAGTCGGCACGCCGGCCACCAAGCCCACAAGGACAACTTCCTTGAAGGGGAGTTTCGACTTTCCTGCTGATGCGATAATGGCGAACCCTTCAGTGCCGTTATGGAGCGCGAACCCTCCAACCAGGAGTCCATTCAGGGCCCAGGCCCCCTGGGAGTAACTTGCGCCTATGGCTAATCCCTCTCCGAGATTATGCAGGCCTAAGCCCAGCGCGATCATGTAGGGCAGGAAGAAACGGGAGGACTCCGATCTGTTTCTTCCCTGTTGCTGCTCAAAAGCGACGAGGCCTACGAACCCAATGAGCACACTGCCGAGGAAGACGAGCCACGAAAGCGGGTCTTGCGCCGCCGTACGTTCAACGGCTTCATGCATCAGATCAAAGAAGAGATAGACAAGAATTCCGGTCGAGATGCCTGTGAGAAATCCCTCCCAGGACCGATCCGAGACTTTGATAGCGAGGAGGGCAGCAGCGATCCCGATGTAGATCGGGATGACTCCCGCTATGCCCCCGAGCCCGATCAGATGCCACACGTTCTCTAGTGCCATCGCGTCCTATGATCTTGAATTTGATTCTCAATTTACTAAAGCTACAACTACTTTGTCAAGTTCTTTTTCCCGGCTCCTTGAGCCCCGGGCCTGGGAGTCAGGACCAGCCCGATCGCCGTCGCCACAATTCCCACCATCCGGCGTAACTCCTTCATCGTGGTGCTCAGCGGCGGCAGCAGGACGATGACGTTCCCGAGCGGCCGGATGAGCAGGCCAAGCCGCCTGGCCTCCGCCGTGACGCGCATGCCGATGCGCTCGGTCTGCGGGTAGGGCTCCTTCGCCTCACGGTCCCGCACGAGCTCGATCCCAACGATAAAGCCGAGTTGGCGGATGTCGCCAACGGACGGATGCGTGCCAAGCGGACGCAGCAGGCGACGCAGCGCGACGATCTTCGGCTGGAGCGTCTGGAGTGTGCGCTCCCGCGCAAAAACGTCCAGGTTGGCGAGCGCCACGGCGCAGCCCAGCGGGTTGCCCGTATAGCTATGACCGTGGAAGAAGGTCTTGAACTCCTCATGGCGGCCGAGGAACGCCCGGTAAATGCGCTCGGTCGTCAACGTGGCGGCAAGGGGCAGATATCCGCCGGTCAACCCCTTGCTGATCGCCATGAGGTCCGGCTTCACGCCCTCGTGGTCGCAGGCGAACATCCGGCCGGTGCGACCGAAGCCGGTGGCCACCTCGTCGGCGATCAGCAGCACCCGATGCCGGGAGCACAACCGGCGGAGCCTGGTCAGGTAGCCTGGCGGCATCGTGATCATGCCCCCGGCTGCCAGCAGCATCGGCTCCACGATGAGCGCGGCGATGTGCCGATGATGCTGTTTGAGCACGTCTTCCACCGCATCCACGCAGGCCAGCCGGCATTGCGGGTAGGTCAGGTTCAGCGGGCAGCGGTAGCAGTAGGGGGCGTGGGCTTCGTAGGTCGGGAAGAGGAGGGGCTTGAACCGCTCGTGAAAGAGCGGGATGCCACCCACGCTGACGGCCCCAAGCGTGTCGCCGTGATAGGCCAACCCCAGGTGCAGGAAACTCTGCTTGGACCGGAAGGCGCCGCCCCGTAACTGCCAGTACTGGTAGGCCATCTTCAGGGCCACTTCCACCGCCGTGGATCCGTCGTCCGAGTAGAAGACCCGCGTGAGCCCGCGTGGCGAGAGGGACACCAAGCGGCGCGCCAGCTCGATGGAAGGGACATTGGCCAGCCCCAGCAGCGTGGAGTGCGCAATTTTCTTCACCTGCGCCGCCAGCGCGCGGTCCAGCTCCGGCTTGCGATGGCCGTGGAGATTGACCCAGAGCGAGGAAATCCCGTCCAGGTAGCGGTGCCCGTCGGTGTCTTCCAGATAGACGCCCCGGCCCCGTTCGATGATGAGGGGCCGCTCTCGTTCCCACTCACGCTGCTGGGTGAAGGGATGCCAGAGGTGGCGGTGATCCTCAGTCTGAAGCCTTGCGGTGCGGGTCGGGGAAGCCATGAAGATGGGACATTATAGGGAGGGGATTCGTCTTTGACAATCTGCGGGAAAATTATTATAATCAGCGAGGTTCGGAGTTCAAAAGGACCCCCATTTTGCAGGTACTGATCCGGAACTTTTCTATTATCGCCCACATAGACCACGGGAAGTCGACACTCGCGGATCGGTTGCTCGAATACACTGGGGCCATCAGCGCCCGGGAATCGCGCGAGCAGATCCTGGACGCGATGGACTTGGAGCGCGAGCGGGGCATCACCATCAAGGCCCACACGGTCACCATCCGGTACGAGGCCGACGATGGGAACGAGTATCTCCTGAACCTCATCGACACACCGGGCCACGTGGATTTCACCTATGAGGTCTCGCGAAGTCTGGCCGCCTGCGAGGGCGCGTTGCTCCTAGTGGATGCCTCCCAAGGGGTCGAGGCGCAAACGATCGCGAATGCCCACTTGGCGATCGAGAATCACCTCACCGTCATCCCGGTCATCAACAAGGTGGACTTGGCCAGCGCTGACATCGAAGGGACCAAGCGACAGATCGAGGATGTGCTGGGGCTGGACGCGCATGACGCCGTCCTGACAAGCGCCAAAGCTGGGATCGGTACCAAAGATGTGCTGGAGGCGATCGTGAAACGCATCCCGCCGCCGTCGGGCAATCCGGGCGGGCCGCTCAGGGCGCTCGTGTTCGATTCTTGGTTCGACAATTACCAGGGCGTGACGGTCCTGGCGCGCGTGGGGGACGGCGCCATCGAGCCGGCCATGAAGGTCTGCATGATGGGCAGCGGCAAGGTGTTCGAGATCCAGGAGGTCGGGACCTTCACGCCGAAACGAGTGAAAGCGGAGCGGCTGGTCACCGGCGAGGTCGGCTACGTGGTGGCCGGCATCAAGCGCGTCGGCGACACGCGCATTGGCGACACCATCACGGCGGCTGAGAGGCCGACGTCGAAGCCCTTTCCTGGATACAAGGATTCCAAGCCGATGGTTTTCTGCGGACTGTACCCCACGGACAGCGATCTGTTCGAGGATTTGCGGGACGCGCTCGAGAAGCTACGGCTGAATGACGCCAGTTTTGTTTACGAGCCTGAAACGTCGCTGGCGCTCGGCTTCGGCTTCCGCTGCGGGTTCCTGGGGCTGCTCCACATGGAGATCATCCAGGAGCGGCTGGAGCGGGAGTACGGGCTGGAGCTCATCAGCACGACACCCACGGTGGTGTACCGAGTCACGACGACCAAGGGCGAAGTGCTGTACATCGACAATCCGACCAAGCTGCCGGAGCCCAACCATATCGAACGGTTTGAGGAGCCGTTCATCAAAGCCACGATCATCAC
>CAZSUT010000089.1:0-6860 GCA_964610095.1 uncultured Nitrospirales bacterium | reverse complement strand
CTCGACGTGTCGGCCATCGTGGCCGGGCTGCTGCACGACACGGTGGAAGACACGGTCTGCACGCGGGAGCAGATCGAGGCGGAGTTCGGCAAAGACATCGCCCGTCTCGTGGACGGCGTCACCAAGATCGGCCAGATCCCCTTCAAGAGCTACGAGGAGAAGCAGGCCGAGAACTTCCGCAAGATGCTGATCTCGATGGCGGACGACATCCGGGTCATCTTGATCAAGCTTGCGGACCGCCTGCACAACATGCGCACACTAGAGCACCTGAATCCGGCCCACCAGAAGACGGTCGCTCAGGAAACGCTCGATATCTACGCGCCCCTGGCCAACCGGCTCGGAATCGGTTGGATGAAGGCCGAGCTGGAGGACCTCTGCTTCAAGGCGCTGAAGCCGGACGTCTACACAGCGCTGGCCGAGCGGGTGGCCAAGCGCATCGAGGAGCGCGAGCGTTACATCCAGGAGGTCACCGCCGTCGTCAAGGCCAAGCTGGCCGAGCACGGACTGGTCGGCGAGCTGGCAGGCCGGTCCAAACACCTCTACTCCATCTACCAAAAGATGGAGCATCAAGGCGTTTCCTTCGACGAAGTCTACGACTTGACCGCCATCCGGGTGATCACCGACACCCAGATGAACTGCTATGCCATCATGGGCCTCATCCATTCGTTGTGGCGGCCGGTCCCGGGCCGCTTCAAAGACTACATCGGCGTGCCCAAGTCCAACCGTTACCAGTCGCTGCACACGACCATGGTAGGCCCCCAGGGCGAGCACGTGGAGTTTCAGATCCGGACCTACGAGATGCACCGAGTCGCCGAGGAAGGCATTGCGGCGCACTGGACGTACAAGGAACAGGGCGAGATCGACGAGACGGAGAAACGCGTCTTCACCTGGCTGCGTCAGCTCCTCGAATCCCACCAGGACCTCACGGACAACCGGCAATTCATGGAGTCCGTCAAGCTGGACCTCTACTCGGACGTGGTCTATGTCTTTACTCCCAAGGGCGCGGTGAAGGAGCTGGTGAAGGGCGCCACGCCCATCGATTTCGCGTATGCCATCCACACGGAGATCGGCGACCACTGCAGCGGCGCCAAGGTCAACGGCAAGATGGTCCCGCTCAAATATCAGCTCCGCAGCGGGGACACGGTCGAGATCAGCACGTCCCCCACGCAGGTGCCTCACCGGGACTGGCTGAAGTTTGTCCGGACCCCGCGGGCCAAGAACAAGATCAAGCACTGGCTGCGAGTGGAAGAGGCCAAGCGGAGCCTGGAGCTGGGCAAGCGGCTGCTGGAGCGGGAGCTCCGCCGTCATAATGTCGCGTTGGGCACGCTGGTGAAGACCACCCGCGTCCAGGAGGTTGCGCGGGAGTCAGGCCTGCCCGGCGTCGACGAGCTGTTCACGGCCATCGGGTACGGACGAGTCTCCGCCATCCATGTGTCCAGCCGGCTCTGCGTTGACGCAGGGGACCGCCAGGCCGTTGCCACCACCCCGGAAGGGGAGGACAAGACCGTGGCGAAACGCGCTGCCGCGGGGAGCGAGGATAAGGGTGTCAAAGTCAAGGGTGTCCACGACCTCATGATGCACCTGTCCAAGTGCTGCGGGCCTGTGCCGGGCGACCGGATCATCGGCTACATCACCCGCGGGCGCGGCCTGACGATTCACACCGTGGACTGTCCCAACCTCGATGCGCTCGACTACGACAAGGCGCGGCTCGTGGATGTGGATTGGGACATAGGGCAAGTGACGACTGTACCCGTCAAGATCACGACCCTGACCTTCGACAAGCCGGGCATGTTGGCCAACGTCTCGGCGGCCATCACCCATGCCGATGCGAACATCAGCCGCGCGGAGATCACGACCCGGGAGGACCGGAAAGCCGTGCTCGACTTCATCGTGGAAGTGCAGAACACGGCGCACCTGGAACGCGGGCTCAAGGCGTTTGAGCGGATCGAAGGCGTGTTACAGGGGCGGCGGGTAAGGAGCTGGCAAGAGACGAAGTAGGCGGGGACCGACGGCTAGCGAACATCCTTCAGGAACTGCTTAACCATCGACGGATCAAACAGGATGCCGGCCTGACGGCGCATGTACTCCTTCGCCGCCTCAAGCGGCAACGGATCGTCCTTGGGTCTCCCCCCGTAGAGTTCATCAAACGCGTTAGCCAGCCCGACGATACGGGCGAGGTAGGGGATCTCGTCACCTTTCAGGCCGTCCGGGTAGCCGGACCCGTCATACCGTTCGTGGTGGTGGCGGATGATCTCGCCGACTGCAGGAGGCAAGGTGAGCGACTGGACCATGCGGGCGCCGACTTCAGGATGAAACTTGACGAACTCGTCTTCGCGGTCCGCCTGCCGGATGATGGTCGAGAACAGGCGTTCGTCAATGCTGAACTGTCCGATGTCGTGCAGCCAGGCGCCAATCCGGACCACTTCCCGTTCCTCCGGTGTCAGGGAGAGCCGGTCGGCCAGTAGTGTGGCGTAACCGTGCACACGATTGGAGTGGCGGACCAATTCAGGGTCTTTGGCTTCTAGCAGGCTCGACAATGTCTTCCACGCGCTGGACGAGTCCTGCCGCGCCTGCCACGCGTTCTCGAATAGCTTGAGGGAGGCCCGGAGACCTTCGAGCCGTCGCTTTTTTTCCAGCGATTGATTGATGATCGCGATCAACTCTGTGACGTTGAACGGCTTGAGCAGATAGCCGGATGCGCCGTACCGAAGTCCGTCCATCGCGGATTTCAGGCTCCCGTAGCCGGTGATGACGATGACCTCCACGTGTTCGTGGTCGCGCTTGATTTCCTGCAGGAGCTCCGCTCCTTGCTTGCCTGGGAGCTTGAGGTCCAGGGTCACCAAATCGATCGTCTGTTCTCGCAGGAGGTGAGTGGCGGCCTCTGCGCTGTCCACCGAATGCAGGTTGTAGAAGGGGCGGAGGATCAGTTTGAGCGCTTCTCGTGGACCAGCTTCATCCTCCACGATCAGGATGGTCGGCCTGGATGAGTCTCCCTCGCGGACAGCCTGGTGGCGCTCGTTGGGAACGTTGAACTGGGAAGTATCTACCGGCACCTGTGTCTCCTTCGCCTGAGGAAGCGCGTCCTGACGTTGATCTCTAGCAACTGCCATGCCTTAGATGATCCAGAATCCGCGCTCCCCAATACTCTCAAAGCCGACGCACCCTGTCACTCCAGTGATTCATTGCGCTGAGACTGCCAGCACGCTGTGACGCTCTTGTACAAAATTGAACGCGGAGCCCATTGTATCACAGGTTTGGCCGATCAAGAAATTTTCGTGCGTTGTAGCTCTGTGTCATCTCGACTCATGCCGAGGGCACATCCTTGGGACCAGGCGCGGCTTGCGAGTCCGGGCTTTTGATCCCGAGCATATCCATCCGGTACTTGAGCATCCGTCTGGTGATGCCCAGCAGGGCCGCGGCGTGGGTCTGGACATGGCCCGTCCGCGTCAGGGCATCGAGAATCAACTCCCGTTCAAATTCCTGGACCGCTTTCTCCAGGGAGACATGTCCGGCTAGTGCGCTCTCTCGCAGCCCGGTGTGCCGGCTCTCGGTCTTGAGCGTGGTCGGAAGGTGGTCTGTTGTGATCTCCGTGCCGCGACACCAAACAATGGCCTGCTCGATGACGTTCTCGAGTTCGCGAATGTTGCCGGGCCAGTGATACCGCATCAGCAGTTCCATCGCCTCTTTCGAGATCTCCAGCGGCGGGCGTCCCTCTGCCTCCAGCCGCTTGACCAGGAAATGTTTGGACAGGTACGGGATGTCGTCCCGACGATCCCGCAAGGGCGCCAAGAAGAGCACGGCAACGTTGATGCGGTAGTACAGGTCTTCCCGGAACTCCTTCCGGGGGACCAGTTCCTCCAGGATCTTGTTAGTCGCGGCGATGATCCGCACATCCACTTTGATCGTTTGCGTTCCGCCGACGCGGGTGAACTCCCGCTCCTGAAGGAAGCGCAGCAGTTTCGCCTGCGTGAGCATGCCGAGGTCGCCGACTTCGTCCAGGAAGAGCGTGCCGCCGTGGGCGAGCTCGACCTTGCCGAGCCGGCGCGCCAAAGCGCCCGTAAAGGCGCCTTTTTCATGCCCGAACAGCTCGCTCTCGATGAGGGTATCCGGGATGGACGCGCAGTTGATGGCGATGAACGGCCGCTCCCGACGTGAGCTGTTGTAATGCAGGGCGCGTGCAACCAACTCCTTGCCCGTTCCGCTCTCGCCGGTGATCAGGACGGTCGTGCGGGTGTCGGCTACCTGCTCGATTTTGGAGTAGATCTCCTGCATGGCCGGGCTCTTGCCCACCAAGTTATGGAAGGCGTACGACTTGAGGACCTGTGCGCGGAGGTGGCGAACCTCATGCTCCAATGCCTGCGTGGCCAGGGCCTTGGCCACGATCAGGCGGAGTTCCTCGACGTCGAATGGCTTGGTGAGGTAATCGGCCGCGCCGATCTTCATAGCCTCCACGGCGGTCTTGACCGTCTTGACGGCGGTCAGCATGATCACGGGAACCGTGGGATCCTCCGAGCGCATGGACTGCAAAAGCTCGAGCCCGTCCGTCCCGGGCAGGACCACATCCAAAAGCACTAAGTTAGGAAGTTCCTGCCGGAACCGTGCGAGGCCTTCCTGCGCGTTCGAAGCGCACAGGACCTCGTAGGCCGGCTCCAGAGTCATTTGCAGGGAGGCGCGTATCCCCTGCTCATCGTCGACTACTAGGACCCGTTTCTTCATACGCTGCGCGTTTCAATCGGGGCTTCTAACACAGTTGCGGAGACGGCCGGCAGGTTCAAGAGGAACGTCGTCCCGCGGCCGAGCTCGCTTTTGACTTCGATGTGCCCGCCGTGCTCCTGGACGATCTGGTGCACGATCGTCAAGCCAAGCCCTGTTCCTTCACGCTCTTGACTCTCGTGCTTGGTGGTGTAGAACGGGTCAAAGATGTGCTCCAGGTCCGCCATGGGGATACCGCAGCCGGTGTCCGTCACTTCAATCTGAACCGATGTGTCACCGGGGGCTTTGGCGAGCCGGTGAGTGCGCACGATCAACTGGCCGCCGTGGTCGCCCATGGCTTCGATGGCGTTGAGGAAGAGATTGAGCAGCACCTGTTTGATCTGTTGGCGATCCAACAAAACGGCAGGCAAATCGGATGCCAAGTCCTTCTTTAGCAAGACCGCCTTTGAGTCCGCTTTGATTCTGATGAAATACAGGCAGGATTCCACAATGACGTTGACGTCTTCTTCCTGAAACTTGGGTTGCATATAACGTGCGTAGTCCAAGATCTCCTGGATCAGCCGCTCGATCCGGGCGACATCCTCCGCCACCACGGTGCCGAAGTGGCCGATGAATTCCGGGTCGTCCTTGCGCTCCGGGGTGAGCTGGATGAAGGTCTTGATGGACGTCAAGGGGTTGCGGACCTCGTGGGCGAAGCCGCCCGCAATCGTCTCCAGAGAGCGCAGGCGGTCCGTTCGCCGGACGAGCGACTGCGAAAGTTTCAGCTCCTCATAGAGCATGGCGTTGTCCAGGGCGATGGCGGCGGCCTGTGCTAGCATCGTCAGCAGGCTGAGATCCTGGTCGGAGTACATTTGGCGTGTCGTCCGAGGCCCCAGGATACAGAATCCGATCAAGGTGTTCTTGTTGACGAAAGGTATGCAGACGTCGGCTTTGACTCTCCGGAAGGCGTCGATGAGGGCGCGCATCTCCTTGGTGCCTGAGAAGTGCTCCACCTCTTCCCTGACCAGGATGGTTTGCCCCAGGATGGATTGCCCCATGGTGAGGTGGCGGGGGAGTTCGTCGTCCATGGTCAGTCGGGGCGTGTCCGACGTCTTCACGTTGACGCCGTAGGTGGACACGGGCGCATAGACGCGCCGTTCCTTATCGAAGAGGTACAGGGTTACGGTCTCCACACCCAAAACGGTGGCGAGCGTGCGCTCGATTTCCTCGACGAGAGTTTTCAGGTCCAGGATCGTGACCAGGGCTTTGCTGAAGTCCTGGAGCGTCTGATAGACGTTAAATTTTTTCCTGAACAGGACCTTCTCGACTACTTTTTCAATTCGTTCCTGCAGATTCACAAATAGGCCAGCGAAGATCGAGAAAATGGCAACAATGCCCCCCGCCAGTAAGAACTCGGTGGAGCCGGTAAAGATTCGGAGGAGTAAGAGAATGACGATGTAGATAGGAATAAGAGCCAGGGCTTGGTTAAACAACGCGACCTGGGGTGTCGTTGTGAGGCGGGAGATGACCAATAGTTGGTACTTCAAAGTCGCATAGGACACGATGAGGACCCACAGGGTCACGAAGAAATACCCGAACGGATAAAACTCGTACCCGTAGGACTGCACAAAATCGGTGGAGGCGAGATAGCCGATCGCAAAGGCCCAGAAGATATACCTGATTCTGGTCGTTTCAAGCGGGCTACTCTCTTCCTTGACTTTAGCGCCTCGATAGAGCTTCAGCAGAGAAGCCACGCTGACAGATGCGAAGTACGCTAAGAACAGAGGATGAAGAGGACCAGCCTTAGGATAATAGCCCCAGAAAAACGAATAATGGCCATTGATGAGATACGGCGTAGGGATGAGCAGGAGGAAGACGGTACTGATGAGGTAATTCGCCAGGACCTGTTTGTTGTGCTTCTCAGCTTGCAAGAAGCTCACGCAGAAGTGATAGAAGAAAGCGGGTATATACACCACTCCGATGTGAAGCAGCTTCTCCCAGAGACGAGCTTCCTCTTCTTGGGTCGAGGAGTAGACCATGAAAGCCCCGAACAACCAGGAGGATACCGCTAGACAGACCAGACCAAAGGTGATATTGGCGGCCTTCCGGTAGTTATTCAGGACAATCCACAGCCCACAAGAAAAGATCAGCGTGCCAGCCAGCAGATC
>CAZSUT010000088.1:0-6869 GCA_964610095.1 uncultured Nitrospirales bacterium | reverse complement strand
CGATGCCGCGGACGATCCGCAGAGGCTTCGTGCAGCGAGGGCAGGCGTCGCCGGCGACGGCGTTCCGGATATCGGCGTAGCGGTGTGGCGTGAAATCGCGGCCTGGCGTGACGTCCACCCAGTGGGTGTCCGCGGCGTTCCCGCCCACGACGACGTTGGTCAAGGGCTTCACCGCAAGGTCGGCCAGCATCGTTAGGCTGGGCAGGCCGATCGGTCCGGCGAAGCCTACCGGTGCGCCGGTCAGTTGCTCGACCATAGCGGGATCGGCCATGACCAGGTCCGTCGCGCCCAGCGCCTTCTTCAGCTTGGCCTCGTTGATTTCGTGATCTCCGCGCACGAGGACGGCGACCGGCTTTCCGTCGGCCCGGTACAGCAGCGTCTTTACGAGTTGGGTGGCCGGGACTTTCAGGAAGGCTGTGACTTCCTCCACGGTCTTTTGACCCGGCGTGGGGACACGCCGCTTCTCGCGCAGGGTTTCTTGTGGGAGCTTATGGGCGTGTTCCCGCAGTTCTGCCCGCTCCACGTTGGCGGCGTAGTCGCAGGCGTCGCAGACGGCGATGCCCTCTTCGCCGGTGTCGGCCAAGACCATGAACTCATGCGACGAGGTGCCGCCGATCAGGCCGGTGTCGGCCTCCACCGGACGGAAGGTCAGCCCGCAGCGCGTGAAGATGGCCTTGTACGCCTCGTACATCTTCCGGTAGCTCTCCTTCGCGCCGGCTTCGTCGGCGTCGAACGAGTAGGCGTCCTTCATGATGAACTCGCGCCCGCGCATCAGCCCGAAGCGCGGACGGATCTCGTCCCGGAACTTGGTCTGGATCTGGTAGAAGTTCGCCGGGAGTTGCCGGTAGGAGCGGACCTCGCGCCGCACCAGGTCGGTGATCACCTCCTCGTGCGTCGGCCCAAGGCAGAAGTCCCGCTCGTGCCGATCCTTGAACCGGAAGAGTTCCTTGCCATAGAAGTCCCAGCGGCCGGTCTCCAGCCAGAGCTCGGCCGGCGAGGCGATCGGCATGAGAACCTCCTGCGCCCCCGCTTTGTTCAGCTCTTCGCGGATGATGCGTTCGACCTTCCGGATGACGCGCAGGCCCAGCTGTAGGTACGTGTAGATGCCGGCGGCGACTTTGCGGATCATGCCGGCGCGCAGCATCAGCCGGTGGCTGACGATCTCCGCTTCCCCCGGATCCTCCCGGAGGGTGGGAATCAGCAGCTGCGACTGACGCATTAGCGGGGCCAGAGGTTGAGGATGTCGTTTCGGAAGGCGTAGAGCATCAGGCAGATCAGGAGAAAGATCCCGACCTGCTGGGCCAGCTCGCGGCTGCGGATGCTCAGGGGCTGGCGCTTGATCGCCTCGATCGCGAAGAACGCCAGGTGCCCGCCGTCGAGGATCGGGATCGGCAGCAGGTTCAGCACGCCGAGGTTGATGCTGAGGATGGCGATGAGGAACAGGTAGTTCGAAATGCCCTGCGTCGCGGCGTCGCCGGAAATCTTGGCGATCGTCAGCGGGCCGCCGATGTTGTCGGTCGAGATCTCGCGGGTGATCATCTTGGCGATGCCCACCACGGTCAGCTTGGTCCAGCCCCAGGTGGCCTCGACGCCGTCCACCGGCGCCATCAGGACGTGCTCGCTTCGCAGGATGGCCTTGTTCGCCTTGGTAATGCCGATCTGTCCGATTTCGATCTCGGTCCCGTCGGCCAGCTTCTCCTTCCGGGAGGCTGGCGTGATCGTCAGGGTCTCGGTTTGTCCGTCACGCTCCACGACGAGCGGCAGTGGCGTGCCGGGATTGCGCTTGACGATGTCCGTCAGCTCGTTCCAGGTGGCGATGCGCTTGTCGCCGATCTGGACGATCTTGTCGCCCTTGCGGAGGCCGGCGGCCTCGGCCGGAGAACCGGGCACGACCGCTTCCACATTGGAGGCCAAGTCGGCGAAAGACGGCACGAACAGCGGCGCGCCGGTCGCCAGCCACGCGGTGAAGATGAGGTAAGCCAGCAACAGATTGAAGACCGGACCGGCCGCGACGATGGCCGCGCGCCTGAGGAGAGGCGTGTGGGCGAACGACCGCTGCTTATCCTCCTCGCTGACCTCGTCGCCGAGGTCCTCGCCCAGCATCTTCACGTAACCGCCGAGCGGGATCGCGGAGATGACATATTCGGTCTCGCCGACTCGGCGGCCGACCAGCTTCGGCCCGAAGCCGATGGAGAACTTCAGGACCTTAACCCCGCAGCGCCGGGCGACCCAAAAATGGCCGAATTCGTGGAAAGTGACGAGCACCCCGAGCGCGACGATGAACGCCGCGACATAGAACCAGAAGTTTTGGACGGCCTGCATGACGCTCCTAGTGTACCACAGAGGCGGACGCGATTATTTCACCGCGCTGGTGCCGACAGCGAGTTCACGACCTCGCCGGCTTTCGCACGTGCCCAGGCGTCCGTGTGCAGCGCGTCTTCGACCGCCGAGACCTCGACCGGTTTATGCGCGTCCATGGTCCGGCGGATGGTCTCGGCGATGCCGAGGAAGCCGATCCGGCGGTCCAGGAAGGCCTGCACGGCCACTTCGTTGGCGGCGTTCATGGCGGCGGGCAGTGTGCCCCCGACACGCAGGGCGTCGTAGCCGAGCTTGAGACAAGGGAACCGGTCATGATCAGGATTGAAGAACGTGAGCATGCCGATCTGGGCCAGGTTCAGAGACGGGAGGTCCAGCGGGACTCGCTCCGGATAGTTCATCGCGTAGGCGATCGGGGTCCGCATGTCCGGAAGGCCGAGTTGAGCGATCACCGAGCGGTCCGCGTACTCGACGAGCGAGTGGATGATGCTCTCGCGGTGGACCACCACTTCGATCTTTGAGGCAGGGATGTCGAACAGCCACCGGGCCTCCACGACTTCCAGGCCCTTGTTCATCAGGGTCGCCGAGTCGATGGTGATCTTGTCGCCCATCTTCCAGTTGGGATGCTTGAGGGCCTGCTCGACCGTGACGTCGCGCAGTTGCTCCTTGGTCAGGTTCCAGAGCGGGCCGCCCGAGGCGGTGAGGATGAGCCGGCGGATGTCCTCGACGCGGTGTCCCTCCATAGACTGGAAGAGCGCGCTGTGCTCGCTGTCGACGGGGAAGATCCGAACGCCGCGCTTGCGGGCCTGTTCCTGCATGAGGCGCCCCGCCATCACCATCGGCTCTTTGTTCGCCAAGGCGATGAACTTGCTGGCCGTGATCGCCGCGAGCGTGGGCACGAGCCCGGCGCCGCCGACGATGGCCGAGATGACGAGATCAGCCTCCGCCAGTGTGGCGGTCTGCAGGAGCCCATCCATCCCGCTCAGGATCGTCGTCTTCAGGCCCTTGCACCGCGCGCGCAGGCGCTCCGCGGCGGCCCCGTTGGCCATGGCAACGACGGCCGGGGAAAACGTCCGGACTTGCTCTTCGAGCTTGTCCACGTTGCCGTTGGCCGTGAGGCCGACCGCCTGGAACTTATCAGGGAATTTGCTGATGATGTCCAGGGTGTTGGTGCCGATGGACCCGGTGGAACCCAGGATGACGATCCGCTTCATGCGCTGGCCCCTCAGAAAGGTCGCATCGCGAGGAGGCAATAGTAGAATGCCGGTGTCGTGAAGATCAAGCTGTCCACGCGATCCAGCATGCCGCCGTGGCCGGGGATGAGCCCGCCGGAATCCTTGACGCTGGCGCTGCGCTTCAGGGCGGATTCGCAGAGATCGCCGAGCGGCGCGGCGAGGCCGATCATGAGGCCCAACCAGGCGGTCTCACTCACGCTCAGTGAGTCCAAGAACCAGGCGCGGCAGGCGAAGGCGGTCGCGACGGACCCGAGCAACCCGCCGATAGCCCCCTCCCAGGTCTTCCTCGGGCTGATGGCCGGTGCCATGGGATGTCGCCCCAGCAGGGTGCCCACGTAATAGGCGGCCGTATCGTTGGCCCACGTCACTAGGAAGAGAAAGAAAATCAGAAACGGCCCGTTGGCGAGCCGGTCAATCAGGATCAGGTGGCCGAGAAGCCACGCTACATAGAAGGCCCCGAACGCGACGACGGCGGTGTCGAGAAGCCCGGTTTTGAGGCCGCGGCTCGATAGCGCGTGGCTCAGGAGAATTGCCATGATGATGAAGGTGATGGTCGCCGGTTCGGGCAGGAGGCCGGGGACTGCGAACCCGGTGGTGATCAGGAGCCCGGAGAGAAGGCCAAGACCCACGGGCGGGGAGAATCGGTGCGGGAAGTGAAAGCGGTAGTACTCGTATTGGGCCAGGAGGATGCCGGTGGCGACGAAGATCGAGAACGCGACCGGCGGCAGGTAACGCACCAGCAGATAGAACAGCGGAAAAAAGACGAGGGCCGAGTAGACCCGCCGCGGATCCACTAAGCGGTCCTTTTACCGACCTGGTCGTCCGGGTGGTCGAGTTGATCGCGGGTCTGGCCGAAGCGCCGTTCGCGCCGCTGGTAGTCGAGCAGGGCCAGCAGGGCCTCGCGCCGGCGGAAGTCTGGCCAGAGCGTGGGCGTGAAGTACATCTCTGTGTAGGCGAGTTGCCAGAGCAGGAAGTTGCTGATGCGCGTCTCGCCGCTCGTTCGGATGAGGAGGTCTGGATCCGGGAGCCCGTGGGTGGAGAGATAGCCTTCCAAGAGGTCCTCGTCGATTTGATCCGGCTTGACGACGTCGTCCTTCACGTCCTCGGCGAGCCGGCGGACAGCGTCCACGATCTCCGAGCGCCCGCCGTAACTCAGCGCGACGGTCAGATTGAGCGTGTCGAGGTGTGCGGTCGCCCGTTCCACTTTGCGCACCCACGCCAGCGCGGATTCGGGTAGGGTGTTGATGCGACCGATGGCCCGGAAGCGGGCGCCCTGTTCGATGAGCGCTTCCATCTCCACCTGGAGGTAGTGCTCGAGCAACGACATCAACGCGTTGATTTCGGACGCGGGCCGCTTCCAGTTTTCCTGAGAGAAGGCGTAGATCGTCAGCGCCTTGATGCCGAAGTCCCTGCAGAGCGTGATCAACTCCCGGACGGATTTGATCCCTTCGGTATGTCCAGCCATCCTGGGCAGCCCCCGCTGGGCGGCCCAGCGGCCGTTCCCGTCCATGATGACAGCGATGTGCCGGGGAAACAGGTCGGGGAGCAGCAGCGACTGCAGTTCTGCCTCCGACAGGTGTTCGAGCTCGGACGCGGTCAGTTTTGTCATGGGGGGAGTCTACCGAGAAGCCCTGACATTGTCAAACCGACCAAGCCCGTAGCATCACGCATCGGCGGCACTGTCCTCCCTGCGTGAATTGTGCTATAAACCCTGGCGCCGATTCGCAGGGAGAACGTGCGATGGATGTCCTGAAAGACCTGCAGTGCGACGGTCATGAACGGGTCGTGTCCTGCCGGGACGACTCGGTGGGACTGCGTGCGATTATCGCGATCCACAGCACGGTCCTGGGTCCGGCCCTGGGAGGGGTCCGCATGTGGCCCTACGCCTCGTCGGAAGAGGCATTGCAGGACGTCCTGCGGCTCGCGCAGGCCATGACCTACAAGGCCGCGGTGGCCGGACTCCCGCTCGGCGGCGGGAAGGCCGTGATCATCGGCGATCCCCGGCGCGGCAAGACCGAGGGCCTGCTGCGGGCCTTTGGGCGGGCGGTTGAGCGCCTGAAGGGGCGATATCTCACTGCTGAAGACGTGGGCATGACCGTTGCGGATATGGAGATAGTCCGCAAGGAGACCAAGCACGTGACCGGCACGTCGGAGAAAAAAGGCGGCAGCGGTGATCCATCCTATCCAACGGCGAAGGGCTTGCTCTACGCCATCGAGACCTGTCTCAAGGAGCTGTACGGGGATCCGTCCGTGCGGAATCGCACGGTCGCCATCCAGGGAGTCGGGAAGGCCGGCTATCAATTGGGGGAGCTGCTCGCGACCGCCGGTGCCCGTCTCATCCTCGCCGATACGGATCCCCAGCGGGCGATGCTGGCGCGGCGTGAGTTTGAGGCCTGGCGGGTCGAGCCCGACGAAATATTACAAACGGAGTGCGATGTCCTCTCGCCGTGCGCGCTGGGCGGTGTGCTCAACCGCAAGACGATCCCCAAGCTGCGCTGTCGCGCGATCGCCGGCGCCGCCAACAATCAACTGGAACATCCGTCCGACGCGAGGCGGCTCGAGGAGCGCGGCATCCTCTACGCACCGGACTACGTCGTCAACGCAGGCGGGATCATGAACATCCTGGTCGGCCTCCAGGCGGGCCGCCAAGGCTACGACCGGGCCAAGGCCGAGCGGCTGGTCAGTCAGATCCCCACGACGCTCCACACGATCTTCAGCAAGGCGCGCGCGGAAGGCCTCACCACGGCCCAGGCCGCGGACGCGCTGTCGGAGGCCCGGCTCCTTGAAGCCAAAGCGCAACGCGCCAAGGCATCACTGCAGCAGAGCCGGAAGCCCGGCCGCCGCCGCTGAAGCGGACTCTTAGGGACCTCTCATGGGGCGCGCGATCTTTGCGGCAGCCTTGAGCCTGGTGCTCGCCGGGCTCGGGCATTTCTTTCTCGGCCTGCGGCGGGGCGTCTGGTTTGCCGTGCCGAGCACAGCACTCCTCTATCTCTATTGGGCGAATCTCTGGGAATTCGCTGACGTGGTCTTCGTGTCGCTGGGGATCGTCGCCGCCTTTGACGCTTTCTCGTTCGTCCGGCGCGGGCATGGCATCATCTGAGGACAAGACGCGCGGCCTGCTGATCGCGCATGACACGATCGCTGCGCCCGGCCAGAGGGTCACCCTGGTCGCCGAGCTTCTGGAAGACGGCCTGCTCACGCATCCACCGCTCGGAGGAGAGGTGTTGCTCTTCAAGGTGGATGGCAGGATCCTGGGGCGGGCAATGACCGGCGGCGACGGGCGTGCGCTGCTGTCCGTCGTGCCTCGGCACGTTGGTG
>CAZSUT010000087.1:0-6985 GCA_964610095.1 uncultured Nitrospirales bacterium | reverse complement strand
GGCGTGGTAGCGGTGCCGATCGGATCGCTTCAGGCCGTCGATTGGAGTACCGGTAAAGCCATCACTTATCCCACCAGGGTGGGGGCGCTCGTGAACACCGTGGATGTGTCGTTTCCCGGGACCTGGACCCCCCTCGCCGAATCGTTTTACGAAGGGGTCCGCTATTTTATGCAGGTCCAGCCGGTCTGGAACCAGATCTCCGAATGTGGCGCTGGTTTGTCGAGCATCTGTTCCTACAGCTATGAGTACCCGTATGCGTATTCACCTGCGGCGGCCTTCAGCGGCACGAGTGTTCCTAGTTCTATAACGCCCGGCACGACCGGCACAACCACAAGCGGGGGGCTGGGAGCGACCGAGTTGGGGGTGCTCTCCACCGGAGAGACGTGTCCGGCAGGTTATCTCACCAACGCCTGCGGCCGCGATCCCTTTTTCTTCGGGAGCAACACGGCCAGCACGCCCCCCTGGGCGACTCCGTCCACCCAGGTGTCGTGCTGCAAGGCCTTCATTTTGGTTCTCACGGATGGTCAGCCGACGCAGGACAATGCTGGCGTCCCTGCCGCCCTGCAAGACTACGCGCATAGCGCGCACTGGACACACTGCTCAAGCGGCTCGGACTGGGTTCTTTGCAATCCCCCGTGGGGCCCCGCCCCTCCGTGGAACTGGCCCCAAGGCCTGATGCCTTGGCAAGGGGCGGGAGCGACAGGACCCGCGCACAAGACCGACTGGGGCATAACCTTGCCCGGCGGGAGCCATTTTCTGGACGACGTCGCCCTCTGGGCCCACACGGTCGATCTGCGCCAGACCAACGTTCCATTGGGCTTTAACGCGTCGAATCCATGTGCCCCATCAGGCTCGACGATCGCGGGGCATGATATCCCCGGTAAGCAAACCATCACCACCTATGTGGTCTATGAAACTTACGGCATGGCGGCTGGTCGGGAGCTGCTGGCTCAGACCGCCAGACAGGGCGCCTTCGTCGATTCGAATGGGAATTGCCTGCCGGATCTCCAGAGTGAATGGGACTCCGTCAATAATCTCACCGGAGCGCAAGTGCCGGACGGAATTCCTGACTCCTACTTCGAGTCCGGCAGTGCAGGCGATTTGAGGGACAAGATCGAGTCTGCGCTCGCCAGCATCCTGCAAAAATCCAGCGCCGGCGCGGCGGTGTCCGTCCTGTCCACCTCGACGAACGCCGAGGGGGCTGTCTATCAGGCGTACTTCTACCCCAACTACTTCAACTCGACCATCGGCTCGGCAGGGAACGGTGTGGTCTGGCCCGGGTTCCTCCAGGGACTATTCCTGGATAAGTTCGGCAACCTGCGGGAAGACTACAGTACGTCCGGATGCGGAGCAGGCGGAGGGGGCCTGCCGGACGGCAAGCTCGTGTTGAAACAGGACTGTATTGTGAAGTTCCGTTTGGACGTCAATAACAACGTGGTCTTCGATCGGTGGACGGACCTAACTGGGGTCGGCAAGGCAGACGATGCCGGAGGGGGATGCCCCAACGCCGCCTATCCCTTCCCGCCTCCTTGCCCGATTCAAGCGGGGGTTCCGCTCGCGCAGATCCAGCCATTGTGGGAAGCAGGGAGGCGATTGGCCCTGACCACGCCAGGCTCCGCCTGCCTGGCCAATTCAGGGGGAGCGGACCCCGCTCTGGGGGGCACAAGCTGTCGGCGGATTTTGACCTGGGTTGACCTCGACAATGATGGGCAGGTCCAACCGACCTTGCCGCTTCCGCAGCAAGGGGGAACACCCTCATCTGAACTGATTGAATTCTCGACCAGCAATGTGACCACTCTGTGCCCGTATCTCGGCAATGTGCAAACAAGCGACGGAGCGGGCCACAATCCCAGTGCGATCAACTGCAACAACACGGCCTCTCCGCTCGATCAGACGTCGGCCCAGACTGCCGCCACGAACCTCATCAACTTCCTCCGCGGGAATGCGGTGACTGGCTTACGAGACCGACGGATCTCGACGACTGATGACTCCGGCACTCCTCTGTTCAATGCCACGTGGAGGCTGGGAGACATCCTGGACTCGTCGCCCGTGGCGGTGAGCGCGCCGCGCGAACGGTTTGACATCCTCTACGGCGATTCCACGTACGCTGGCTACTTCCAGCAATACAAGGATCGGCGGACGGTGATCTACGTGGGCGCCAATGACGGGATGCTCCATGCATTCAATGGGGGCTTCGTCGCGGCCGGCGATGACCTCTCGACTCCCTCCGTCGTCGAACAGGTTCGATTCCTGCCGCAGCCCGTCCAGCCGGGCTCGTCCACGGTGTGCGCTTCGCTGCCCTGTGACGGCAGCGTGACGCCTGGCTATTCCCCACGGGCGAACAGCGCCAGTGTCCCCATCGGCGCCGAGCTTTGGGGGTTTATCCCACATGACGTGCTGCCGCAACTGCAATGGCTGAGCAACCCGAATTACCAGCACGCGTACTACGTTGATCTCACTCCGAAGATCACGGATGCGAGGATCTTCGCACCGGATGCTGACCACCCCGGAGGATGGGGAACTATCTTAATCGGCGGTTTCAGGTATGGAGGGAGTTGTTCGGCCTGCCCCAGTGGAAGCGCCGGCCCGAGGACCATCACGTCTGATTTCAGCTTCCCCGCCAATAACAACACGACGGATGTAAATTTGTCAGGTGTGAATCCGAGCGACACTCGCGTGTTCCTATCCTCTTATTTTGTGTTGGACATCACCAATCCTGAGAAAGACCCGGTCTTGCTCTGGACGGCCCGGGACTTGAACTTGGGGCTGACGACTGCTTCTCCGGCGGTCATTCGGACGAATCCGAGCTCCGACCCCAATACGTCCAGCACCAACGAGAAGTGGTTTGTCTTGTTCGGCAGTGGCCCGACGAACCTAGATAGCAGCAGCGGCCAAACCGCGCAATTCTATGTGGTCGATCTGAAGCAAGGGCCGAAGTATAACGTCGTCAATCAGACTGCCGGAATGGTTGGACTCACGACCTGTTCCTCGACGTTGCCCTGTATTGGGGTGGACACCACCACCCCCACGCATACGGTCTGGACCTTCTCCACCGGCCAGTCTGGTTCTCTCCTCGGCGATCCGGTCAGTCTGGATTTCAACCTCGACTTTCGCACGGATGTCGTCTATGCGGGAAGCGCTATCTGCACAGGTGGCACGCCCAGCCCTTGTAATGGGGCCAATCCCGCGTGGCGGGGCGCGATGTGGCGTCTCACCACGAACGGCGGCGATCCGAACCCGGCGAACTGGGGGAATGTGGGAGCCCCGAGCATCCTCATTTCCAACTTTGGCTACACGACCCCGCCTGCTTCAACATGCACGGGAGGTGTGGTGGGCACGAATTGCAACGTGGGGCCCGCTCTCTCTGCGCCGGTCATCAGCACCGATGATAACCACAACATTTGGGTGTTCTTCGGGACTGGCCGGTTCTTCACGAACAACGACAAAACCAATACCGATATCCAGCATTACTTCGGCGTGAAGGACTCGTTTATGACGATGGGGAGTCCCGGCCAGGGGACTCAGCGCAATAACCTCTTTAATGTGTCGAACGTTTCCGTTTGCACCTCATGTCCATCGAGCAGCAACTTCGATTTCAATTACATTGCACCGCCTGGAAACTATACCAGCTCACAGTCCACACTATTGAACACCTTACAAAACATGGATGGTTGGTTTACCGTCCTGTCCAATGCAATCAATCCGCCGCCGCCGCCCTTCGGTGAACGCAATTTGAGTAGCGGGACGCTGCTTGGCGGCACCATCTTTTTCACGACCTACCTGCCGGTCAACAATATCTGTGTGATTCAGGGGACTGGCTTCCTATACGGCCTTTACTATGGCACCGGAGCGCCTTATGCGCAGGCGCCGGCCCTTGGGACTTCGACATCGGGTCCCAATACGGTGGCCAACAAGTCCGTATCACTAGGTTATGGCATCCCTGCTCAGATGGCCATCCAGATCGGCGGACAGGGAACAGGTACGGCGGGAACATCTGGCACTGGTCAAGGATGTGCTAGCCGGGTGACCGGGTTCCTCCAGACCAGTACGGGTATGATACAACAGCTCTGCTCCCAGCCAGCCGGATCAGCGTGGAGCCGGATGCTGTCGTGGCGTGACTTGTAGGCACGCATGTAATCCTTCTTGTATGAGGAAGGCAGGTGGGGTAAAGTGACAGTTTGATGGCAAGGAGTCACCCCCACCTGAGCCCTCTTCTCGTGCTTGCAGCGCTCCCCGTCCTCCTGTTGCTATGGAGCTGCACGGCGGAGCCGACCTCTCAGGCGCCGGCTCCTCAAGGCGGGCCCGGAGCCGCAGCCATCGCGGCCGGGCCTGGCGGCAACCATCCTCCTGCCATCAGCTCGGCCAGAATCTTCCCAGTGGATGTGAGCCTCGACACGGAGCTGAGACTCAACGTCCAAGGGGAAGACCTCGACGGCGATCGAATCACCTACCGCTACCAGTGGCTTGTCAACGGGCAACCGGTTCTGGGAGCGACCGAACCCCAGTTCAGGACCGAGGAGCTCAAGAAGGGCGACCGGATTACGGCTCGCGTGACCCCGAGCGACGGGAAAGCAGACGGCGCGGTCTTCACGACCGATCCCGTGACGGCAGGGAATACGGCCCCCGATATCGCGGAAATCCATCTGGCGCCAGTCCCGATCCACCGAGGCGAACCACTCAAGGTTCGTGTGGTCGCCGCTGACCCTGACGGTGATCAAATAATCCTCACTTACAAATGGTTTCGTAATGGTAAGGTAATCCCTGACGCCAGGAACGACACGCTCGATACCAAGCTCTTTGTGAAAAAGGATGCGTTGGGTGTTCTTGTTACAGCGTCCGATGGGAAGGCCACTAGAGAACCCAAAGCGAGCCTACCGGTGACCATCGAAAATTCGCCCCCGCAGTTCACCTCAACACCCCCTACTGAGATCAAGAACGGCCAGTACCTCTATCAAGTCGCCGTGACTGACTCCGATGAGGATCCCGTCACGCTCGAACTCAAGCAGGGCCCCCCGGGCATGACACTCGATCCCGCCACCAAGCAGCTCATTTGGAAGCTCACCCCGGAGAACCTGGGCAAGTATCACGTGGTCCTTGTTGCGAAGGATAATGATGACGGGGTCACTCAGCAGGAGTTTGATCTCGACGCGCAGCCTCCGGCCCCGGCCGCTCAGCAATAACTCGCCCTTGTCTCTTTCCCCTCCCGCCTGTTAAAATGCGTCACGGTGTAGCCTCGTTAACTGTAATTCGTTAAACGTGGGCTACGATTCACGATTAACGTATAACGATTAACGTTTAGCTTCTTCATAAGGAGTCAGTCGGCGCGCTTGTCCAAGGTGGCTCTCCTCAAGGTCAAACTCCAAGAAGGCATCGACACCTCCAACCTTTTCGGCAGCCGGGACGTTCATCTGAAAATGATCGAGGATGCCTTTGGCATCCGAGTGTCGGCCCGTGGGGAGGAAGTCCTTCTCGAAGGGCCGATGGAGGGCGTGCGTGGGGGCGAGCGTCTCATCGGTGGGCTGACGTCCCTGGTGAAAGAAGGGATGGTGCTGCGCCCCGACGATGTCGAGTTTGCGATCCGTACCTTCCAGGGAGGGGAAGGCGCCTCCGCCTGGAAGGACAGCATCCGCGGGAACTTCGAGGTCAACACGTCCAAGCGCATCATCGTTCCGAAGTCTCCCACACAGAAGCGCTATCTCGAGGCCATCCGCGCGCACGACCTGGTCCTGGCCATCGGCCCTGCGGGGACCGGCAAGACGTATCTGGCCATGGCGATGGCGGTGGCCAGCCTGTGCCGGCGTGAGGTGAGCCGGATCATTCTGGCGCGGCCGGCCGTGGAGGCGGGCGAGAAGCTCGGGTACCTCCCCGGCGACATGATCGCGAAGATCAACCCATACCTCAGGCCTCTCTACGACGCGCTCTATGACATGATGGATCTGGAGCGGGCCAATCGCTTGATCGAGCGCGGCGAGATCGAGATCGCCCCGTTGGCGTTCATGCGGGGACGCACGCTCAATGATTCGTTCGTGATCCTAGACGAAGCCCAGAACGCCACCTCGGAGCAGATGAAGATGTTCCTCACCCGGCTGGGGTTCAACTCGAAGGCCGTGGTGACCGGCGACATCACGCAGGTGGACCTGCCGCGCGACCGGGTTTCGGGCCTGATCGAAGTGCGGGACATCCTCGCGGAGATCCCCGGCATCGTCTTCGTCTATTTCACCGAGAAGGATGTGGTGCGACACCGGCTGGTGCAGGAAATCATCAAGGCCTACCAACGCCATTCTGAGAAGAACTCCCGCCTGAAGACGTCCCGCCGCGCTCACTGATCGCCGTGCCCGTCGTCCTGCAGAATCGTCAACGCGTGGTGGCGATCGATCAAGCGTGGCTGCGCCGGACAGCCGAGGCCATCCTGTCGGCCTCGCGCGCTGACGGCGCGGAGCTCAGCCTGGTGCTGGTCTCCGATCGGCGTATGCGCGCCCTCAATCGCCGGTATCGGAAAAATGACCGACCGACCGACGTGCTCGCGTTTCCTCTCACCCCCTCCCATCCCTCCTCCCGGGGCACCCATTGCTTCTTCGTTGCAACGGGTCGTTGGGAAGGTGTGGGTGGGGGGGCGCGCCACAGCAGTCCACCCATGCTGCTTGGCGATGTCGTGATTGCAATGGAAACCGCGAAGCGACAAGCTTCGGAATTCGGACACAGCCTGCGTGATGAAGTGGCGCGCCTCCTGGTCCATGGAGTCCTCCACCTGCTGGGCTACGATCACGAACGGGGCCCTCGCGACGAGGCCCTCATGACGCGCAAAGAGAAGGCGATTCTGAAAACGATCAACCGCGATCACCCCCACCCCTTCCCTCCGGGGCGCCCGTTGCTCCCCAGATTGCAACGGGCCATGAGGGGGAGGGTTTGGGTGGAGGGGCAAGAGTAGTCATGGGTGTTGTGAGCCAACTGGGACTGGCAAAGACCCGCGAAGGGTTGCTGGGAT
>CAZSUT010000086.1:0-6990 GCA_964610095.1 uncultured Nitrospirales bacterium | reverse complement strand
GAAGGGTTCGACATCCACGTCTACGACCGCCATACCCCGCTCACCGACATCGTCGACATGGCGCTTCAGAAGAAATAGTCATCCAAGTCAGCCTAGGGGAGATCCCGAATGAGCATTCTGGCTAACAAGGACACGCGAGTCGTCATCCAGGGCGGCGCGGCCGGATTGAACGCCGCGCGGCGCATGGCAGAGTTCTGCTACATGATCAAGCGCCCGCTGAACGTGGAAGCCTTCGTCTATCCACCGGACGCTGGCAAGACGAACGAGGTCCCTTATGGGAACGGCCTGCTGACGATCCCCGTGTACAGGAGCGTGGCGGACGCCACGGCGCATCATCCGCAGATCAACACCAGCCTCGTCTACATCGGCGCCGACCGGGCCTCCGCGGCCGGCATGGAGGCGCTGAACGACGCCAAGATCCAGACCGTTTCCATGATCACCGAGGGCGTGCCGGAGAAGGACGCCAAGCTGCTGGGGCGGCACGCCCGCAAGCTCGGCAAGGTGTTCAACGGGCCCTCGTCCATCGGCGTGATTTCGGCCGGCGAGTGCCGGCTCGGCGTGATCGGCGGCGCCTTCGACAATCTGGTGTCCTGCAAGCTCTACCGGCCGGGCTCGTTCGGCGTGATCACGAAGTCCGGCGGCCTCTCGAACGAGATCATCTGGATCTGCTCGCAGTTCGCGGACGGCATCACGACGGCGATCGGCATCGGCGGCGACGCCTATCCCGGCACCGACTATGTGAGCTATCTGGAGATGTTCGAGAAGGATCCACAGACCAAGGCGGTCGTCATCGTCGGCGAGATGGGCGGCGACCTGGAGGAGCGCGCGGCCGAGTGGTATGGCGCCAAGAAGCGGCGGATCAGGCTGCTGGCGGTGGTGTCCGGGTTCTGCCAGGAGAGCCTGCCGAAGGGGATGAAGTTCGGGCACGCCGGCGCCAAGGAAGGCATGAAGGGCGAAGGGTCGGCCCGCTCCAAGGCCGAAGCATTCAAGAAAGCGGGGGCGATAGTTCCGGACACCTTCGGTGCGCTGGGACCCGCCATCAAGGCAACCTACGAGGAACTGGTCAGGAGCGGCCAGGTGCGGCCGATTCCGGAGTTGAGCCCCGCCGACCTGCCGAAGCTCCCCAAGACCGTCGAAGAGGGGATGAAGACCGGCGAGGTGATGGTCGCGCCGCTTATCAAGACGACGATCAGTGACGACCGCGGCGACGAGCCCTGCTACGACGGCTATCCCGCCTCCGAGCTGATCAACAAGGGCTACGAGATCCCGCACGTGATCGGGCTGCTCTGGGACAAGCGGCTGATCTCCAAGCAGGAAGCCGAGATCATCAAGCGCATCATGATGCTGTCCGCGGACCACGGCCCCTGCGTAAGCGGCGCGCTGGGCACGATCATCGCGGCCTGCGCGGGCATCGGCATGTCCCAGGCGGTGGCCGCCGGCCTGATCATGATCGGCCCGCGATTCGGCGGGGCGGTGACCGACGCGGGCCGCTGGTTCAAGCACGCCGTGGACAACAAGATGTCGGTGGACGAGTTTCTTGTCTACATGAAAAAGACCGTTGGTCCGGTGCCCGGCATCGGGCACCGCGTCAAGAGCGTCCGCAATCCGGACAAGCGGGTGAAGGAGCTCGTAGGGTATGTGAAGAGCCTGGGGATCAAGACACCGCACCTAGACTTCGCCCTAGAGGTGGAGAAGGTCACGTCCTCGAAGAAGGAAAACCTCATCCTGAACGTGGACGGGACGATGGCGGCCGTGCTGGTGGACCTCGGGTTCCCGGTGGAAAGCCTGAACGGCTTTTTCATCCTGTCGCGCACGATCGGGCTGATCGGCCACTGGGTGGATCAGAAGCGCCAGGACAGCCGGCTCATCCGGCTCTTCGACTATCTGGTCAACTACGCGGCGCCCAAACGGCGGGAAGTCCCGCCGTTGAAATAGAATAGGAAGGGGAGACCCCGATGTCGGTTGAACTCGTCAAAACACTCTATGCGAAGATGCCCGACGGCGTGGCCAAAGCCCGGAAGAAGTTCGGACGCGGCCTGACCCTCACCGAAAAGATCCTCGTCTCCCACGTGGACACCTGGGAGACACAGGTCTGGGAGCGGGGCAAGGCCATGCTGGCGCTGCGTCCGGACCGCGTAGCCATGCAGGACGCGACCGCCCAGATGGCCATGCTCCAGTTCATGCAGGCCGGCAAGAAGAAAGTAGCGGTGCCGAGCACGATCCACTGCGATCACCTGATCCGGGCCGAGAGCGGGTCGGAGAAGGACCTGCTGCGCGCCATCGACGAGAACCAGGAGGTCTACAACTTCCTGGCCTCCTCCGCGAAGAAGTACGGGATCGGCTTCTGGAAGCCGGGTGCCGGGATCATCCATCAGGTCGTGCTGGAGAACTACGCGTTCCCGGGCGGGCTGATCATCGGGACCGACTCCCATACCCCCAACGGCGGTGGGCTCGGCATGCTGGCGATCGGAGTCGGCGGGGCCGATGCCGGCGAGGTCATGGCGGGCTTGCCGTGGGAGGTGCTCCATCCCAAGCTTATCGGCGTCCGGCTCACCGGCAGGCTGCAGGGCTGGACATCCCCGAAGGACGTGATCCTCTACATCTGCGGGCTGCTGACGGTGAAGGGTGGCACCAACAAGATCCTGGAATACTTCGGTCCTGGCGCCGCGACGATCAGTTGCACCGGCAAGGGGACGATTACGAACATGGGCGCCGAGCTGGGCGCGACCACGTCGGTCTTTCCGTTCGATCAGAAGATGGTGGCGTATTTGAACCTCACGGACCGCGCGGAGATCGCGAAGCTGGCCGAGGCCAACCGCGAGATGCTGGTGGCTGACCCCGAGGTCGAGAAGGCACCGGAGAAGTACTTCGACCAGGTCGTTGAGATCGATCTTTCGAAGCTGGAACCCCATGTGGTCGGACCGCACACGCCGGACCTCGCCCGCCCCATCTCGAAGATGGCGGCGGAGGCCAGGGAGAAGGGCTATCCGGTGCAGCTCAAGGCGGCGCTAATCGGGAGCTGCACCAACTCCTCCTACGAGGACATCAGCCGCGCGGCGCACGTCGCCCGACAGGGTCTCAAGGCCGGCCTCAAGGCCAAAACCGCGTTCTTGGTCACGCCTGGCTCGGAGCGGATCTATCACACGATGAAGCGCGACGGCTTTTTGCAGACCTTCCAAGAGATGGGCGGGACCGTGCTGGCCAACGCCTGCGGGCCGTGCATCGGCCAGTGGAAGCGCGTCGATGCGGTGAAAGGCCGGGTGGATTCGATCATCAGTTCCTACAACCGGAACTTCCCGGGCCGCAACGACGGCATGAACGAGACAATGTCCTTCCTCACCAGCCCCGAGATCGTGACGGCCGTCGCGTTCGCGGGCGACCTCACCTTCGACCCGGTGCATGGCACATTGAAGACGGCGGCCGGCAAGGAGTTGAGGTTCGAACCGCCGCAGGGCGAAGAACTGCCGGCCAAGGGCTTTGCCAGAGGAGAGGAGGGATTCGTGCCTCCGGCCGAGGACGGCGATTCTATCGCGGTGGAGATCCCGCCGACCAGCGAGCGGCTCCAACTGCTGAAGCCCTTCCCGCGCTGGGACGGCAAAGACTTCGCCATGCTCCCGCTGCTGATCAAGACCAAGGGCAAGACCACAACCGACCATATCTCGCCGGCCGGCCCCTGGCTGAAATACCGCGGCCATCTCGACAAGATCAGCGATAACATGTTCCTCGGGGCCAACAGCGCATTCTCGGCCGAGCCCGGCAAGGGAACGGATGTGCTGACAGGCGATTCCGGCCTGACGATCGCCCAGATCGCCAGGCGATACAAGGCGAAGGGAATCGGCTCAGTGGTCGTCGGGGACGAGAACTACGGCGAGGGGAGCAGCCGCGAGCACGCGGCCATGTCGCCCCGCTACCTGGGGGTCAAAGCGATCATCACCAAGAGTTTCGCCCGCATCCACGAAACGAATCTCAAGAAGCAGGGCATCCTGCCCCTGACCTTCGTCGATCCCAAGGACTACGACCAGATCGAGCAGACCGACCGGATCGGCGTGACGGGCTTGGGGAAACTGGCGCCGGGCAAGCCGGTGACCGTGACCGTTCACAAGACCGATGGCAAGGAGATCACGATCCAGACGAATCACAGCCTGACGGAGCAACAGATTGCCTGGTTCATGGCGGGGTCAGCCTTGAATGCGCTGAACTAGGAAAATGCTGAAAGAGGAATAACCATGACGACAAAAGCATCCAAAATTATCTATACAAAAACTGATGAAGCGCCGGCGCTGGCAACCTATTCTTTCCTCCCGATTGTCAAGGCCTTCACAAAGGCGGCCGGCGTGTCCGTCGAATTGAGGGATATCTCTCTGGCAGGGCGAATTCTCGCTGTCTTCCCCGAATATCTCACGGAGAGCCAAAAACAATCGGATGATCTGGCAGAATTGGGGGATCTTGCCAAGGCGCCGGAAGCCAATATCATCAAGCTGCCCAACATCAGCGCATCGATCCCCCAAATCAAAGCGGCCATCAAGGAATTGCAGAGTCAGGGGTACAAGGTTCCTGATTATCCCGAGGACCCGAAAGACGACAAAGAGAAGGAGATTAAGGCGCGGTACGACAAAGTGAAAGGGAGCGCCGTCAACCCGGTGTTGCGTGAAGGCAATTCGGATCGCCGGGCGCCGCTCTCGGTCAAACAACACGCCAAAAAACATCCGCACAAGATGGGGCCATGGAACCCGGACTCCAAGACGCACGTCGTCCATATGAATGGCGGAGATTTCCGGTCCAACGAGAAGTCGATGACGGTCGCCGGGGCCACCGAGGCGCGGATCGAGTTCGTCGGCCAGGACGGTAAAACCACGGTACTCAAACCCAAACTCGCCCTTCAGGCCGGTGAAATTATCGATGCTACCTTCATGAGCCGCCGCGCCTTGCGCGAGTTCCTCGAGGCACAGATCGAGGACGCCAAAAAGCAGGACGTGTTGTTCTCGATTCACTTGAAAGCCACCATGATGAAGGTCTCGGACCCCAAGATCTTCGGTCACGCGGTGTCGGTCTTCTTCAAGGACGTGTTCGACAAACACGCGGCCGTGTTCCAAAAGCTGGGCGTCGATCCCGACAACGGCCTCGGCGACCTCTACGCCAAGATCAAGACCTTGCCGGACGATCAACGGGCCACCATCGAAGCCGACATTCAGGCGGTGTACAAGAAGCGGCCTGCGCTGGCGATGGTCAACTCCGATAAAGGCATCACCAATTTGCACGTCCCGAGTGACGTCATCATCGATGCCTCCATGCCGCCGGTCATTCGCGACTCCGGGAAAATGTGGGGTCCGGACGGCAAGCTGCACGATACGAAGGCGGTCATCCCCGATGCCAGCTATGCCCCGGTCTATCACGAGGTCGTCGAATTCTGTAAAAAGAACGGCGCCTTCGATCCGAGGACCATGGGGAGCATTCCCAACGTCGGTCTCATGGCGCAAGCGGCAGAGGAATACGGATCGCACGACAAAACCTTCAAAGCCCCTGGCAACGGCACGATTCGTGTAGTTGATGCCTCAGGGAAGACATTGCTGGAGCACAAGGTAGAAGAAGGGGATATCTGGCGGATGTGCCAGGTCAAGGATGCGCCGATTCAAGATTGGGTCAAGCTCGCCGTCAATCGTGCAAAAGCCACGGGAGCACCCGCGGTCTTCTGGTTGGACAAAAACCGGGCACACGACGCAGAGCTGCTCAAGAAGGTCAATCGTTATCTGCCGAATCACGACACGAAGGGCCTCGACATCCGAATCATGTCTCCGGCGGAGGCGACGCGGTTCTCGCTGGAACGGATGAAAGAGGGGAAAGATACCATTTCCGTCACGGGGAACGTGCTACGAGACTACCTCACCGACCTCTTCCCAATCCTTGAAATCGGGACCAGCGCGAAAATGCTCTCGATTGTCCCCCTGCTGAACGGCGGCGGCCTATTCGAAACCGGAGCCGGCGGGTCGGCGCCCAAACATGTGCAGCAGTTCCAGGAAGAAGGGTATTTACGCTGGGATTCGCTGGGTGAATTCCTGGCGCTGGCCGCCGCATTGGAGCACTTGAGCAAAGTTTCCAACAATACCACCGCAAAAATCCTGGCGGATACGCTGGATCGAGCGAACGCCAAGTTCCTGGAGAGCAACAAGTCGCCGGCCCGCAAGGTCGGCGAGATCGATAATCGCGGGAGTCATTTTTATCTCGCGTTGTACTGGGCGCAAGCTCTGGCTGAGCAGACCGAAGATAAGAACCTGCAAGCCCGGTTTGCCAAAGCCGCCAAACAGCTTGCAGACAATGAGGCCAAGATTGCGGCCGAGCTGCTCGGCGCCCAAGGAAAACCGGTTGAGATGGGTGGGTATTATCATCCCGATCAGGGGAAGACGACAAAAGCGATGCGTCCAAGCCCAACCTTGAATGCGATCGTGGACGCGATTGCACAATAGATCGTAGTTCGGGACGGCGATCATCAATAATATGTAGTACAATGGCGCGGTGGGATGGCCGAATCGTCCCGCCATGCCGTTGAAACGAGCGCCGTGGAACTCAAAGGCTTCGACAAGAGCGTTGCCATCGACCAGGAGGAAGTCCTGCGCCCGAAGATGGTGACGGTGGAGATTGCCGGCAAGAAGTACGAGGTGCCGGAAGGGATCACTGTCATCAAGGCCTTGTGGTACAGCGGCCAGGAAGTGATCCGCGGCGCCGGGTGCCTCGGCGGCTTTTGCGGGGCCTGCGCGACGTACTACCGGACCAAGGACGATCCGAAGGTGAGGACTTGCCTGGCCTGCTCGACAGCCGTCGAAGAGGGGATGTGCTTCACGATGGTGCCGCCGTTCCCAGCACGCAAAGCCATCTATCAGATGTCGGAACTGAAGGACCCCAAGCAGGACCTCTTCAACCTCTATCCGGAGGCCCCCCTTTGCCGGAACTGCAACGCCTGCACAGAGGCCTGCCCGCAGGGGATCGACGTGCGGG
>CAZSUT010000085.1:0-7191 GCA_964610095.1 uncultured Nitrospirales bacterium | reverse complement strand
GACTGCTCCGGCAAACCAGTTCGTCACCTTTGCAGAGACCAATACGGGAGTGGCATACGCGAATCCTTCCACGACTCAATCGGCTTTGGTTACCGTTACGGTTGTGAGTTCAACGGGAACCAAACTCGGGAGCACCGCCTTCGTCCTGGCACCTGGAGGACATGGAGCCGCCAACTTAGGTCCATTGCTTAGTCTTTCAAACTTCGCGGGATTCGTAGAGATCACGTCCTCGTTGCCGATCGTCAGCCTGTCGATTAATGCAGAGGCGTTCCCCGTGTTTTCGTCTTTGCCTCCTGGCGAACTGAGTGACTCCACAGCGCTCGTGGTTCGGTGACCATTCTGCTTCGGTTGCTTCTTTATGCGTTCTCTCCATTAGCTAATGGGGAAACGTCCTCTCCATTTCCAACTGAACCGGAAACCTGGAAGACCTTCGAGCCGAAAACGAAGAACTACAGGAAGAGAACGAGGAACAGCAGGACCAGCTCGACTCCATCGCCGATATCGTGGCCCCGTCCGAGGAAGAGGAGGACGAGGACGAAGAGGACGACTCCGAGGGGGACTGACGCGATCGGCCGAGCGTTTGTAACGCGGCCACCGCTGAGCGAGGATTTTCTATAGTGCTGACTGAGCAAGGGGATTCAACCCGGATTTCCATTTTGAACGCGACGGGCCTAACCTTCTGATGCTCCCCGACGCCTTTATCCATGCGGGTTCTGACGCGAGGAACACGCGACGGAGGCATACACCCAGTGGGTGAGAAGCAAACCAAGCCGTTTCAGTTCGGTTTCAACGGGTTCCTGAAGGTCGCTTTCCAAGGATCGCGGGTGACTTCCGATGGGGGTTTGATTCTGGTCCGCGAGTTAGACGAGCACCTGGGACTGAGCCAACTTATCGAACAGCACTTGACCGACCCACGGGGGACGAACACCCGGTTGCCCCTCGCCGACCTGCTGCGGCAGTCGGTGTATAGCCGCTTGGCGGGTTACGAGGACGTGAACGATGCCGAGCGGGTGTCGGCGGACCCGACCTTCCGGCTGATCGGTTCGGAGAAAATCTGGGACCGTGGTGCGGCCCTGACTTCGCGGTTGCAGTCGTTCGAGACGGAACTGCTGGCTCAAGAAGAGAACCTGGCCGGTCTGGGGGCGATCAACCGGGAGCTGATCGCGAAGGCCGAGGCGATGGATGCTACCCAGCGGGTGGTGCTCGATATCGACAGCACCGAGATTCCCGTCTACGGCAATCAGGAACAGAGTGCGTACAACGGGCATTTTGAGTCCACCTGCTATCACCCGCTGCTGCTGTTCAACAGCGAGGGCGACTGTCTGGCTGCGAAGCTGCGGCCCGGCAACGTGCACAGCGCCGACGACTGGGGAGAAATACTCCTCCCCGAGATCGAGCGGCAGCAGCAGCACGGGAAAGAAGTGGTGGTGCGGGCCGATGCGGCCTTCGCCAAGCCGGAGTTCTACGAGGCGCTGGAAGAGCGGGGTGTGCACTACGCCATTCGCATCCCGGCCAACGACAACCTGGAGCGGGACATCGCGGAGTTGTTGACGCGGCCAGTGGGAAGACCGAGCCACAAGCCCTTGGTCGAGTACAGGAGCTTTCTCTACCAGGCGGCCAGTTGGAAGAACGCCCGCCGAGTGGTAGCGAAGGTGGAGCATCACCAGGGCGAGCTGTTCCCGCGAGTGGGCTTTATCGTCACGAACTTGAGCCTGCCGAGCCGGGCGGTGGTGCGGTTCTACAACAAGCGCGGGACCGCCGAACAGTGGATCAAAGAAGGCAAGCAGGCGACGCACTGGACCCGGCTGTCGTGTCATCGGTTCCGGGCCAATGAAGTGCGCTTGCAGTTGAGCGTGCTGGCCTACAACCTGGGGAACCTGTGGCGGCGGCTGGTGCTGCCGAAGAAGATTGACCATTGGTCGCTGACCAGCCTGCAGCAGCGGCTGGTGAAGACGGGCGGCCGGTTGGTGAAACATGCCCGATACTACTGGCTGCTGCTGGCCGAAGGGCATCTGACGCGGGGGGTGTTCGGGGCGATTCTGCGGCGGATCTGGGCGCTGCCGATGCCGGCGGGGTAGCCAAAGTTGTGGAGGGGAGAGAAAATCGGTCAGAAAGGAGGCTCCAGACGGTGAAGTGTCTGAGAAATGGCCTCGGGAAGAGGCTGTCCGAGCGGCCCCCTACTCCGGGACGGCCAGAACTGGTGGTCTTGGGGCGGCCAGCGGCAGCCGGGGCGAAAAAATTGGACTTCAACCGTCCACCCAGAGGCGGTCAGGTGTATACTACCAACCGTTGGAAACCCAAAAAGGAAATTCCGGCTTGATGGAATCGGAGGCGCTTTCCAAGGACCACATCTACGTCGGGAGCGATATCGTCGGGCTCGCCCCGGTAGGCGTTTCCGCGGCCGGCACAGCGTGCCAAGTGGCCCTGAGCGTCTCCTGGTAATCGGGTATCGACCGGAATCGCTTTTCAAGGCCTTGCCATAGCCTACTGTCGGCAAGCCCGCGTCCGTCTTCGGTCACGCGACACAGCCTTGGACCTGATCTTGCTGCTTTTTGTACCAGCCATTCCCCGCGTTTTCACCCTATCGGTATGCCCACCCCCGCCCCTTTTCAATCCACCTAGCCCCTACGACTGTGGGGGATTTTGTGGGGACTCCGCGGATAGACGGTGAAAGCCGAAGCACCCCTGCTTCCGGCCAAATACCGGAATCCGGTGCACATCAACCTGGTGACCAAACCAAGCACCAACGCCATCAAACCAAGCGACATGACCTTCATGACTGCCTCCTTTTCTGAAAACGGTCCCTGAAACCGATCAGGGAATCCAGATATACGATTCGAGGGACGCAGAAGGTATCCCCTTCACCCATGTAATCAAGGGCCGGGGATATTTGGACCAAGGCATTCGCGCTCACGTAATAATAGGCACTAGGTGCAGTTATTGTAACTATTTATTTTACAAGGATTTTCATGACAACTTTTTTGACGGGTTCCGGCGCGCCAACGGCAAGGCCCGGCATGTGGGCGTCTTGAGGTCCAAAGATTACGAAGGCTCCGGCACGGATAATCATGAACTCGCCGACGCCGGAGGTGTCGTCCAGCTTCATGAAGTCTTTCTCGGCATCGTACGGTTGCTGCACCTTTAGGCTTTCAAGGTTGGCGTAGCCCATCCGTTCCGCGCCCGAGACCACGTGCTGGACGTCGATGTACTTCCGGTGCGCCTCCCAGAAGCACTTCTCGAGGGGCTTGCTCGGGTACTCTTCGACGATCGCGATCAGGTCCTTGCCGCGGATCTCGTACTTGCCCGGCTTCAGCGCGAGCAGGTCGGTCTCGCGAAGGTACCTCAGCGCCGAGGCGATTCCGGCGCCGAGGCCTTCGTAGAGATGGGCGTTCTTGAGTTCGTCGCGGACCATGGCTGCTCCGGTTACTTCTTTTCTTCTTTTTTCTCGTCCTTCTTCTCTTCCGGCAGCACGACCTTCACGCACAGGTCGCGGAGTTGGAGGTCGTCCACGTTCGTGGGCGCGTTGGTCATCATGTCGATGCCCTTCTGGTTCTTCGGGAAGGCCACGACGTCGCGGATGCTCTCGGTCTCCGTGAGCAGGAAGATGGTGCGGTCCCAGCCCACGGCAATGCCGCCGTGCGGAGGCGCGCCGTACTGGAACGCTTCAAGCAGGAATCCGAATTTCTCCTGCGCTTCCTTCTCGCCGATGCCCATGGCCTCGAAGATGCGGCCCTGGACCACGGGGTCGTGATTGCGCACGCTCCCGCCGGCGATCTCGAAGCCGTTAAGCACCAGGTCGTAGCGCCAGCACTTTACGAGGCCTGGATTGGCCTCGATGTTGTGCAGGTCCTGGTCGCGCGGGCGCGTGAAGGCGTGGTGCGCGGCCTCCCAGCGCTTCTCGTCCTCGTTCCAATCGAAGAGCGGCGGATCGACGACCCAGCAGAAGTCCCACTTTCCGCCGCTGCCGACCTCGGGGATCATCCCGAACTTCTTGCCCAGGAAGAGACGCAGATTCGCCATCACCGTATGGACCAACGCGGGCTTGCCGAACTGAAAGAAGAGTGTGTCGCCTTCCTGCGCGCCGAGCGCCTTGTTGATGGCCTCGCGCAGCCCCGGCTGGATGTTCTTGGCCAGCGGCGCGTTGCCCCAGCCGCCCGAGGCGTCGATCTTGGCCCAGGCGAGGCCCTTCGCGCCCATGCCCTTGCAGAATTCCTCCAGCTTGTCGATCTGCGCGCGCGGCAGGTCATGTTCCTTGGGCACGCGCATGCCTTTGACGATGCCGCCGGAATCGACGGTCGTCTTCATGAGCTTCAACCCGCCGCCGTCGTGCTCTTTCACCACGGCAGTGAGGTCCGTGTGTTCGAGGCCGAAGCGCCGGTCGGGCTTGTCGTTGCCCCAGCGCCGTTCGGCTTCCTCGTAGGGAATACGTTCGAGCGGCAGCTTGATCTCGATGCCGAGACATTCCTTCCAGATGGCCGCGATGAGCCCTTCGACCGTCTCGAAGATGTCGTCCTGTTCGACGAAGGACATCTCCACGTCGATCTGCGTGAACTCGGGCTGGCGGTCGATGCGCAAATCTTCGTCGCGGAAGCAGCGCACGATCTGGAAGTAACGGTCGAGGCCCGAGACCATCAGGAGCTGCTTGAAGAGCTGCGGGCTCTCCGCCAGCGCGTAGAACTTGCCCTTGTTCGTGCGCGAAGGCACGAGGAAGTTGCGCGCGCCGCCCGGCGTGTACTTGACCATAAACGGCGTCTCGACCTCGACAAAGTTGCGCGAGGTAAAGTACGAGCGCGCCGCCTGCGCGGCTGTGCTGCGCGTCTCCAGAACCTTGCGCATGCGTTCGCGGCGCAGGTCGAGGTAGCGGAACTGCAGGCGCAGTTCCTCGTTGGTGTCGATCTCGTTGTCGATCGCAAAGGGCGGCGTCTTGGCCTTGTTCAGGATTTCGATCGAACTAGCGTCCACTTCCACCGCGCCGGTGGGCAGCTTGGCGTTCTTAGTGCCCTCTGGGCGCGGGCGGACCTTGCCTTCCACGCGCACGACCCATTCGCTGCGCAGCGCGCCGGCCTCGTCGTGAGCCTTCTGTCCCGAGCGGTCGGGGTCGAAGACGACCTGGGTGAGCCCGTAGCGGTCGCGCAGGTCGATGAAGACGACGCCGCCCATGTCGCGGTTGGTCTGTACCCAGCCGGAGAGCACGACGGTCTTGCCGACGTCGCTCTCGCGCAGGTCTCCACAGGTATGCGTACGGTAACGGTTCGGACGGATCTTGGACACGGACGGCCTCCTTAGATGCTTGGCAACGAGCCGAAAACCTTAATTCATCCAGGGCGTGCGAAAAAGCTACAAACGGCGCCCACGCGCCGGGACGCCAGGAAGCTGACAAGACGCCAGCGCTGCGAGCGCGGCAAACTGATTTTGGATGTGGTTTGAGTTATTCGGCGGCGGGGGACGCCGCGTCGTTATTGCGATTCAGGCTGGAGTTCAACGCCCACGTTTCCATGGGCGGGAGAAGACCATTTTTTGATGGGAATGTCAAGGAACGCAGGCCATCGCGGGTGAAAAACGCGGCGGCCCGCGCATTTCCTGGAATTGCGCGGGCCGCCGTAGATTGGAGCTATTGAGTTGTTCGGAAGCTGCGGCTATTTGATGCCCAGCGTCGCCGTGATCTTGTTCCAGGCTTCCACGCGGGCCGTCTGGAACGCCTTTCCGTTCGCGTCGCTGGAATCCTTCCAGAAGGCCTTCAACGCCGTGATCTCTTCGTCCAGCAGCGCGTAGCAGGACTTGATCTTTTTCAACGCGGCCTTGTCGTCGTCTTTGATGTCGCTCTTCATCACCGCATCCAGTTGCTTCTCGGTCTCCGCGAGCAGGTTCTCGACCGACGACAGGACGGCTTGCAACTGCTCCTTGTCCGCATCCTTCTTCGCGGAGGCATCGGCCACCAGGCCAATGTTGAAGTACGTCTGCACGAGGACCGAGGCCGAGAGGCCGCCGATGGCGACCATCTTCACATCGTCCTTTGCGTCTTCCGCGGCGGCTCGCGGCGCGCCGGAAACAAGCAACACCAACCCCGCCAACACCGCGGCCATCCCCATTCGCTTCAGCATGCTCGACGCGCTCCCATTGATAGAGGGTTCCACCGGCCTGATCGTCCAGGCCGTCCTGGAGAGACCGGAAGCCACCGGGCGTCCGGAACGTTCACGAAGCGGGGCTCGGCCCCAGGCTCCGAAGGTACACGGGATGAAGTCGAATCCTTGAGGTTCTTGCGATACCCCGTTCGTCCGGCCGGGGGAGGCGCAAACTAACGGCTTCCATTTTGGCCGTCAAGATGTAGGGGATGCAAATCGCGCAAGAGCGGCACAAAAGGGCCGAAGGCACACGTGCGGACACGCGTGCGCTGGGCAATTTCAAACAAATTCTTAGGACGGCTCACATAATGAACCGCCAAAGCGCCAAGTACGCCAAGAAAATCAAGAAGCAGAGCTCCATCCTACTTGGCGCGCTTGGCGGTTATCCAGCCCTTACGTAGCCTGGTCGTAGAACTTCATGGCCAGCGTTCCGTGCGCGGCGGCTCCGCCCGCGCGCAGGGCGGCGGCGAGGAAGACGGCTTCCGCGACTTCCTCTTTCGTGACGCCGGCCTTCTTGGCGTTCTTGGTGTGGACCTCGATGCAGTATACGCATTGCGTAGTATGCGCGACGGCGAGGGCGATCAGTTCGCGGTACTTGCGCGGGATCTTGCCGTCCTCGCGGCCGACGATGGCGTCGAGATTCACCCACGCCTTGAACTCCTCCGGCGCGAGCTTCGACATCTCCTTGAGTCGCTTGAGATCGCTTTCGTCGTGGTAGTGGCTTGCCATCGTTGCACCTCCGTGCGGTTGTCTGCGCCTAACGTGAGTCTAGACCGCAATCGTGCGGTCTGTAATGGTCGTAATGTTGGATGGGTGGGAGTCTATTCAAGGTATGCGACCGGGAAAGTGGTTGGAGGAGCGCGATATCTACAGGAGTTGCTGCCAGGTAAGACTTAGGTCCTAGGCGATGATGGCCAAGTATGATACACGAGAACCTCCCTATCGATACATGCTTGTTCGTAGTATTTGCGCCCTTCGATACCATCAGGATAGTCAGCAGCGGTAACAATTCTGTAATCTTTGAGCGCCTCAATGGTCCACAGGGATTGGGTGATCATTTGGCGAGCGC
>CAZSUT010000084.1:0-7312 GCA_964610095.1 uncultured Nitrospirales bacterium | reverse complement strand
ATGGGTGTTGTGAGCCAACTGGGACTGGCAAAGACCCGCGAAGGGTTGCTGGGATCGCTCCGCCGTCTTCTTCCCGGCAGCCGCAAGCTGACACCGGAGCTGTGCGAGGCACTGGAAGGTGCGTTGCTGGCCGCCGACGTGGGCGTCGTGGCGGCGACGGCTCTGATGGACGCGGTGCGGGACGTGGTGCGGCAATCGGGCGAAGCGGACGCCGAGTCCGTCCGGGCGGTCCTCAAGAAGGTGATGATTGAACGGTTACGGACCGACTGGAAGACTGAAACGGTCCTGAACTCGCCCCGTGTGATCCTGCTGGCGGGTGTCAACGGCGTTGGCAAGACGACCACGGCCGGCAAACTGGCAGGCCTGTACGGCCGGCAGGGCAAGCGCGTCGTGCTGGTGGCGGCCGATACCTTCCGGGCGGCCGCCTCCGAGCAATTGGAGCTCTGGGGACGGCGCGTTGGCGCGGAGGTCGTCAGGCATCAGGCGGGCGGCGATCCGGCGGCTGTCGCCTACGATGGCGTCGCGGCGGCCCAGGCGCGCAAGGCCGACGTGGTGCTAGTAGACACCGGCGGCCGCCTGCACACGAAATCCAATCTTATGGACGAGCTGCGCAAGGTCAAGCGCACGCTGGGCAAGGCGCTGCCGGGCGCGCCGCATGACGTCTTGCTGATCCTGGACGCGACGGTCGGCCAGAACGGGTTGGCGCAGGCGCGGAAGTTCCACGAGGCGCTCGGCGTGACCGGCGTGATCCTGACCAAGCTGGACGGGACGGCCAAGGGTGGTATCGTCCTGGCGGTGGTCGGCGAGCTCGGACTTCCGGTGCGCTACATCGGGGTCGGCGAGGGCGTGGAGGATCTCCAGGCCTTCGAGCCCGAAGACTTCGTCGACGCGCTGCTATGAGAGTCATGAGCCTCCTCTGGGCTCTGGGCCTCGTCATCCTGCTTGAGGGACCGGGCTGCTCCGTCTTGTCCTCCCCGGGAGCACCGGCCATCGATCCGGACGCGATCAGCATACAACGGCACGAGATCCAATTGGCGATTGATCCTTCGTCCCACCGGATGAGGGGCATGGATCGCGTCACGATCCAGGCCGGCAGCCGGGAGGTGCGTCAGTTCAGCGTCACGCTCAACAAGGCCCTCGTGGTCGCGTGGGTAGCCAGCGAAGGCAAGCTCTTGTCGTTCTACCCGCGTCCGCTGCCGCCATCCGCCGAGTTGGATACGCGGCGCGCGCACCAGATCCTGGTCAGGCTGGACCATCCGGCCCGCCCCGGCGAGACCTTGATCGTGGACTTCGACTATGCCGGGGAGATCAACGACCCGCCCAAAGAGCCGCGGCATCTCCGGTATGTCGCTCCCAGCGAAACGTCCGGGCACATCGGGCCCGAGGGCGTTTACATCAATGGATTGGAGACCTACTGGTATCCCGACGTGCCGAATTCCCTGGCCTCCTACCGGGTGACGGCCACGACGCCGCCCGGCTGGGAGACGGTCGGGCAGGGCGGTCTGGTCGCCCACGAGGCCAGAGCCGATGCGACGGTCACGACATGGGAAACCTCAGCGCCTACTGAAGGCCTGACGTTGGCGGCTGGGAAGTTCGTCGTGGTGATGCGGATGAACGGCAACACGGAGATCGCGACCTATCTCTATCCCGAGGACAGGGGATTGGCGGACGAATACCTGGCGGCCGCCGCGGCCTATCTGGACGCGTACTCGAGAGTGCTCGGCCCGTACCCCTTCCCGCGCTTCTCCATTGTGGAGAACTTCTTCCCAAGTGGGCTTGGCTGGCCTTCCTATACGCTCCTTAGCGCCGAAGTCATTCGTCGCCACTATACACAGCATGATCGCCTAGGCCATGAGGTGGTTCATTCTTGGATTGGCAACTACGTCTTCAATGATAAAGGCGGTGACTGGGTCGAAGGTCTGACAACCTACCTGGCGAATTACTACTGGCTCGAGCTGAAGGGAAATCTGGAGAAGGCCCGCGAGGAGCGGAGGATGATGTTGCTGAGCTACGCCGTGTATGTCACGCCCGATCAGGACTATCCCATCGCGCAGTTCAAGCGTAAATCGGACCCGCGCGACAGCGCTATCGGTTACAGTAAAGCGGCCATGGTCTTTCATATGTTGCGCCGGGAGATCGGCGACGACCGGTTCTTCGCGGCCCTCCGTTCGTTGGTGGCCGAGTACGGGGGCCGGCGGATCGGCTGGCGGGACTTGGAAAAACTCTTCAGCCGGGTCTCCTCGCGCGACCTACGGCCTTTTTTCGTCAAGTGGATCGAGCAGCCGGGCGCCGCCGACGTCAAGGCCGAAGCCGACCCGGACTATCACGTCTTCCGTCGGATTCCCCGCCGAGACCTGCATCCCATGCTCAACCTGTTCGCCACGGACCCACAGCGGATCGTGGTGGTTCCGGACGGAGGCGCTGCCGCCGCGGAACCCTATCGGGAACTCGCGGAGCGGGTTGCCAAACAGGAGGGTGTGGCGCTGCGGTCGGCCAGCGAAGTCGGTGCGGGCGGGAAAGACCTCCGGAACGCGTCGGTCTTGCTGCTGGGCGGTCCGACCACGGGGGTGGCCTTTGCGTGGGCTGCCCGCGGTCTGCCGCCCGGCGTACAGCTCCGGCGGGATGGATTTCGAGTCGGCGGTAAGGACTATCAGGGAAGCGGGATGGCGGTGCTGCTGTCCTTCCGGAACCCGGACGATCCCGCTCATGTCGTCTCCGTCTTCTACGGTCTCTCGCCGGAGGCGGTGCAGCCGGTTGCGCGTCTCCTGTTCTTCTATGGATGGAACAGCTACCTGGTCTTCGAGAACGGCTCGGTGATCGCGCGCGGCGATGAACCGCCTCGTCCTGCTGAGGGCGCGCCGGCCGGCGCCAGGACCGAACGGCATCTGCGCAATATCCGCCAGCTCACGCACGGCCGACAGAACGCCGAGGCCTACTTCTCCTTCGACGGGCGATCCCTGATTTTTCAATCCACGCGGGACGGGCGCGGCTGCTACCAGCAGTACGTGATGGGGTTGGACGGGAGCGACGTGCGGATGGTCAGCTCGGGTCGGGGCACCACCACCTGCGGCTATTTCCTGCCCGGCGACCGGCGGGTGCTCTTCTCGTCCACGCACGCCAAGGGTCCGGAGTGCCCGCCCAAGCCGTCGGCGCAAGGCAGGTACCGCTGGTCTTTGGACGATTACGACATCTACACGGCGACCCTCCGCGGCGAGGATCTCGTGCCGCTGACGGCGACGTCCGGCTACGACGCCGAAGCGACGATCGCGCCGGACGGCTCCCGCATCGTCTTCACTTCGGTCCGCGACGGCGACCTGGAGATCTATTCCATGCGGCTGGACGGGACGGACGTGAAGCGCCTCACGTCGGTGCCGGGCTACGACGGCGGGCCGTTCTTCTCGCCGGACAGCAAGCGGATCGTGTACCGGGCCCACCATCCGGCCGATCCGGCCGAACTGGCGCGCTACCGGGAGCTGCTGGCTCGGAACCTCGTCGAGCCGAGCAAGCTGGAGATCTTCGTGATGGAAGCCGACGGCGGGAACCAGCGGCAGGTGACCCGGAACGACGCGGCGAACTTCGCCCCGTTCTTCCACCCGGACGGCCGGCGCATCATCTTTTCGTCCAACGTCCATGATCCCCAGCGGCGCACGTTCCACTTGTTCCTCGTTGGCGACGACGGGCAAGGTCTTGAGCAGGTCACCGCTGAGGGAGGCTTCAACAGCTTCCCAATGTTCTCGCCGGACGGCTCGAAGCTCGTGTGGGTGTCCGACCGCGGGACGAATGAGAAGGGGGAATTCAACATCTTTCTCGCCGACTGGGCGCCATGAAACCCTGGGAGCGGGTGGTCTTCGGGCTGGCCGCCCTGACCGTCCTCGCCACGATCGGCGTCAAGCTGCACGAGCTGGACATGCCGGTCGCCCGCTTCGTGCGCTCCTTCGACATTGGCGCACTGAACCTAGTCGGCGACCTGGTGGCGCTTCCCGGCAAGGGGGTGGTCGTCACCGGGGCGTTTATTCTCATCAGCCTCCTTGGTTGGCGGCGTCAACGCGATCAGCTCGCGCCGATGACGTTTTCGATGGCCGGGTTGGTCCATTGGGTCAGCAACTGGTGGCGTCAGCGCAATCAACTCACCGATATAGGCCTGCGCGGGCTCCTCGCGCAGTTGAGCATTACGGCCGCCACCCAATTCCTCAAGCATCTGATCGGGCGGCCGCGCCCGCGCTTTGCCCACTCCGACGAGTTCTCGCTGGGGCCCTCGCTGGCCACGGGCTTTGATTCGTTCCCGTCGGGCCATGCCGCGAACGCCTTCGGCGCAGCGACCGTCCTGGCGTGGTTTTTTCCCGCCGTGCGGGTCCCGCTCTATCTGGTTGCCGGCCTGGTCGCCGTGTCACGCGTGCTCCGTGGCTCGCACTTTCCCACTGATGTGTTGGCCGGGGTGGTGCTGGGAGTGGTGATCGGAAGCGTGGTGGTGGTGGGCCTCAAACAATGGCCGGACGACGCGCTGCCGGGTCTTTTGAGGACTGGCGTGCCTGTGGCCGTCTCGACGTTTGCAATTCTCTGGATTGTCCTGCATCCGGCGCCGGCCCGGTCTTATGAGATCATCTCCCTCGGGGTGGGTGTCGCACTGGTGCTCGCGGGCGGTTTCGTGCGGGGGCTGTCCTGGACCTATCTGGAAGGAGAGGATAAAGGTCCGCTGCGGACCGTCGGGCGCCTGTTATTGATCGTCGGAGTGGCGGTCGCCTGCGCGCCCTGGTGGGCTGCCGTCTTGCTTGGAGCTGCGCTGGTGCCGCTAGGGTCTGCCGGATTCCGTCAGGTACACGGACCCGCAACGGTACCCGTGCGCGCGTTGGCGGCGGTGCCGGTGTGGGGGCGGGAAGCGCTGGCGGTGGGCGCGGCGCTGGTGGTCTTGGCCGCTCTCCAATCCGTGAAGGGACTTCTCCCGCTCAGATAGGCGTTCCTGACAACGCGGCGACTAGCGAGCTCGCATGGGTAAGAACCGCCACTTCACAATGGTCCATAAGATGATGAGGCCATGTTTCCAGGTGATCTTCTTTCCGTGCCCGTAGGTCCGTGGAGTGTAATGGATCGGGACTTCAACGATCCGCGCTCCCTTTCGCATCAACTTACAGACGAGTTCGTTATCGAATTCAAAGCCTTTGGCCTCGACGGGCGTCGAGGCCAGGACAGTCCGGGTGAAGGCCTTATAGCAGCCCTCGTAATCGGTGAAGCGCTGTCCGTACATCAGATTGGTAACGACCACGATGAGCTTGTTCCCAATATAGTGCGTGAGGTATGGAGAACGACGCTTGCCGAAGAATTTCGGTTTGTAGAGAAGAAATCGTGAGCCCATGACCGCGTCGCATGTCCCGTCCACGATGGGTTGGATGACGGTCCGATAATCCTCGGGGTGATATTCCAGGTCGGCGTCCTGGATCAACACGATGTCGCCGGTGGCGGCTCGAAAACCGGTGGTCAGCGCCGCGCCTTTCCCGGCGTTCCTTTCATGCAAGATGTGCCGTATTCCTGAAAGTGCCTTCAGAATCTCCGTCGTCCCGTCGCGAGACCCGTCATCAACCACGATGATTTCCCTTTCGATGGGACCGAGGTTCACAGCCTGCACGCGGCGCACGACCGCTTCGATCGTCCTACGCTCGTTGTAGGCGGGAATGATGACGGAGAGCCTCATGATTTAAAGAGAGGCTTTTTGGCGAGCAGCACGTACCCGTGCCGGCTCACGACCAGTTGGTAGGTGGTGGCAGGAGTAGGGAGCTTGGCGCGCAGGCGATCCAGCGTGAGGATGATGATCTGGCCCGGGCGTTCCAGCACCGGACGCAGCTTCTCCTCCTCGCCGGGTTTGATAACCTCGATACAGGGCTTGCCCGCTGGGCAGCGCCGCTTGGCGTAGAACAGAAGGCTGGGTTTGGGACGGCCATAGACGACGAGGGTGTCCGTCTCCTCCAGGTTGAGGCCGGCGATGTCGGCGAGCACCTGCGGGGGTTCGATGAAGTACTGATTGAACCGTGGCAGCGCCACGGTGACGATCAACAGCGTGATCACCCCCATGAGCCCCGAGGCGATGCCGAAGCTCAGCTCGGCGCGCCCTGCCGTCAAAGCGGCATAGCCAAAGAGACCCATCCCGCCGAGAATGAGAAATCCGATCGCCATAGGGGCCCAGCCCGGATCGACCTGCGCGGCCGCAGGGAATTCCTGGACGATCAGCGCATTGAAGCGCTGGTAGCTCCAGTCCAATCCGACGAAAGCCAGGCCCAGGACACATCCCGCTACCAGCGTGAGCCACAATGAGACTGCGCCGGCGCGTCCGCTCTGCGCTGAGAGAGACCGGTCCCAAGAGGCTGCGACCAGCAGAGCGGCGGCCGGAAACAGCGGTGCAATGTAATGCGGCAGCCGCGTGGAGGAGAGGGTGAAGAAGATGAACACCCCCAGGACCCAGACAGCGCCCAGGAACTGCACGGCTCGTTGCGGGTCCTCATCTCTTTCGTGCAAGGCCTGGACGAGCGCGGCCGGCAGGAAGCCGCTCCACGGGAAGAAGCCTAGGAACAGGATGGGGATGTAGAACAGGATCGTCCCGCCGTGTCCGCCGATGACGGAGGAAAAGCGGGTGAGCGTGTCACCACGAGCCGATTCGGTGTAGCCCGCGCCGTGAAGCAGGAACATCGCGGTGTACCACGGCGCAGCGATCAGGAGGAATACCACCGTCCCAGGCAGGAGGCGGCATTCCCGGGCAACCTCCCGCCAGCGGTGGGTGAGCAACAGGTACGGGATCACGGCCAGCAACGGGACCAGGACTCCGACTGGTCCTTTGGTCAGGGTCGCCAGGCCCATGCCGATGTAGAAGCCCCAGTACCAGTGTTTCGTCCTACCCTCTCCCTGCATCGCGAGGAAGAAACTGAAAATGCTCAGCGTGGTAAAGAACACCAGGACCATGTCAGTCAGGACCATCCGGCCGATCGCCAGGACCTCGAAATTCAAAAGGAGCATGAGGGCTGCTCGCAGGCCGACGGTCGGCCCAAAAATCCGCGTGGCGAATGCGTATTGCATCAAGACAAGAAGGGTGCCGAAGAGCGCGGACGACTCTCGGGACAGATTGACGGCGATATCAAAGCGCGGCGCGACCGCGTGGTGGCGGACCTGCAGGAGGAGCGCGAGCTGGTACAGCGTCGCCTGAAGGACGCGGTGGCGGCGCTCGAAACGATCCGGCTCAACCTGTTGAAGCTGCACGCCGGGGCGGGGAGCGTGCAGTGCCTCACCCCGCACCACACCCCCCCGCGGGAAGCAGCCCGGAAGGTGGAGC
>CAZSUT010000083.1:0-7490 GCA_964610095.1 uncultured Nitrospirales bacterium | reverse complement strand
TTGATGACGATAAACAGAGAATTACCTTGGCGGTTGACCAGAAGGACCGCGTTCTCGTCCTTCTTGATCTTGGCCGTCGCTGCCTCATAGTCCTTCAACCCGGTGATCGCCTGGCGGTTGATCTCCTGGATCACGTCCCCGCGCTGCAAGCCGGCCTGCTCCGCCGCGCTCCCGGCCTGCACGTGAGCGACCACCACGCCAGCCGTCTTCGGCCCGATGTTGAGCTGTGCCCGGGTCTCTTCATCAATCGCCCTGACGCGCAGATCGGATAGGACGTTCAGGGGCGCCTTGCGCACTTCCCCCGCTTCCGGCGCCGCGGAGCCGGGCTCAATGCCACGCGCAAGCATGGCGTCGGAGGGACGCTCGCCGATCTGGATCGTCAGCAGCTTCTCCTGGCCATCCCGGAACACCTTGACCGAGACCTTCGAGCCCACCGGCGTCTGGGCGACGCGGTTCCGCAACTCGCTGACGGTCTGCACCTCCTTGCCGTTGAACTCCACGATCACGTCGCCGCGCTGGAGGCCGGCTTTCAGGGCCGGTCCTTGCTCGTTCACATCGCTGACCAGTGCGCCCTTCTGCTCCCTGACCTTGAAGGCCTTGGCCAGATCCGGCGTGATCTCCTGGATGGCCACGCCCAACCACCCACGAACGACCTTCCCTATCTTGATGAGACTCTCAGCGACGGGTTTGGCGAGCGAGACCGGCACGGCGAACCCGATGCCTTCGTTGCCGCCCGTGCGGGAGAAGATCGCGGTGTTGATGCCGATGAGCTCCCCTTTGAGGTTCACCAGCGCGCCGCCGGAGTTCCCCGGGTTGATGGACGCGTCGGTCTGGATAAAGTCCTCATAGTCCGCGATGCCCACATTGCCGCGCCCCAGGGCGCTGATGATGCCCATCGTGACGGTCTGCGAAAGACCGAAGGGACTGCCGACCGCCAGGACGATGTCGCCCACTTGGAGTTCGTCGTAGTTGCCCCACTTGAGGTACGGCAGGTTCATGGCTTCGATCTTGATGATCGCCAGATCGGTCTTCGGATCCACGCCGATGACCTTAGCCGGATGTTCCTTCTTGTTCGACAGATAGACCTTGATGTCGGAGGCGCGATCGACCACGTGGTTGTTGGTCACGATGTAGCCGTTCGGATCAATGATCACGCCGGACCCCCCTGACATGTCAGGACGGGGCGGGCCGCCGAAGGGAGCACCTGGTTCAGGCTCCTCCTGCTCGCCCGGAGTCTCACCAAACGGACCGGGCCCACCGAACGGTCCCGGCGGAGGTCCTCCGAACGGACCCGGGCCTGGTCGACCGGGCGGGCCTTCATGGTCTCTCCGCCGCGGGTCGCGGGGTCCGCGGACCCGCTCGCCCTGCGTGACCTGGATGTTCACGACCGCGGGGGTGACGGCCTTGACGATGGGAGAAAACCCTTGGGACAGTTGGGGCGGCACAGCGGCGGCCGTGCTGTCCTTCAATGCTGGCGGGGCAAACACCAGCACTGCCACGACCACCCCTGCCAGCCCGCTGCCAATTAGAAAATTGAGCTTTGCCTTCATAGGTAATCCCTCAAATGAGCGCGATGAATGGTGGACTTGTGAACCTTACGATCATACAGCAACCTGCCGAGCGTTTGCCACTGCCAAGTGCCCACAAAACTAAGGGGCCCGGTCCGCCGTGCGGCGGACCGGGCCCCTCGTCACTGACGTGACGGCGGTCGCTTAGCTTAGAACAGCACCGACCCCATCACATAGCCCCAGTTCTCACCAGAGCCGTTCGCGGCTCCAGCGGCACCGCCGTTGATCGCGTTTCCATTCGAGGCATTCATGTAACTACCCGCCCAGAAATGGCCCACGCCAATCTCAGCCTTGAACTTCTCTTTGAACGTCCGGTAGTAGTGGACGTCCAGTTCGCGGCCGAGTGAGGACGAGGTGTTTGCTCCGCTCGTCGATCCATACACCGCTTGTGAGGACCGATACCAGTTGTCGCTGCGGCTGGCTAACCGTAAGATCAAAAAATTCACCTGGAATTTGCTAACGGCATCGGGCTTCACATCGAATACCGCCTGGTAGGTCACCTGGTTCTTCCAAGCCATGAGGTCCATGGCCCCAAATTTGAAGTGGTTGGTCGGGAACAGGTTATCGAAGGTGTTGTAGTGACCAGCTGCAGCGCATCGTGCTCCCGCTGCAGCGCCTGATCCACGGCCGCAGGAATCGCCGGAGGCATAGTCGATCTCGAGACCGAGCCGTGGCCTCATGGGAACCGGCTCAAAGGTATACCCCACTCTCAGCGCCTCGGCGTGCGCATTGATGTGCAGATTGTGCGTCGGAGAGCCCGCACCGAGATTGTCAGAGATCGAGCCGAACTGCCAAGCCGCCTCCAGTGTGGCATCCAAGCCGGCGGCCTTCCCGTTAATGCGGCCGCCCAGCGTGTTCCGCGCCTGAGAAGGGGCTTGAGCCGTCAAAAGACTATCGCCATTGGTAGCTGGCGTTCTGGAGTCCTTCAGGAAGAACCAGTACGGCTCGATCGTCCAGTTCGGGACTGCCTTCAGCGTCACATACAGCCCATAAATGTCCTGGTCTTTTGTACCAGTGGTTGCATTGCCCGGGAAGATGACGCCGCTGCAGTTTGTCCCAGTTCCGGCGGCGCAGCCAGCCCCTCCTGCCTCCTGGTCGAATATCCGCGCCCAGAAGACATCCACGTCGGCTATCGCCTGTGAATACGTGAGCCGAACGGCGTCAAACGAGTTCCCGATCTGGCTCCAATTGAAGTTCCCGAAGAGCCGGTGGTCCCCGAAGAAGATCTCCTGCCGGCCAGCCTTGACGCTGAGTCCCGGCACCAGGACATTCTTCAACTGCAAGTAGCCCTGATGGAGATCAACACCAGAAGTGTTTTGGTTCGCAGACGACACAGCGCCGATGCCGCTGAATCCTGCTGCGCTTCCCTCACTGCCCCAGACCCGGGCATCCTGGATCTGGGCGAAGAACGAGACATCTGGGGTCAGATCATACCCCACATTCACTCGGATCCGATGGCTGCCCGCGCTCTCATTGGCACGAACATTACTATTCAAGCTTGTGTTGTTCCGGATCTCGTACCGGATCCGCGCCTCCCCTCCGATGGTCAGTTGGTCCACGTCCACTTTGGCGAACGCGGGGCCGGAGGCGACCAGCCCTCCGACTGTGCCTAAAACGGCCAAGGTCAACCACCCTGAAACCCGTCTTTTGATGTGCATAGCGACCCTCCTGTTGATTGTGCCCTGTGCCTCGTTGTCCATTGGAACCCTATCTTTCATTCCCTTGCTTCAGCTCAGGCCTTCTTGACCTCCTCCTGGGTGTCGTTGGCCTGTTTCTTGATCGCCTCTTCCGCTTCCTTCATGGACGATTCGAGATCCTGTTCGACGGCTTTCACTTCCGCCTGCATGAGATTCAACTCGGGTTCGACCGTCTTTTTGACATCCTCCGTGACATCCTTCAGCCCCTTGATCGCCTTGCCGACCTGCCGGCCCACTTCGGGCAACTGCTGAGGCCCGAACAGCAGGAAGGCCACGATCAGGATGACCAGAATCTCCGTGACACCAAGGCCAAACATGGCCGCGTTGCTTTCATACTTCTAGTGAGCAGGACTCTGGGCCTTGCCCGGATCCTGCCGTGCCGGCGCGCCCGCGGGAGTACTGGAGGCGGACGACGCTTGGCTCGTCGGCGCAGTCGGTTGAACCTCCGTGATCTCCTGCGGCTCCGGCTCGTGGACTGTCTTCTTGAATCCTTTGATGGCTTTTCCGAGGCCTTCACCCAATTGGGGGAGCTTACCGGCCCCGAACACGATGAGGACGATGACCAAAACCAGCAGCAGTTCCATCCAGCCAAATCCAAACACTTACGTCACCTCTTCAGTTCGGACTTGCCTGAACAACGCAATCGCGTGGATTTCCGCATTTTCCCCATAATTTGGGCGGGATGCTAGCATAGGGATTTGATCATTTCAAGAAAATTGTTACCAACCGGGTATTTTGTCGTTTCGCCTGATTCTTCAGCTACTTTTGAAGAAACGAGAACCGAGAATAGTCGATGTCTCTTCTAGGGCCTGCTCCCAATATCGCCTGGACTCTGGCCCGCTCGAAGCCTAAGGCCTCCAGGCTAGGGAGGACCCCCATCACTTCCTCCTCGCTGAGGTAGGCGATCGTGTCCGGGACCCCGGTCGGAGGGAGACTCTCCAGCAAAGCCTGCAATTCCCGCTTCTGTGGGTCAGGCATCTCGGCCTGGATGGGAAAGTCGATGGCGCGGTGATAGGGGGAGCGGTAGCCTCCGTCCAAGGCCTTGAGCGTCTGCAAGATCAGCCGGTCTCGTTCCCAGGGCCTGAGTCGTCCCAACGAGGGGTGCGTTTCAAGGAGGTCCACCACGGTCAGCACGTTCACCCCTAACATCCGCGAGACGAACTCTCTTTGAGGATCGATAGCAATTTCCTTGATGCCCAGATGCCTGGCCACCTCATCGCAGAGCGCAAAGTTGACGATGAACGAGTACTGCCCGCCATACAGGCCATAGCACGGCTTATCGGGGCTCGAGAGGACGGCTCTGTCGGCAGTGCCGGCGTCCAGACTGGTAAAGCGTCCCCCGGGCGCCAAGAGGCGCGTGGCCTCCTTGATCGTCGCGAAGGTCCCGAAATTCGTCGGAACGATCACCAACTCGTCAATCTGCTTCATGAAGTCGGTGAGGGTCTTCCGATACGGCACACGCTTCCAGTCAATAGGCAGGTAGTCTTTCTCCCAGATGATCTCTTCCAGGAAGGAGGGCCCACCTTTGAGCGCGGCGATGTCCTTGGCTTCGAAGGCCCGGATGAAGGCGGACCAGTCGTCGAACTCCTTGGTCTTGGCGTCGCTGAGGTTCGGGCGGACCTGTTCCTCGATGATCTCCCCCTCCTTGCGGAGGATGACCTTGGTGCGCAGTTCGTTCCAGAGCTCATTGCAGTGGATCCAGTGCACGCTCCCGTCTTTTACGCCTGCCAGGTCCTGGGCATCAGCTTGCAGAGTGGTCACTTGATCTCGATGGGATTGCAGATCCGGGTGGGCCTTGGCGGCAAGCAGGGCGTCCCGGTTGGCATCCACGAGCACGTACCGGGTTCTGCGGTAGATCGCGCCGGCGGAATCCAACGCCTTCAGATGAGTCAGGAAGCAGGCGGCCAGGTTGCCGTTGCCGCAGCCCCATTCTTGGACCACCAGCGTCGCCGGCAGGCCCTTTCGCGACTTGTAGGTCTCGTAGTAGTCCACGGCCAGCGCGTGCGCCAGGCGGTAATCGGCGCTCGCCATCGTCTGGTAGTAGTCCCGGACTTGTCTACCGCGGAGCCCGTAAAAGATCGCATTGATGTGGTCCTGCCACTCGTCCACCGGCTTGAACTCGCCAATGAGCTGCGGGGGCGTCTCTTCGTGCGCCGTCAGCGCGGGAATGATGCTCATAACGCTGCGGGATTCTATCACACCTATTCCCTTGACGCGTGGCGAGCCGGTTTGATTAGATACCGCTCAAGGAGCCATCCCGACGACCATGCCCCAACCCGCAAGACTCCGTCTCTCCGTCGTGGTCCCGGTCTATAACGAGCGGGACAACCTATCTCCCCTGACCGCGCAGATCCTGAAAGGCCTGACCGGCCAGGTCAGCTCCTTCGAGATCATTTACGTGGACGACGGGAGCACTGACGGGAGCGGGCCGCTGCTGGACGAACTTGCAAGCTACTACCTGGAGGTCCGGGTCTTCCACTTCGACCGGAATTACGGGCAGACGTCGGCCTTCGACGCCGGCTTCCATCAGGCCAGCGGAGACTTGATCGCCACCCTGGATAGCGACCTCCAGTTCGATCCGGCCGACATCCTCACGCTGCTTCCCCTGGCGGAACACTACGATCTCGTCTGTGGCTGGCGAAAGGATCGCCATGACACGCTGGTCAAGCGGCTGTCCTCGCGCATCGCCAACGCCATCCGGAAGGCCGTGGTCCACGACGGCGTCCACGACACCGGCTGCTCGCTCAAGGTGTTCCGGCGGCGGGTGGTGGAACACATCCCGCTCTTCGAAGGCATGCACCGCTTCTTTCCCGCGCTGGCCCGCATGCACGGGTTCACCGTGACCGAAGCGCCGGTCCGTCATTTCCCTCGGATCCACGGCCAGTCGAAATACAGCATCGGCAACCGCATCTTCAAGACCCTGCGCGACCTGCTCGGCGTCCGGTGGATGCAGGGCCGGAGCTTCCGGTATCGCTACCGGGATTACAAGTTAAACGTTAAACGTTAATCGTGATTGCGACCGAAACCATCTGGTTGATCATCGGTTTTACAGGCCAGGGGTTGTTCTTTGCCCGGTGGCTCGTCCAGTGGTTCCGCTCCGAGCGGGAACGGGAGAGCACGATCCCGCTGTCGTTCTGGTATCTGAGTCTGATCGGCGGCCTGATCACCCTGGTCTATGCCATCTACCGCAAGGATCCGGTGTTCATCACGGGCCAGTCGATCGGAAATCTCGTCTACCTACGCAATCTCATGCTCATTTACAGGAAGCGCGAGCCCATGGATGAATTGAAGGCTTGATGGGGGCGCGCGCCCACCCTAGCGGGAGGGAGTGGGCCCTGCTCCTTGCCCTCTGCGCCCTGCTTTTCTTTCTGGGACTGGGCGCGCTCGGCTTGACGGACCGCGACGAGGGGTCCAACGCCGAGGCCGCCCGCGAAATGGTCGCATCCGGCGACTGGATCACGCCGACGCTGAACGGGGCACCGCGCTTCGCCAAACCGATCCTCCCAACGCAGGATGGGGTTCTCGCGTCCCTTTCCTCGAAGCATCTTCCTAAGCTGCGGGGCGCCGTTGTCTGCAAACCATTCCGCCACAGCGATCAGTCCCTGCCCATAACAAGTGACAGCCTTAGAATCAGCTCGCAGCGCCTCTGGGACCCTCAGCCATGTCTTGAACTCACCCACTATACGGTCGCTGTTGACGCGGCACGTCCTGTCGAATGCTCCCTTGTCGCCGTTTGCGACTGCGTCGAATAGCGCGTCCCGCAACTCGTTCCCGGCGGACCCGGAGTTGCGCCTCTTGAAAAAGTTCAACCATCCCATCTCGGTACCTCGCCTGTTTTGACCCCGGTTCGTTCATTTCTTGGCTACCATCGCCAGTGTGGCCTTCGCCAAGTGTTCTGTCGCGGACGTCGATTCGGGATCGAGGGCCAACTCCCCTAGCAGCCGAATCGCACCTTCGTGATCTCCCTGCCTGTTCAGAATCAGGGCCTTGTCGATCTGCAGCATTCCCTTTGTCTCAGAATCCGGATTCGACGCCAACCCCTTCCCGATAGCCGCGAGCCGCTCCGTGTCATCTTCCGAGATGTGCGCAAGTGCCATCCATGCCGGCGCAAAGCGAGGAACGCGCGTGACCAGACGGCGCACCAGTTCGGCCCTTTTCCCAGGGTCGTCCAGCATTTCCAAGGACAAGTACACCAGGTACGTGCCGACCGGAAGGTCGCCGTCCT
>CAZSUT010000082.1:0-7531 GCA_964610095.1 uncultured Nitrospirales bacterium | reverse complement strand
TCGATGTCCATCTCGCCGAACATGGTCATCAGGCTGCTCAGCCGTTCGGACGAAACCATGTCCGCGGGCAGGGTCGAATTAAGGTCACGATACGTGAGGAAGCCCTTCTCCTTGCCCATGGAGATCAGGCGTTTGACTTCGTCGGTCTTGTCTTCCTTACGCATTGACACTGCCAACCTCGGTCAGTGGTGATGGTCCTGCGCTCAGGAGGCGCTGCCGCTCCTGCTGCAACGCGTTCTGGCGGAGCATAAGCGTACGCGCGGTCTCCGCCTGCCCGGTCCGCTCGGCGGCCATCTGGGCCGTCTTGACTTCCTGGATCTCATCCACGATGCGCCTAAGCTTCAAGGCCTTCAGGCTGTCGCGAAACGCCGTGCCGACGTCGTCGTAAGGCAGCTCGCTGAGCGACAGCGCGCGCACGACGCCCCCGCACTGGGGATCGTCCTGGATGTTGATGATCGCCTCGTTCACCGCCGGCTCGCCGCGTTCGTTTCGCCGCTGCAGGACCAGTGCGATTAGCCGCCGTGCCCGGGGATCCGTAAAGTCGTCTGCCGCCAGTTGCGCCAGCATCGGCGAAGTCAGCTTGTCGTGGAGGAGCAGCCGCACGAGGACCTCCTCGTCCTTGGGAAGCGGCGCGCTCTCGACCGGACCCACAGAAGCCTCACCAGACACATGGTCGGCAACTGAGGAATTCCGCGTGAGTTGCCGGTAGCGTTCCATTAAAACCTTCTCATCCAGCCCCAGTTGGTCGGCGACGTGGTGGAGGGCTGCGGCCTTCTCGACCGGATTGCTCAGCTTCTGCAACAGCGCCAGGACCTCCTCCACGCACCGTACGCGGTCCTCCACGCTGCCCTGCCGGCCGATCGCCAAGTTGCCCGCAATGGTGAAGTCCAGCAGCGAGGGCGCCTGTCGGACCAGAATGGTGAAGGCCTCCGGGCCATGAGAACGGACAAACGTGTCCGGGTCTTCCCCTTCAGGCAGGCTCCCCACCTGGACGGCGAGGCCCGATCCAAGAAACAGCTCCAGCGTCCGCAGCGCCGCGCGCACGCCGGCCGCGTCGGGATCGAACAGCAGCACGACCCGGCGGGTGAAGCGCCGGATGAGATCCACATGCTCGGACGTTAGCGCAGTGCCCAGGGTGGCGACCACGTTGGTCACGCCGGCCTGATGCAGCGCGATCGCGTCGAAGTACCCTTCGACGATCACGACCTGGTCCTCTCGCGTGATGCCCTCGCGCGCCACCTCCAGGCCATACAGGGTGCGGCCCTTCCGGAACAGCGGGGTCTCCGGCGAGTTCAGGTACTTGGGCACCCCGTCATCAATCACACGCCCGCCGAAGCCGATGACGCGCTTCTGGAGGTCGCGGATCGGCAGGATGACCCGCCCGCGGAAGCGGTCGTAGTAGCCGGATGCGTCGCCGGGCTTTTGGCCGCCTTGATCCCGCGCGACGATCAGGCCGGCGGCGGAAAGATCCTCGACGGACCATGCCTGCTTGCTGCCTCTGCTCAGCGCCTTCAGCACTCCATCCCAGGCTGGGGGCGCATAGCCGATGTCGAACCGCTCGATCGTCTCAGCCGTGATCCCCCGCTCCTTGAGATAGGCGCGCGCCGGGTCGGCCGCCCGGTCTTTCAGCAAGGTCTTGTGGAAAAACTCGGCCGCCGCCTTGTTCAGCTCGACGAGCCGTTCCACTTGTTCCGCCCGCTGCCTGGCCGCCGGCGAGGCCGGTCGTTCCTCGACGCGGATGCCATACTTCTCGCCGAGATTCCGCACCACCGTCGGGAATGACGAACCCTCGATCTTCATCAAGAACGTAAAGACGTTCCCTCCCTCTCCGCAGCCGAAACAGTGGAACATCTGGCGCGAAGGGCTGACGATGAAGGAAGGAGTCTTCTCCGAGTGGAAGGGACAGAGGCCTTTAAAGTTCTGTCCCGCCTTGCTGAGCGAGAGATGGGCGCTGATGACTTCGACGATATCGGCCCGGTCGCGAATCCGGTTGATGATCTCTTCCGGGATTAACCCTTGATCCACCCTGCCCCCCGATCCAACCGAGCCTTCACTCGAAACTCTTAAAGTAACAGAAAGATCAATAAGTTGTCAAAGAATCTCTCGGTTAACCAGGAGGCCAGGTCATCTGGCGACCGCCCAGCACGTGCACATGCAGATGGAAGACTGTCTGGCCGCCCTCCCTGCCGGTGTTAGCCACCACCCGATAGCCTGCTTCGGCAATCCCTTTTTTCTTGGCCACAAGGGCTGCTGTCTCCAGGAGACGCCCCAGCAGGGCTCGGTCGCCCGCGTCGTTCAAGCCGCCGATATGCCGCTTGGGAATCACCAGCACGTGGACCGGCGCTTGCGGGTTGATGTCCTCGAACGCGAACATCTCATCGTCCTGCAGGACGACCTTGGACGGAATCTGCCCTGAGCCGATCTTGCAAAAGAGACAATCCGCCTTTGCCGCCACGATGCTCACCGCCCCCGCGACTGTTTTTCCTCGAGCCCGCTTTTGCCGAACCGCCGGGCCAGCTCCTGGTAGAGCTCGGCCGGCGGAATCTCGTGATAGCCGAGCGCGACCAGCAGGTGGAACAGGAGGTCCGCCGCCTCGTGCACGATCTCCTCGCGCTTCTGCCCCTTGGACGCCAAGAGCACTTCCCCGGCCTCCTCGGTCACCTTCTTCAAGATTTTGTCCTGGCCGGCCTTGAGCAGTGAGGCCACGTACGACTCCGGGGTCGGAGCGCGCTTGCGCTCAAGGATGGTCTCGTAGATCCGGTCCAGCACGCCCCCATGCGACTCGGTGGTCTTGGCGCCGCCTTCGCACGAGGCCACCAGGTCTGAGAGGTGGCTGAAGAAACACGCCCGCTCGCCGGTGTGGCAGGCCGGCCCCTCCGGCGTCACCGTGATCAGGAGGGTATCCTGATCGCAGTCCACGAAGATCTCCCGGACCCGCTGGCGGTGGCCTGACGTCTCGCCTTTCTCCCACAGGGCCTGCCGCGAGCGGCTCCAGAAATGCGCGATCCCGGTCTTCAGGGTTTTCTCCAAGGCCTCGCGGTTCATGTAGGCGACCATCAGCACCGTCCCATCCCGCCAGTCCTGCAGGATGGCGGGGATCAGGCCCTTCTCGTCGAACTTCAGCGCCGAGATGGCGGCATCATCCATTACACCGTCCTCACCGGAATGCCGCGGGCCTTCAGATAATCCTTGGCCTCGCGGATCGTGTATTGCCGATAGTGGAAGATCGAGGCCGCCAGCACAGCGTCCGCCTTGCCCACGGCAAACCCCTCGTAGAGGTGCTCCAGCGTGCCCGCGCCGCCGGACGCGATCACCGGAATCTCGACGGCCTCCGACACGGCGGCGGTTAGCGCGAGGTCGTACCCTGCCTTCGTCCCGTCCTGATCCATGCTGGTGAGCAGAATTTCCCCCGCACCGAAAGAAGCCATCCGCCGCGCCCACTCGACGGCGTCCAGCCCCGTCGGCCGCCGGCCGCCGTGCGTGTACACCTCCCAGTCGCCGCCGGACTTCTTCGCGCCATTCCCCACCCTCTTCGCGTCAACCCCTGCACGCTTCGCGTCGATGGCCACGACGATGCACTGCGTGCCGAAGCGCTCCGCCGCCTGCCGGACGAACTCCGGGTTCGCGACGGCCGCCGTGTTGATGCTCACCTTGTCGGCGCCGGCCCGCAGCAGGGCGCGGATATCATCGAGCGTCTGGACGCCGCCGCCCACGGTCAGCGGCATGAAGACCTGTTCGGCCGTGCGGCAAACCACATCGAGGAAGATCTTACGCTCCTCGTGCGAGGCCATAATGTCCAGGTAGCACAGCTCGTCGGCTCCCTCGGCATCGTAGGCGCGCGCCGCTTGGACCGGATCGCCAGCGTCCCGGAGGTTGACGAACCCCACCCCCTTGACGACACGCCCTTCCTTGACGTCTAGGCAGGGAATGATGCGCTTGGCCAGCAATCAATGCCTCTTCAATTCACGGCGGCCATCGCCGACCGCAGATCGAGCACGCCTTCGTAGAGGGCCTTTCCGACGATCGCGCCGATCACTTTCGGCCCCAGCGCGCGCAGTTGCCGGAGGTCCTCGGTCCGCGTGATGCCGCCGGAGGCGATCAGCGGCACAGGGCAGGCCGCCGCCATGCGCCGCAGGCCCTCAAGATTGGGGCCCTCCAGCATCCCATCCCGCGCGATATCGGTATAGATCACGGCGTAGACGGCCAGCCCCGTCAAGCGGCCGACAAAGTCGGCGGCGTCCTGATCGGAGACCTCGGTCCATCCCTTCACCGCAACCTTGCCCCCCTGGGCGTCCACGCCGACGAGCACGCGGCCCGGAAAGCGGCCGCAGGCCTCCTCGAGCACTTCCCGATCGCGGACGACGGCCGTCCCGAGGACGACCCGCTCCGCCCCGGAGGAGAGATAGGCTGAGACTGTCTTCATCGTGCGGATGCCCCCGCCGACCTGGACCGGGATGGACACGGCTTTGAGGATCGCCTCGATCGCCATGCGGTTTCGGGGGGTCCCCTCAACAGCCCCGTCCAGATCCACAACGTGCAGGAGCTGCGCGCCTTCGTCCTCCCAGCGGCGTGCCACCTGCGCAGGGTCCTGCGAATAGACCGTCTCCTCCTGCATCCGCCCTTGGCACAAGCGGACGCAGCGCCCGTCCTTCAGATCGATGGCCGGAATTACGATCACGGCGCAGTCTCCGCGACGCTCGCTTTGGTCTTCATCGGCTTGCCCAGGGGAAAGCCGTGCAGCACGTGGTCGACGGCAGAATTGGCCAACTGCTCGACCGTGAGGTAGCGCGCCCCACGTTCGAGGAAACCAGCGATGTCCTCGATCATCGGCCGCTGGCGTTCGTAGTAGTCGCCGGTCCACAGGGCTTCGCCATCCTTCACGCTGACGAGCCGGACGGTGAATCCGACTTCCGCGGCGTCTTCAGGCCGATCCAGGCCGATCGCGCTGCCCTTTCGTTCCTTATAGACCTCCACTGTCCCTTCCAAAACGGCCCCCACATTCAACCGTTCGCCGAGCTCGCGTAGCTGCGCGAGGCTGACCGCCGCCAGAAGGGCTGGCATGGCCCCCCGAACATTGCGGGGCGGAACGACCACGATGCCCTCGCGCGCGTTCAGCTTCATGTAGAACAGCTCGGCCAGCTTCTCGGCGGCGACGGGAGGCGGCGCCGGCTCGGCGTATCCCCGCCCCTGCCCTAGCGTCTTGGGCGTGACTGTGAAGGGGAGCACCGCGATCCGCACGATGCGGTATTGCTCGATCTTCGGCGAGGTGCTCACCTCGTTGGTGGTCCCCCCACATCCGGACATCAAGCCTGCAACGATAATCGCCAGGGGCGTTCTCGGCGGTCTCATGAGAGTCCTCCGAAGTTCCGGATGATCCGCAGCCCCGCGCTCTGGCTCTTCTCCGGATGGAACTGACAGCCGAAGATGTTGTCGCGCACGACGCTGGAGACGAAGGGCCGCCCGTAGTCGGTCATCGTGCACGCGACGGAATGATCATCGGGCACGACGAAGTACGAATGGACGAAATACATGAACGCGCCATTGGGCACGCCGTCGAGCACGGGCGAGCCTTTCCCGATCGCGATCGAGTTCCACCCCATGTGCGGCACCTTCATCGGGATCGCGGAGCCCCCGGACGCAAACCGGACAACCCGCCCAGGAATCACGCCGAGCCCCCGATGCGTCCCGAACTCCTCGCTTTCGCTGAACAACAATTGGAAGCCCAGGCAGATGCCGAGAAACGGCTTGCCGGCGCGAAGCGCCCCCAGAACCGGCCCCACGAGCCCGTATCGCTCCAGATTGCGCATGCAATCGCCGAAGGCGCCCACGCCGGGCAACACCACATGGCTCGCGTCGGCGATCACCTTCGGGTCGCGCGTGACCGTGGCGCGGTGCCCGACGGACTCGAAAGCCTTGTGGACCGACTTCAGGTTGCCCATGTCATAGTCAATGATCGCGATCATGCTCACAGGCTCCCTTTCGTCGAGAGCACGCCCGTGACCCGGGCATCGAGCGACACCGCCTGGTCCAGAGCCTTGGCCAGCGCCTTGAAAGTGGACTCCATGATGTGGTGCGGGTTCCGTCCATAGGGCACGTTGATGTGCAGGTTCATGGCCGCGTGCGTCGTCAGAGCCTGAAAGAAGTCCTCGAAGAGATACAGGTCGAAGCCCTTGATCCGCCGGTGCGGTAGCTTGACGTTGTAGACGAGATAGGGCCGGCCGCTGAGGTCCACCGTGACCTGCGCCAGCGTCTCGTCCAGCGGTACCCAGGCCGTCCCGAAGCGCCGGATCCCCGCCTTCTTGCCCAACGCCTTCTTGAACGCCTCGCCGAGGACGATGCCGATGTCCTCCACCGTGTGGTGGTCGTCGATGTGCGTGTCGCCGCTGGCCTTGACCGTCAGGTCGAAGAAGCCGTGCTTGGCTAACAGATCCAGCATGTGGTCCAGGAACGGGATCGTCGTGCTGATCTGCCGCTTGCCGGTCCCGTCGAGGGCCAACCCGATCTTGATCCGGCTTTCGGTGGTGTTCCGCTCAATCGTCGCCCGCCTCGCGGTCTTCATCGCATGCGGGCTTCCACGGACTGCGCGTGCGCGCCGAGCCCCTCCATGTGCGCCAGACGAACGATGTTGTCCTTGGCCTTGGCCAGGTCTTCCTTGGTGTACGACACGATGTTGGACTTCCTCACATACGCCTCCAGGGAGAGGGCAGAGTGGAAGCGGGCCGCGCCCCCGGTCGGAAGGATGTGGTTGGGGCCGGCCACGTAATCGGCCACAGCCGGTGACGTGTACCGCCCGATGAACAGCGCGCCGGCATGGCGGACCTTTTCGATGTACTCGAAGGGATTGTCCACGGAGAGCGAGAGGTGCTCCGGGGCGATCTCGTTCGCGAGCGCGATCGCGTCCTCCATCGTGGGCACGACGAAGGCCATAGAGTTGCGGTCGATGGCGCGGGCGGCGATTTTGCGGCGCGCAAGCGTCCTGAGCTGCTCCTTGGCCATCCTGACGACTTCTTTCGCCAGCGGCGCCGACGTGGTCACGAGCCATACTACCGCGCTCTCGTCGTGCTCCGCCTCGCAGAGCAGGTCCGCGGTGACGTGGGCCGGATTGGCCCCGCCATCAGCGATGACCAGCAACTCGCTCGGGCCTGCGATCATGTCGATGCCCACGGTCCCGTATACCATTCGCTTGGCGGTCGCCACGAAGATGTTGCCCGGCCCGATGATCTTGTCCACGCGGGGAATCGTCTTCGTGCCATAAGCCATGGCAGCGATCGCCTGCACGCCCCCGATGCGGTACACCTCGTCCACGCCGGCGATGTCCGCCGCCACCAATAGATAGGGGCTCAGCTCGCCCTTGGGCGCGGGCACGCACATGATGATCCGCTTGACCCCGGCCACCTTAGCCGGGATCGCGCCCATCAGCACCGACGACGGGTAGACGGCCTTGCCGCCCGGCACGTAGAGCCCGATCACGTCCAGCGGCAGGATCGTCTGTCCGAGCGTGATGGTGCCGTCCTGCCACATCCAGGTCTGC
>CAZSUT010000081.1:0-7916 GCA_964610095.1 uncultured Nitrospirales bacterium | reverse complement strand
AGGTCCCTCAAGCGCGCATCCATCTCCGACTCCACGAGCCCGAACGTCCGCAGCCGGCGGCGGAGGAGGGTGCCACGCGCCGCCGGGCCGATGAACGCCTCGAGCAAGGCGCTCCCGCCCCCGGGAAGGATGTGCTGCACCTCCATGGCAACGCCGGGCAGGCACATCAGCGCGCGCTCTGTCTTCCCCTCGTCCTTGAAGCGGAGGAAAAACCCCGGCGCGGTGCCGACGGGATTCGGGATGACCTTGGCACTCCTTGGGATCAGGGCCTGCGTCGTCTGCTCGGCTGTCATCCGGCGACGTCGGGACTCAAGTTGCTGAGTGATGGCCTGTAGGGTTGCGTCGTGCAGCACCAGCCGCCGGCCGGTCACCCGCGCGACGACCTTGCGGGTCAGATCATCTTCGGTCGGGCCCAGGCCTCCGGTGGTGATCACCACGTCTGCCCGCCCCAACGCGTGCTGGAGGGCCGCCTCCATGTCCTTGGGATCGTCGCCGACGACGGTCTTGTAGCGGACCTCGATGCCGAGCTTCAGCAGTTCCTCGGCGAGGTAGAGCGAGTTGGTGTCGGCCACGCCGCCGAGGACCAATTCGGAGCCGATCGCGATGATCTCGGCGCGAACCATGGGAGGGCCCCCTTACCCCGGCCGTTCACTCCGGGAAATGCTCGCGTCCGTAAGCCTGGACCTTTTCATTGAAGCACTCACCCAGGAGGTAGATGATGGTGCCCTCGAGGCTGCGGTACATGGGGGGCCCGATGGGGTTGTTGAGGCACGGAACGATGGCTTGGCCCGGCTCTTCCTGCAAGGCCAGCACCGTCCGGCTGTCTTTTTGATAGAAACAGAGGGGGTACTGAACGCAATCCGCCGGTTTGAAGCTCTGCCAGTCCATCCCGCGCTCCAGCGCGTAGGAGTGCACGGCGCAATGGTTCACGGTCACGCTATGGCCGTTGCCGGGCGCGGGCTGGGTGGACGGATACAGAAAGACACACTCGTCGTCCACAACCCAGGTGCAGCGCATGTCCTCAGCCGACTTGAAGAACCGAATCATAGCCATGGTCTCCTGCGGGAGCATTTCGGTTCCCTGCCGCTCGGGGTCGCCAACAAAATTCCCCCCCTCTCGGCGAAGAAATTCACGCTTGGCCTCTGGCAGATACCGCACGATGCCGTCCATGTGGGGAGTGAGCCGCTCGATGTCCCCGCCCGTCACGACGCACCCCCGGTGGCAGCACGCCGAGCCACACTGCTGAACCACCACGTCACAGATGAATGGAGTGGTGAAGATTCGGCGATCCACCAGGACGCCGTCGATTTCGACGTAGCTCTCGGGAAGGGCTCCCACGGTTGGAGTTTTAGTATACACTCCATGGGCTTAACTTGGTAGAAAATTTCACGCGCCACCCTCGACCACGGCGATTGACAAAACTCCGCGCCGGGTGCTACAAGGAGGGTTTGCTAGGGAGGAATGGGCATGGCTGGTCCTGAGCAGCAGCCGCAACGGCGCCAATTCGTCAATTTCGTGTTCTACAAGGCCGACCCCGCCTGGCGGCGCCTGCCGGAATCCGAACGGACCCAGGGGAAGCAGGAGTTCATCCGGGCCGTCGAGGACTATGCCGGCAAGGTCATGGTCATCCCCTACTCGACGGTCGGCATCCGCGGAGACTGCGACTTCATGCTCTGGCGGATCTCGTATGAGCTCGAGTTGTTCCAAGAGATGAGCACCAAGATCCTCGCGAGCGGGTTGGGCAAGTACCTGTCGACGCCCTACTCCTACCTCGCCATGACGAAACGCTCCATTTATGTGGACCACCACACCCACGACAACCAGGAGAGCAAGCGTCTGACGATCGTGCCCGGCAAGAGCAAATATATCTTCGTCTACCCGTTCCTGAAGACCCGCGGCTGGTTCCTCCTCACGAAAGCGGCCCGGCAAGGCATGATGGACGAACACATCGAAGTGGGGCACCGGTTCCCGTCGGTGAAGCTCAACACGACGTATTCGTTCGGGCTGGACGACCAGGAATGGGTCGTGGCCTTCGAAAGCGACAAGCCGGAAGACTTCCTGGACCTGGTTATGGCCTTGCGCGAAACCGAGGGGAGCCGCTACACCCTGCGCGACACGCCGATCTTCACCTGCGTCCACAAGAGTCTCAAAGAGGCCCTCGACACCCTCGGGGGGTAACGAGGTCTCACGCCCTCCTGACCTGACAGCCGCGCTCCTGTCTGTGTTCCTCCCGGGGGCGGGCCAACTGCTCAAGCGCCACTACGTAAAAGCAGCCGAAGTGCTCACGCTGGGCCTCATGGTGGGGACGGCCTGGTACTTCGGCTATGCGTTCGACGGTCCCTTCACGCCGATCCTCCTGTATGTCTTCGTCCCCGTTGTCGGGGCGGTCTGCTGGGCGCGACAAGTCCAGGACGCCTACTCGTCCAACAGCCCCGGCTCGCTCTTCCCCATCCTGCCCGTGCCGTCGCGCGGCAGCGTGGACCTGCAGGCCATCGGCTTTCTCTTCCTGCTCACCGCTCTGACCGACCTGTACATCATCCAGGCAAGGCCGGACTACGGGCTGAAAATCCTCGGCACGACCCTGCCCGGTATCTGGGGGACCCTCTCCAAGGCTCAGTCGCCCACCCTGCACATCCTCATCGGCGTGGGTTTCCTGCTGGTCAAGCGATGGGGGCTCATCGTCTATCTGCTGTACGCCGGCTTCGGCATCATCAACGCTAGTGTGAATCTGGCAGTCCTGCCGGGCCCCCACCGCATCCGGATCGCCTTCATGATTTCGCTCGCCGTCTTCACCGCCTACATCCTCTGGCGCCGCCAGCGCTTCGCGCCGTAGTCTCCGGCGTTTATTGACAGGAGGAGTAATTAGGGTCAGACTCGATTTTCTGAGGGTTCAGGGGGCTCTGTCTCCGGGCAATCGATGACATATTGCGGTCGCGCCGGCGGATCCATTTCTGATTGTTTGTAGTGGCAGGTGGGAATATCCGCTTGCAGTCGCTTCAAGAGAGCGAGAACCTTCATGTTGGGGGGAATGTCGCACACCCACACGTGCATGCCGGATTCTAATTCTACAAAATTCTGTTGCACGCGAAATTCTGGTTTTTCCATGAAATAGGCTGACAGAAATCCTGTGATGGCCTGCACCACCCACGGGTACTCCTGCACATACCGGTAGCTGACCCGAAGCTCTACCACCTGACTCATGTGTTTAGTCATCAGGGCCAAGGGTCAGACGTGAGTTCTTAACTTCAGCCGTGATGAAGTCGTTGAGCAGCCGACACCCGGCGAAGAGCGTCGCCTCCTCGTTCCGAATCCAGCGGCTGATGACACCCAGGGAGACGAGCGTGTCCGCGACCGCCTTCATGTCTCGTATGCCGGTGTCGGACCAGGCCCGGGTGGGATTCACCGGTTTGCCGCGCTCGATCAGGTAACACAGCAGACGCCGCTCGGGGCCTTGGCCGCTCTCGGCCGCCAGACGCTGAACAAAGGGTTCCCACTGACACCGCCCTGTCGCAACGGCGTGCTCCAGGGTTCGGTGGTTCTCGCCTCCTTCCCAGTCCATGTAATGGAGAAGCAACTTGGTCAGGTAGGGATGGTTCCCAGTCCACGCGGCCAAGGCAGCACTCGTGTCCCGGCCGATCAGCCGTCGCGTCTCCCCATCGAGAAGGACTGACAGCGGGAACACTCGGAAGGACACGACGGCCAATGTTCCGGAGCGGCCGAGTATGGTTCGCAATCGGCTCCCGCCGGTCACGACGATGCTAGCCGGATTTGCCGCCGACACCCGCGTGAGCAGCGACTCGATCGCCGAGTCAGCGATGCTATCCAGATTATCCAGGACGACGACCGCGCCGGGCACCACGTCGATCCGGGGAGAGGGGTCGGCGCCAACATCTATCTCGAGCACCGTGTGGTCCGTCAGCCCTTGCAACGCGGTTCGAACCAGTGAGGTCTTGCCCAGTTTCGGCCCTCCGATCACCGCCAGGGACTCGCCTCGCGCGATGCGCCCACGCAGGTTCCAGACGAGCCCTTGGCGACCGATGAATGCGTTTCCGATGGCGGGACAGGGGGTGAACGGTGGGATGACCACAACCCACTCTACCACAGTGAGATCAGACTAAGATCAAGACTGTCACCCGTGTCGTCGTCATGCCACCGGAGGAAGTTCTCTGCCAACTCAGACGATGATGACTCAGGCTGTCTTGGGCAGGAGTAAGACATTCGACTTTTCCGTTGACCGCTCCCACCTCCTTTGGTAGCCTGCGCACATGCCTCGCACCGCCGCTCTAAAAACTCTCACCTGCAAGGATTGAAGCGAGATTTGTGCTGTCCATGTTGCGGATGTTGATTGAGAAATTCAAGGCGTTCCTACCTAAGGAAAGTGCATTCTTTGAGCTCCTCGGTTTTGCAATACTTGCCTCTGGCATTTTTTTCGGGTTAGCACTTATTACCTACGATCCCACAGACTCGATCAAGCTCCCTGCTATTAATGAAAACTATGAAAATATGGTCGGACCCGCGGGTGCCTGGCTGGGTGATTTTTTGCTTAGCACATTCGGCCTTGTTAGCTTGCTTATCGCATCGACACTTTTCTTCTGGGGCGGAATGATGGCGCTCGGCTTTGTCCGCTGGCCCAAGACCAAACGTTTTGTCGGCTTTGCCCTCATCGTAGTGGTTGCTTGCGGACTCATTCATATTGACGAGCCAAATCCGAAGGGCACGCATCTGTCCAATGGTTTTGGCGGCGCAATCGGCACAACGTTTGGTAACACACTCCTCAACAGTGTCGGTTACGGTGGCGCCGTCATCAGCTTAACTTTTGCAGCCGTGGCTGGCCTGGTGGTTACGGGGAACTTGACTGTTTCCAATACCGCAAGATTCGTTGAATACCTGCTCTTTCTGCTGCAACGCCTCATCAGTGAACCTATAGGCAAAAGAGGGAGGAAGCCGATCGCCTCGCTTACCACACCTCAGATTAATGGGGAAGATGGACGGCGTGGTGCACAACCGATGACTGGAAATCAGGATGAAGAAAGTGAGATAGGAATCGAGGTTGACCTCACCTCAGCAGTCCCCAAACATGCAAGGCCTAATGTCGACATTTTTCAAACTAGCAAGGCGAACTCCTCAAAAAATGCCGACTTCAGTGCCCTGGTTAAGCAGCTCGAAACTCAACTCCATGAATTCAAGGTCGAAGGCAAGATCACCAACATTACGGTGGGCCCGGTAGTCACAACGCTGGAATATGAACCAACCGCAGGAACGAAAGCTGCAAAAATTGTGAGCATTGCGAACGACATCGCCCGCATGTTGCGGGCTCAAAGTGTGCGGGTTATACCGGCGTTGCCCGGCAAGAACACCGTCGGTATTGAAATCCCTAGTGAGCAACGTAGAGTTATTCGTTTGGGCGATGTGCTCAAGAGCACCAAGTACCGTTCATCAGAAGTGATCCTACCGGTGGCCCTTGGAGTCGACACCTTTGGTGAACCCGTGGTTGAAGACCTGGTACAAATGCCACACCTCTTGATTGCCGGCACCACTGGGTCCGGCAAAAGCGTTTTTATCAACAATCTTATCGCCGGGCTCGTCTGCAAGAATTCCGCCAAGGAGATGCGCTTCGTTTTTATCGATCCCAAGATGGTCGAATTGGCCGCGTACAAAAAATTGCCCCACCTTGCCTGCCCGGTGATCAGCGATATTAAAACCGATGCCCAAACCCTGCTCAACCGCATGGTGGACGAGATGGAAATGCGCTACGAATCTATGCTCGCCCTCGAGACTCGAAATATTGAAGAGTTTAATGAGACCATCCGCGAACGCCGCCGCAGTGAATTCGTAAAATTCAACGGTAAATGGCAGGCTTTACCCTATGTTGTTTTTCTTATTGATGAATTTGCCGACATGGTCTTTATGCTTGGCAAGGAGGCCGAGGAATTAATCACTCGCCTTGCCCAGAAAGCTCGGGCCGCTGGGATTCACCTGATCATCGCCACCCAGCGCCCTTCCGTGGATGTGGTCACTGGCTTAATTAAGGCGAACTTCCCTACCCGCGTCGCTTTCCGCGTCCAGAGTGGGAGCGACTCACGAGTTATTCTCGATCAGAGCGGCGCCGAAACCTTGCTCGGCAAAGGGGATCTGCTCTACCAATCGGCCGGCACTACTCAACGATTGCACGCGGCATTAATAGAAGACAGCGAAGTCAGAAAATTAGTCAAAGCCTGCGCCTAAGACCATAACCCCTCCACAATCTCGCTGATCCGGCCGGGAGGCGAGGCCGCTGCGCGGCGCGACTTCCGTTTATTGACACTGCGTTCAAGCGTGTGCTAACCAATAGTCATCGTGTTATAGTGGTGGAGTCGACGATGGAAACAACGCCGTTGTATGTCCTGAGGCGTCCGGACGGCTCGTTCAACTACTACGTGAACCCCGACTACGCCAAGGACCAAGGGGTGAACCCCGAGAAGCTGATCTGCGTGGACATTCCAAGCTCAATCTACGCGAACGGCACCGTCGACGACCTGTCCACCTTCATCGCCAAGGAACTCGAAAAACTGGGCCAACCATGACCACCACCGCTCCCCCCCAGACGGCGCTCACGCGGGCCCAGATCGAGGCGGCCATCGCGGCGCTGCAGCCGGTCCAGCGGGTCATGGTCCGCCTTCTCCTGCTGCCCTACTTGGACCCGCCCGCCGAAGACATCGCCTTCATGGCCCGCGAGCGGTCCGAGCCAAACATGCGAGCCGGCCTGAAACAAGGCGGCAGGTCGCAGGTGGCCCACGACAAGATCAGTGGACTCCCCAAGGATTGGATCATCGCAGTCGAGAACAAAGTCCGACAGTTCCAGACCCAACTGCGCGGGCAGCTCACCCGCTTGAATCTCCTAGCTGACTTCCTCACGGACTACCTGGCAGGCCTACAGCAGGAGATCACGGCGACGGAGCAGTTGCTCACCTCCGAATGCGAGATCGGTCCGGAGTCGCTCGAAGACCTGCGCGCGCAAGCCAAGCTCTCCCCGCTCACCTACGCCTTGAAGAAGCTGGCCGCCCGCGCCGACAAAGAGGAGATCGAAGAGGCGGACTACGTTCGTGAACGGCTGAGCCTAGAGTACCAGGGCCGCCTCCGGAAGCGCGACCGCTTTAAGAAGCGCCTCAACCTGAACTTGCTGGAACGCCAGGCCAACATACTGTCTTCCCTCTCCGACGAGTTTCTCGCCGAGATCTGGTGCATTGCCGTCGGTCCCATCACGAATCGACGCGTGAAGGCCGTCCAGGCGTACGTGAACGCGCTGGCCTCGACCCTGAAGTCCAGCCTCGACGCCGCAAGCTTCGCCGCGGCGGTCAACGCCGGCATCGGCCCCAAACTGGCGGGAGGCAGCAAGAACGAAGGGATCGGGAGCAAACCCGTGGACCTGGCCAGCGACCTATGGACCCAGACCATCTTCGCGCTGGCGGCCGAACCGATCCCGCCCATTACCCCCAAACCCTGCGAGCACCCGGAAGGCGGGACCAAGAACTTGACGACCAAGCTTCGCAGCCTGGCGATCTACGAACTGGGCGAAGACGAAGAAGTCAAGATGTGGCCACGGACAGTCCCATGCCTCAACTGCCTGACCGTGGTGCGAGCCGCCCAGCTAGAATCGGGCATCATTGGACGCGCCCTCGACGAGGTCGTGGCCCAGGTGAAGACCCGCTCGGCGTTTCCCCGCAAAGAAACCCCGGCGACCGCGCCCGTTGAGGCCCCGGCCTCCCAGGACAAGACGGCGATCGAGGTAGAGGAGCTGTTGCGCCCCTTCATCGGTGACGATGCAGGCCAAGTGGGCGCCAAAAGCTGGTAAGCACAGCTTTTGTGGGATAATAAGCCGCAAGCTCGGGGTGGCGGTGTAGCTCAGTTGGTAGAGCAGCGGACTCATAAGCCGCGGG
>CAZSUT010000080.1:4269-8265 GCA_964610095.1 uncultured Nitrospirales bacterium | reverse complement strand
TGAACAGGAGCTGGGGTCGCTCCGACAGCACGGCCAGCGGCGTGTCGGTGCCCATGGAGGAAACAGGCTCTTCGCCGGCCATGACCATCGGCGTGACGACCATCTTCAGCTCTTCGACCGTGTAGCCGAACGCCTGCTGGCGCTGACGGAGTGTCGGGTGGTCTGGCTGCGGCACGTTCAGCGGCTCCGGCAGCTCGTCGAGCGAGACGCGGTACTGGGTCACCCAGGCCCGGTACGGCTTCCGCCTGACGATCTCGGCCTTGATCTCCTCGTCGTCGATGATGCGCCCTTGCACCGTGTCAACGAGGAACATGCGACCCGGTTGCAGGCGGCCCTTCTGGCGGATGTCCTTGGCATCGTAGGGGAGCACGCCGGCCTCTGAGGCCAGCACCGCAAGGTCGTCGGTGGTGATCTGGTATCGGCAGGGGCGCAGGCCGTTGCGGTCGAGCGTCGCGCCGATCTGCTTCCCATCGGTGAAACACACGGCCGCCGGGCCGTCCCACGGCTCCATCATCGCGGCGTGGTACTCGTAGAACCCGCGCCGTTCCAGGTCCATCTGCGGATTTCCAACCCACGGCTCGGGGATCAGCATCATCATCGCCTGCGCGAGCGAGCGGCCGCCCATCACCAGGAACTCGAGCGCGTTGTCGATGCAGGCCGAGTCGCTCTGGTGCTCGTACACGATGGGGAAGAGCTTGGGGATGTCGTCGCCGAAGAGCTCCGACTGCAGGCGGCCCTGGCGTGCGCGCATCCAGTTGACGTTGCCCTTGAGCGTGTTGATCTCGCCGTTGTGGCAGATGTAGCGGTAGGGGTGCGCGAGCGGCCAGGTCGGGAACGTGTTCGTGCTGAAGCGCGAGTGGATCATCGCCAGCGCGCTGACTATGCTGGTATCGGTCAGGTCCGGAAAGTACTGAGTGATCTGATCCGGTAACAGCAGGCCCTTGTAAATGATGGTGTTCATGGACATGCTGGGAATGTAGAAGTGCTCCCGACCCTCGATCGCGGACTCGCGGATGGCATTCTCGATGCGCTTGCGGATGACGTAGAGCTTGCGCTCGAACTGCGCCTCGTTGAGGATGTCGCGGGCGATGAAGACCTGCCGGATGGCCGGCTCCGTCCGGCGTGCCTGCGAGCCGATCGCGCCGCTCTTGACGGGCACGTCGCGCCAGCCCAGCAGCCGCGCCCCTTCCTCTCCGATCACCTTCTCGAAGAGCCTCTCGCATGGCTTGCGCTGCGCGGCGTTCGGCGGGAGGGAGACCATGCCGACCCCGTACTCGCCGGCGTTCGGAAGCTTCACGTCGACATCGGCGCACGCACGCTTGAAGAACTCGTGCGGCACCTGGAGCAGGATGCCCGCCCCGTCGCCCGTGCAGGGGTCGCAGCCCTGAGCGCCGCGATGAAAGAGGTTGTTGAGGACCTGGAGCGCCTTGCGGACGATGTCGTGCGACTTGACGCCTTTGATATTGGCGACGAAGCCGATCCCGCAACTGTCCTTTTCAAAGCGGGGATCGTAGAGACCTTGTTTAGGTGGAAACCCAGGGATGCGCATCTCTCCGCTCATGGTCGGAATTCCTTTGATCGACAAGCCGTTACGAATCAACAAATCCTACTTGAGGGGGTGCGGGCGTGTCAAGCAAATCGTCGCGGGCGGGCACGCGGAAGCCCAGGCCAAATCAAGGGATTGCACCGGATAGGTCTAAAGAAGCGAGCGGCTGGTCCATTCGGACTACTGAGGTGGATTCTCTAGTCAATGGCTGCGGGTGAGCGCCGCTGCGAGCACCAGGATGATCACCCCGAGGAGGAGGTTGAGACGGCCCACCCACGGTGCCAGCTGTACCATCAGCAGATCGGTGCCGGTTGGGGATAATCCATCGCGGGACTGGGCCCGGGCAGCACGGGGTCCGATGATAAAGTCGTGCGTCATGCCCAGCGCCACTAGGATGGCGACTAATCCGAGCTTAATGCCCAGCACTTTCAGGTAGGGGGACCCCGGCGTCGTATTTCCGTAGTAGGCCACGTTGACGATCCCCGTCAGGATCAGGACGGCGATGCAGATCCAGACCAGCCGCCTGAAGCGCCGGGCCATCTTCCGGAACAGGTCGGCGCGGAGCAGCGGGGAGTCCACCTGGCGCAAGACCGGCACGGCGACCAGCGAGAGGAACAGCATGCCCCCGATCCAGATGACTGCCGCGAGGACGTGCAGCCACAGGTTGAGAAACGGCAGCATGGACGCGAGCGTAGCACCCGACAGGACCCATCGCAAGACAACGGCCGCAGGTTTCCCGACTCTCGGCTTGACAAACCCTCCGACCCTTACCTAGTATCCGCCCATGCCCAAAAATGTTGAATCCTGCGCCATCGCGAGCATGAGCGATGTATGGGAGTGCTACCGGCTGGAGCTCATTGCCGTCGAGGATCAGATCCGCCAGAACCTGGACTCGAAGGTGGCGTTGGTCAACACGGTCGCGGCGCACATCCTCAATAGCGGCGGTAAACGGATCCGCCCGCTGCTCCTGATCCTGTGCGCCAGGCTGGCGGGCTACACCGGCCGGGACGATGTGATCCTAGCCAGCCTGATCGAATACATCCACACCGCCACGCTTCTGCACGACGACGTCGTGGACCACGCCGAGTTTCGCCGTGGGCGGCGCACCGCTGGCGGGCTGTGGGGCAACCAGGTGGCGATCCTCGTCGGCGATTACCTCTATTCCAAGGCGATCTGCCACATCGTGGGGTTCCGCAATCAGGACGTGAATGAGTGCCTCTCGGAGGCCTGCCGGAAGATGGCGGAAGGCGAACTGATGCAGTTGTCGTACAGGGACGACGCGTCGATCTCCGAGCGGGAGTACCTCAAGATCGTGGAGTACAAGACCGGCTCCCTGATCGCGGCGGCGTGCCGGATCGGGGCCGTCGTGGCCGATGCCGACCCGGCGTTGCGGGACGCGCTGTTCCAGTTCGGCCAGGCTATCGGCGTGGCGTTCCAGGTGGTGGACGACACGCTTGACTATGCCGCTCCGCGGGAGGCGCTCGGGAAATCCCTGGGCAAGGACCTGGGAGAGGGCAACGTCACCTTGCCGCTGCTGCATCTTCGGAAGCACTGCACCGACGCAGAACGGATGCAGCTTGCGGGAGTCATGGGGAAGAGGCCCAACGGGAACGGGGGGCTGGCATGGGTCGTGTCCTTGATGGAACGCCATGGCTCGATCGACTACGCGATGGCCACCGCGCACGGGTTCGTGCAGGCGGCCAAGGTCCACCTGAACCTGTTCGAGGATTCCGTGCACAAGCGGGCCCTGCAAGTGGTCGCCGACTACATGGTGTCGCGCGATCATTAGTTGATGGGCGCGGCTTCTCCCTCTCCGGTTCATCCCTACGTGCAGCTTGCCACCGATACCATCGACGCCTATGTCCGGGATTTCCGCGTCATCACCCCCCCGGACGGCCTGTTCGAGCAGCATCCGGCCCTGCGGGGACGGGCAGGCGTGTTCGTCTCGCTGAAGAAGCGAGGCGAGTTGCGCGGCTGCATCGGCACGATCGAGCCGGCGCACGAGAACCTCGCCCTTGAAATCATCGAAAACGCCATCAGTGCCGCGACCAAGGATCCGCGCTTCCGGCCGGTCGTAGAAGCGGAGTTGCCGGAGCTGGTCGTCTCGGTGGACATCCTGACCACGCCGGAGCGCGTGGCGGACCACGAAGACTTGGACGTGCGGCGGTACGGGCTGATCGTGAAATCGGGGACCCGACGCGGGCTGCTGCTGCCCGATATCGAGGGGATCGCCTCGGTGGACGAGCAGATGGCGGTCGCGCGGAAGAAAGGCGGCATCGGCGAGCAGGAACCTGTCGAGCTGTATCGGTTTACGGTCGAGCGATACTATTAATGACGTTAATCGTTTAACGTACAACGAGGTTTCATGGCAGAGATTATCCCATTCCGTGGCGTTCTGTACGACCCGGCCAAGGTGGGCGACGTCACGGCCGTGGTGGCGCCTCCCTACG
>CAZSUT010000080.1:0-4169 GCA_964610095.1 uncultured Nitrospirales bacterium | reverse complement strand
CTGTACGACCCGGCCAAGGTGGGCGACGTCACGGCCGTGGTGGCGCCTCCCTACGATGTGATCGGACCCACCGAGCAAGCGGCGCTCTACGAACGGCATCCCTGCAACGTCGTCCGGCTGGAGCTCGGCAGGGAGCATCCGGGAGACGGCCCGCAGGACAACCGCTACACCCGTGCCAAGCGGTTTCTGGAGGAGTGGCTGCGCGACGGGGTTCTCCGGCGGGACGGGCGTCCGACGATCTACCTGTACGCGGTCGAGTACCGGCTGCCCTCCGGGGCTGTGCGGACGATGCGCGGCTTTCTCTCGCTGATCAAGCTGGAGGAGTTCGGCACCGGCCGCATCTTCCCCCACGAGAACACCCGCACCGCGGCGAAGGACGACCGCTACCAGTTGCTCGAGACGTGCCGCAGCAACTTCAGCCCGATCTTCTCGCTCTACTCCGATCCGGCTGGAGACATCATCCGAACCCTGGAGGCGGCGGACGGAGGCCGTCCGCACGTCGCGGTAACGGACTGGGAAGGGATCCGGCATCACATGTGGACCGTCACCGACCCGGCGGCGCTCGAGCGGGTCGTGGCGGCGATGAAGCCGCTCCCCCTTTTCATCGCGGACGGCCACCATCGCTACGAGTCGGCGCTCCGCTACCGGGACGCGCAGCGGAAAGCTCATGGCGAGTCGGGCACGCTGCCGTCCGACTGGGTCCTCATGTATTTCTCGAACCTCGACGATCCGGGCCTGACGATCCTCCCCACGCACCGCGTCCTGCCAGGGCCGCTGCCGTGCCCGGTCGATGTGATCCGGCAACGCCTGGCAGAGACCTTCACGCTGGCAGCGCTCCCCTTTACCAAAGAGACGGAACCAGCAACCCGCGCTATGTTTCTTAACGCCCTGCATGCGGCGCAGGCTACGGATGCGCACGTGATGGGACTCGTCGCCCGCGGAGAGCCGCACTACGATCTGCTCACGCTCAATCCGATGGGCCTGGCCCGCCTGGGTCCGTCCGCCCTCGAACGGCTGGACGTCTCCATTCTCCAGCGATTGGTCTTTCGCGGGGCGCTGCGGCTGACGCCCCAGGATGAGGAACGCTTGAACTATATCAAGGATGATGAGGACGCCATGGCGGCGGTGGCGCGGGGCGACGGCGAACTGGCGTTTCTGCTAAATCCCCCCAAGGTTGCCGCGGTCAAGGACGTCGCGCGGGTCGGTGACCGCATGCCCCACAAGTCCACCTATTTCTATCCGAAGCCACTCACCGGCCTCGTCCTCAACGTGATGGAGTGAGATGGCGAAGCGTCGAGTCACGCGCAAGATGTGAATCTTGAGCCGACGATCATGTGGCTTCGGCAGAACCTCTCCTGACTTCCTTGTCTTGACAATTCCGCTACACACTGACATCGTAGCGCCTCATTTCCACAACTGAAGTAGTGACTTCAGACTACATGGTAGGCCGTGGCCATTGATCATCAAGGAGGTGCTACCTTGAGAAAAGTTGCGGGCTGGACGTTCTGCCTGTGGCTCTTAAACCTTCTCTTGCCTGAACTGGGCCTAGCGACAAATGGGTTGAACCTGATCGGGTCGGGGGGCATCTCTTCTGCACTGGCCGGGGCGGACACTGCCGTGGCCACCGATTTTTCGGCGATGAATACGAATCCGGCTGGCCTCGCCCAGATTAGTGGCACCCATGCTGGATTTTCGGTCTCTATGCTTAAGGCCGAGTTGCGGCTCCGAAATAGTCTGAACGACAAAGACGGGGAGAACGACCCCGTCCTCATTCCGAATATGGGTCTCGTTCGGCACCTCAGCGGAACTCCTGTGACCTTGGGCGTGGGGTTCTTCACGGTCGGTGGCACGACGTCTGACTTTCGTGACCTCAGAGTTCCCAATTTCGGTCCCTTTGGTATCTTCGGAGGCACCACCGATAAGCAGGGAATACAGCTTCGTCATTACAAGCTGACGCCCACCATCGCCTACCAGGTCACGGACGCGTTGTCGGTTGGGGCAAGCTTGGCGGTCTCGTATATGGATGTTTCCTTGACCTTCGTCCCCAACACTCCAGGTGCTCCGGGACAGGCTTTTGGGTTCGAAACCACGGGAAAGTGTAACCGAGCCAATGGACTCGCGTTTCCGCCCACCTCCTGCGGCTATAGTGTGGGGTTTACCCCAAAGTTCGGGGCGATGTACAAAGTCAACGATATGGTAACGCTCGGCGTCGCCTACACCATGCCGACCCCCACCACTTTCGACAACGGACAGATTTCTAAAAACTATAGCCCTTTCGTCGTGTGCGGCTGCAGAAGCACCTTTGACTATAAGGCATTTGGCTTTAAGTGGGCGCAGGATGTGGCGGCCGGAGTTGCCGTGCGGCCGACGCCACACCTCCTGATCGCCGCGAAATTCCAGTGGATCAATTGGGATGGGGCACTGAATAACGTCGTGGTCAAGTTGACCAACGGGAACAATCCGGCGGCTCCTCCAACGGACACGTTTGTTCTGAACTACAATTGGCGCGACCAATACGTGGCTGCAATAGGGTTATCGTACGACGTCACCGACGATTTCACAGTTCGAGGTGGATACAACTTCGGGAACAATCCGGTTCCGAAAACGACTTTGGATCCGACCAATGCCAATATTGTAGAGCACCATATTGTTGGAGCGTTAGCGTATCACTTCACTCAAGCCTTCATGGTCGAAACGTTTTTTACGTACGGCATACAGAAACAGGAGACCTTCAACAGCCCATTGTTTGGAAACAACACGACGCTTGAAGTGGGCGGCTATGAAGTCGGGATCACGCTGACTTACACGAATTAAGTTTCCCTATCGAGCAACCGACCGATAACTCTCAGAATCCTGGAACACAAGTGACGGGACCCAGTGGTGTAGACCAACTGAGCCCCGTCCGTTCGCGAGCAGTTGCTGCTCGCTTTGACCGCTCCTCTCAGTACCCGTCGGCATTCGATTCGTCTTGGGCCTTGCTAATGCCATGTGACCCGTCGGACTTTCCGTCGTTGTCCCCAATCGTGATCGTGTTGACCTGCCCCACGAACTCGACAAGGTGTTCGAGAAGTTTTACCGCGGCGAATCGGGCACCCCGGACGAACCGCGTTGGGGCCTGGGGCTGCCCATCGCCAAGAGCCTGGTCAAGCTCCACGGAGGCCAGATCTGGGCGGAGAGCACACCAGGTCATGGCAGCCGGTTCTACTTCACCGTTCCGATCGAGTCGTCTCCCACTAGGCCGACTCGATGACTGCATTGGATCAGACCTTGAATCTCTCCTCCTTCGCCCTATAGTCTTGAGTCATGGCGATTGATCCGGTCTGCGGGATGACCGTGGACGAACAGACGGCTCCGGCCACGGCGGTGCACAACGGCACCACGTACTATTTCTGTGCCCTGGGCTGCAAACGAACCTTCGAGAAGGCCCCGGAAGCGGTCCTCAAAGGCGGACCCCAAGGCATGGGCCATGCGCCGGTGCAGCCAGTTCAGATGGTCTCGATGATGCCCCTACGAGCAAAGCCCGCAGTGTCCGCCGCTTCAGGCAAACCCGCAACCCTCACGATTCCGATCGAAGGCATGTCGTGCGCCTCCTGTGTCGCTAAAATAGAACACGGCTTGAGCACGGTCCCGGGGGTCTCCCGCGCCGCCGTCAATCTGGCCACCGAACAGGCGACCGTGGAGTATCAGCCGGCGGTCACCGATCCCGCGGCGATTCAGGAAACCATTCGTAGCCTCGGCTACACGCCGGTTCTACCGACTGCGCCCACGGCCCGGGCGACTGTCTCGCCGGAATCACGTGAAGACCGGAAGCAAGCCGCGTATCGGGCACTGAAACGCCGGTTCTGGGTTGCCGCGGCGCTGAGCGTGCCGGTCATGCTCCTCGGTATGTCGGAGCACCTGGGTCTTCGTATTTCGCAAGCGACTTCCTTCTGGTTGCAGTTGCTGCTGACGACGCCGGTGCAGTTCTGGGCCGGCTGGCAGTTCTATAAAGGCGCATGGGCGGTGGTCCGGCATGGGACCACCGACATGAACACCCTGATCGCGCTAGGCACGTCGGCGGCGTACGGTTACAGCGTGGCGGCCACTCTTGTGCCGAACGCATTCACCGCTGCGGGTGCCACACCAGTTGTGTACTTCGACTCATCCGCGGCGATCATCACGCTCATTCT